>PNAT01000130.1 GCA_003169675.1 Acidimicrobiaceae bacterium
ACTTCGCCCTGCTGGGGCTTCTCTTTCGCGGTGTCGGGGATCACAAGACCGGACGCGGTTGTCTCTTCAGACTCGCCGGGCCGGACGACGATCCGGTCATCGAGCGGATGCAACTTCATCTGAACGGGCCTCCNNTTAGCACTCTCGGGTTGAGAGTGCCAAAGATAGCGGGCCCGGGGGGGCGGGGCAAGAGCGGGGCACCCCGGGTCTGGCACCCTCTATCCTGACGGCTCTCGCCAGGTGGGAAGTTCCCCCGGATGGCCCAAGATTGGATGGTCGCACCGATGAACCGATACTCGAGGGTCCTCACCACACGGGGCGGGGCCCTGGTGCTTGCCGCCGGGCTGCTGCTCGGCGCGGTGGCTGGGGCGGCTGGGGCTTCCACCGCATCGGCGAAGGCGCAAGCCAACAAGACCCTGCTACTCCTCACCGACATGCCCAAGGGCTGGACGGCGGTGAAGCACACGAACGGAGGAGGGGGCAACTTTCCCGGGGCCAAGCAACTGGCCGGCTGCATCGGGGTGGCCTCCAGCCTCATCACCTCGAATCCACCCTCGGTGAACAGCCCCAACTTCACCAGCAAGGACCAGACGCTCGAGGTGGATGACAACGTATCGATCTTCCATTCGACCAAGGTCGCCCACGCGCAGTACGCGGCGATCTCCAATGCCAAGACTCCCGCGTGCATGGCCACGCTGATGAACACCACGTTCAAGACCCAGATCGTGTCGGGGGCTCCCAAGGGAACGACCGTGGGCACCATCACGGTGGTCCATGCCGCCTCGCAGAAGGGAACGTCGGCCTTCGCGATCGGGGCGCCCGTCTCCTCTGGAGGCGTGACGCTCAAGCTCAACATGATCATGGTCTTCTTCATCAAGGGACAGCTGGGCGAGCAGATCACCTACTACGGCTACGGGCCCGTCTTCCCGGCGTCTCTGGCCGCGCACCTGACATCGGTGGCCGCCGGCCGGATCTAGCACGGGGCCTCCCGGCGTCCCGTCTGTGCGCTCCCGGGCACCAATCCTCGAAGGGGTCCATTCATGGCGCCAGTGAGCAGGAAGAACCCGGCCCCGCCGAGCACGGCCAAGCGGCCCCGCACGTCGCCCGGGGGTCGGACCGGGACCTCCACCTCGGGTCCGGCCGCCCGCAGAGCACCCAGGGCGGCAAGGCGGCGCACCCATGGCGGTGACCCGTCAACCCCGAACACCGCAGTGGTGGTCACCGGCGGGGGCTCGGGTATCGGCCAGGCCACGGCGCGCCTGCTGGCCGAGACGGGGCGTGCCGTCGCCGTGTGGGACCGCGACGGTGCGGCGGCCCGCCGGGTGGCCCAGAGCTGCAGCGACGAGTACGGCGTGCCAGCGGTCGGGATCAAGGTCGACGTCACCAAGACAACCACCCTCAAGGCAGCGGTCAAGCGGTCCCGCACCGAGGTGGGCCCCATCGGGGGACTGGTCCACGCCGCCGGAATCGGCGGGCCCATGCCGGTGACGTTCATTGACGACGACGCCTGGGACCAGGTTCTCCAGGTGAACCTGCGCGCCGGCGCCACCCTCACCCGTGCGCTGCACGAGTCACTCCTCGAAGCCAACCCGGGATCGGCCATCGTCTATGTGTCCTCCATCGAGGCCTTCGTAGGCAACGCGTTCCTCCCCGCCTACTGCGCCTCGAAGGCGGGACTGCTCGGTTTGACGCGCGCCACCTGCGCCTTGCTCGGCCCCGATGGCATCCGGGTCAACTCGGTCTGCCCCGGCGCGGTCGACACCCCGCTCATCGCCCCGCTGCTAGAGATGCCGGGCGCCCGGGAGAACCTGATCAGCCACACCCCGCTGGGTCGCCTGGCCCAACCGGCGGACATCGCGTCGGTGGTGTGCTTCTTGTTGTCCGACGACGCGGCCTATATCACCGGGACCAGCCTGGTCGTCGATGGCGGGATGACCGCGGTGGGGTCGGTCTGATGGGCCAGACCGGCGACCCCGACCGTTGGTGGCACGGCGGCGTCTTCTACCAGATCTACCCGCGCTCGTTCGCTGACTCCAATGGCGACGGTGTGGGCGACCTGCCGGGCATCATCAGCCGCCTCGACTACCTGGAACGCCTGGGCGTGGCCGGCATCTGGCTCTCCCCCGTCACCGTGTCACCGAATCGCGACTGGGGCTACGACGTGGCCGACTACTGCGACATCGATCCCGACTACGGGACGCTCGCTGACCTCGACACCCTGGTGCGTGCGGCGGGCAGGCGGGGCATCGCCGTCCTGCTCGACCTGGTGCCCAACCACACCAGTGATCAACACCCGTGGTTCGTCGACGCCCGCTCCGGCCCGACGGCAACCTACCGGGACTATTACGTCTGGTCGGACCCCTCGCCCGGGGGAGGTCCGCCGAACAACTGGGTCAGCATCTTCGGTGGATCGGCCTGGGAGCTCGATGGGGCCAGCGGGCAGTACTTCCTGCACAACTTCGAGACGCAGCAGCCCGACCTGAACTGGTGGAGCGAGGATGTGCGTGAGTCCTTCGACGACATCGTGCGCTTCTGGTGGGACCGCGGCGTGGCGGGCTTTCGCATCGACGTGTGCAACATGATGATCAAGGACGCCGAGTTGCGGGACAATCCCCCGGCGACAGCGGACGACCCGATCGAACAGCGACTCATGGGCGTGAAATCCGTCTACAACTCCGATCGGCCCGAGGCGCACGACATCTTGATGCGTTGGCGTGCCCTGGCCGACACCTATGCGCCGGGCCGCTTGCTCATCGGAGAGACCAACGTCGAACAGCTCAGCGTGCTGGCCCAGTTCTACGGCAGCGGCAACGATGAGCTCCACGGCGGGTTCAATTTCCCCTTCATCAACGCGCCCCTCGACGCGGGAGCGATGCGCACCATCGTCGAACGCACAGAGACGTTGCTCGCCCCGGGTGCCTGGCCCATCTGGACGGGCTCCAATCATGATGTGTCGCGGCTGGCCACGCGCTGGGCCGGCGGCGATCTGTCCAGGGTCCGCTGCGCCCTCTTGCTCCTCCTCACGTTGAGGGGCACTCCGTTCCTCTATCAGGGCGACGAGATCGGCCTGACCGATGGACCCATAGAACAGACGGACGTGCTCGATGCGGTCGGCATCCGTTTCTGGCCGCACTACAAGGGCCGCGACCCCGAACGGACCCCGATGCCCTGGGCCAATGCGCCCGGAGGTGGCTTCACCGAGCCCGGCGTGCCGACCTGGCTCCCCATGGGCGACCCGACCGCCTGCAACGTGGCCGATCAAGAGGCCGAGCCCGATTCCGTGCTGGCCTTCACCCGGCGGGCCATCGCCCTGCGGACCGGAAGCGATGACCTGTCCGTCGGCCCCTACCGATCGCTCTCCTCGCCCGAGGGGACATGGGCCTTTGTGAGGGGCGGCCACACCACCGTGGTCGTCAACATGTCGGACGCGCCGCAGGCAATCAGCGCATTGCGCGGGACCGTGACCTTGGGCACCGACCGGGCCCTGGAGGGAACCGCAGTCGAAGGAACGCTTGAGATGCCTCCGTGGAGCGGAGCCGTGCTCGAGCGGTGACGCCGAGGCGCTTCGTCCTCTGCACCACGCCCGCCCACGGGCACACCGCACCCCTGCTGGCCCTGGCCCGGCGCCTGGTGGCCGACGGGCACGAGGTCGTGTTCTTCACCACCGGGCACTACCGCGACCAGGTGGCCGCCACCGGCGCCCGCCTGGTCCCCTTTGCCCCCGGGTACGACGCCCACGACCTGATGGTGGCCAATCTTGAGCGCGAGGCGTCGTCCAAGCGGGGCGTGCGCGGCGTGAAGGACGACCTCCGTCGCATCTTCGTCGGCCCTCTCCCGGGCCAGTACGCCGGCCTGCGCCAGATCCTGGACGGCTTCCCCGCCGATGCCATCGTGGTCGACACCATGTTCTTCGGCGCCCTCCCGCTCGCCCTCGGACCGCGTGCCGATCGACCCGCCCTCGCCTGTGTGGGAGTGATGCCCTTCGCCGGCGCCAGCCGCGACACGGCACCCTTCGGCGTGGCCATGCAGCCGGGGAACAGCCCGGTGCTCCGACTGCGCAACCGCGTCATGAACTGGGCCACCGAGCACGTCGTCCTGCGCGACATTCAACAACTGGCCCAGCGGTGCCTGGCCGAGGCGGGATCAGCGCCCTTCCACGGCTACCTCATCGACCTGGCCCCCAAAGTGGTGGATGTCTACCTGCAAGCTTGCGTCGCCGGCTTCGAGTACCCGCGCTCGGACCTGGAGCGGTCGGTCCGCTTCGTCGGGCCCATCCTGGCCCCGCCCTCGACGGACTTCGACCCGCCGCCGTGGTGGGGCGACCTCACGCGGGGTGTTCCGGTGGTCCACGTGACCCAGGGGACTCTCGACAACGCCGATCTGGGCCGGCTACTCCGTCCGACCATTGACGCCCTGTGCGGCGAGAACGTGCTCGTCGTGGCCACGACCGGTGGTCCGGACCCCGAACCGCTGCGGAGGGGTCTGCCCGCCAACGTCCGGCTGGAGCGCTTCATCCCCCACGACCGCCTGCTGCCCCACGTCGACGCCATGGTCACCAACGGCGGCTATGGCGGGGTGCAGCAGGCGCTGGCCCACGGCGTCCCGCTGGTGGTGGCGGGCGACAGCGAGGACAAGCCCGAGGTGGCGGCCCGCGTGCACTGGTCCGGCACGGGCATCGACCTGCGCACCGGCAAGCCGTCGCCGAAGCGGATCGCCAAGGCGGTCCGTCGCCTGCTGGCCACGCCCTCCTACCGGCAGCGGGCGCAGGAGTTACAGGCGGAGATCGCGGCCAGGGATCCGCTCGGTGCCATCACCGACGCGCTCGAGCGCATCTGCACGCGTCCGTAACCCAAAGCCCGGTGCATTGTGGCCGGGGCGCGAAGGTAGACGGTCCTGTCCTTGCTGATCATCCGGCAACGTGTGGCGCGGCGCGGGCCGCGCGCTTACTCAGCCGTTGATGTGCTCCATGGCCTTGAGGATTGGTCCCATGGCCGTGTCGAGATCCAACACGACTTTGGACTCGAATTCGAGGAATTCACTCAGCGCCAGGCTGGTCTCTAGCTCGAAGGCGTTGGCCGCATCGGCGTCGGCTGATTTGGTCACGGTCACGCCACCCGAGCCGTCACTGGTGATGTACCAGCACAGCCTTTCCACATTGGGGTTTTCCGCCATCGCCGCCTCGATCTTGCCCCATACCTGCATCATTCGGTTCGACTGCTCGGGTGAGAGCGGCCGACCCTTCCAGGACGTCAATAGCAACATTGCATTCCCCTTTGTTTGGCTGCTGCCGACATTACGCGTGCCGGGGAGCCCATGCTCAGGGATCCACCCCAGCGCGCCGACCTGGGTCTTTCCGGCCTAGCGGTGGACGTTCCCATCGTCGGACCGATGCTCCAGACCCAGGTCCTCCAGCCGGCGCTGGTACTCGGCCGAGTCGATGTCGTAGGCCCACATGACCAAGGCGTCCTCACCGGTGACCGGGTAGTAGTGCTTGCGCACGCCGACCGGCGCGAAGCCGAAACGTCGGTAGAGCGCCTGGGCCGGTTCGTTGTGGGCCGCCACCTCGAGGGACAGATGCTTCACCCCCATGATGAGCAGGGTGCGGATGCCGTCAATGATGAGGGTGCTGGCCACCCCGGCCCGCTGGTAATCGGGCGCGGTGGCGATGGTCGTCATGTGCGCCTCGTCATCGACCATGAGGAAGCCGATGTATCCCGCCAAGTGTTCTCCATCCCAGGCACCGCGATAGAGGCGACCATGCCGTAAGGCCAGTTCCGAGTTGAAGACCCCCACCGTCCATGGCTCGGGGAAAACCTTGTTCTCGATAGGCAGCAGGTAGCGCAGGTCCCGCCGCTTCAGTTTTTCAATTCTCAGGTCCATGGGCGCGGCGGACTCAGGCGCGCCTGATTTGAGCAAAGTTGCTTCGTGCGTCCGCCTCACGCATGTAGAGGGGAACTACGTGGCGGGGGTCAACCGGCGATATTCCCTCGAGAAGATTCTCAAGGGCCATATTGAGCAGGGTCGAGGGCGGTGGGAAAGACAGTCCGTCCATGACCGGTGTGACCCCGGGCACCTGACCCAGGACCTCGGCGTAGCGTTGCGCTCCCCCTCCCACGGCCAGGACGGCCGGGGGACCCAGCTCACCGAGCACTCTTGCCAGGTCAGCCGGCGCGAAAAGGCCAGGTGCGACGACCTCGACCGTGGTCTTCCCATCAGCGTGCACGTCGCACAGGGCCGCGAACACCTCCGCCCGCCGGGCGTCCACCACGGCCAGCACCAGTCCGCGGTGACCGGCCTGTACCGCGGCCCGGGTGAGGATTTCCAGACTGGTCAGTCCGATGACACCCAGTCCCAGCGCCTGCGCCAGCCCCTTGGCGGCCGAGACCCCGACCCGGAGGCCGGTGAAAAGCCCGGGACCCACGTCGACCGCCACGGCATTGAGGTCAGCCGCCTTCAGCCCAACCTGGTCGAAGAGGTGCTCCATGGCCGGTGCCAACGACTCCACGTGGCGCCGGCGACCGGCCACGGTCACCTCGGCCCGAACCCCGTCTTCGGTGCAGAGCGCCACGCCGACGGCCTCGGTCGCGGTCTCGATGGCCACGATATTCATGGCGCCACCCGCCCCGACATACTCTCCAGTACCTTCGCTACCTCGCCGGCGCGCCCGGACCACGTTCCCCGGCCCGAGATGCAGATGGTCCGCTCGTCGGTTGAGGCTGCATGCGCCGGGACCCGCAACGTGATCTCCAGCGCATCATCGCCCAGGGCGGGCGCCGCCACATCCCCCCACTCGACGAGGGCGATGGCCTCGTCCTCCACCATCTCGGCCAGGGCGAGATCGGCCACTTCGGAGACGGAGCCGGTGCGGTAGACGTCGGCGTGGATCAGCGTCTCGGCCGGGCTGTCAGGACCGCAGGCGTACTGGCGGACCAGAGCGAAGGTCGGGCTGGTCACCGGACCCGCCACGCCGAGGGCGGCGGCAAAGCCCTGGGCGAAGACTGTCTTGCCCGCACCGAGGTCGCCGATGAGCAGCACCACGTCCCCGGACGTGCACAGGGACGCCAGGCGCGCCGCCACGTCCCTGGTGGCGTCGGGCGAATCTGTGGCCAGAGTGAGCGGCCAGGTCATGGAGAAGTCGGGGCCATCAGGCGTTTGGCGCGCACCAGGTCGGCCCGCATCTCGGCCATCGCCTCCCCGCCGGCCCGCAGCACGTACGCCGGGTGGTAGGTGGGCACCAGATGACCGGTGCCGTAGGGGAAGGCCGCACCGCGCAGGGTGCGGATGCCCTCGGAGCTATGGAGGAGCAGTCGGGTGGCGAAGTTGCCGAGCGTCACGATCACGGACGGGTCGATGAGCCTGATCTGTTCCTCCAGGTACGGGCGGCAGGCCTCGATCTCGTCGGGCGCCGGGTCGCGGTTCTTGGGCGGCCGGCACTTCACCACGTTGGCGATGTAGCAGCTGCTGCGGGTCAGGCCGATCTCCTCCCACACGAGGCGGTCCAGGAGCTTGCCCGATCGGCCGACGAAGGGTTCTCCGGCCAGGTCCTCCTCACGGCCCGGCCCCTCGCCGACAAAGAGGAGCTCGGCGTCTGGATCACCCACGCCGAACACCACCTGGGTCCGGCCTGCGGCCAGCGGGCATTTGGTGCAGTCCGCCGCCAGGGCCCGCAAATGCTCGAGTGCGGTGCCGCCGGTTGCAGCCACCGGTCAGGCCGGGGGTGCGTTGACGGGGATGCGGGGCATGCGGGGCCCGACACCGCAGAGCACTTCGTAGCTGATCGTCCCCAGTAGGGCGGCCCAGTCGTCGGCGGTGATCACCTGGTCGCCCTGGCGCCCCAGCAGCACCACTTCGTCCCCCGGCGCCACGGAGGTGTCCTCGCCGCAGTCGACCATGATCTGGTCCATGGTGACCATGCCGGCCAGCGGGCGGCGCACGCCACCGATGAGGACGGCGTAACCCGGCGCGAAGAGGGCGCGCGGCACGCCGTCGGCGTACCCGATGGGCACCGTGGCCACCAAGGAGCGCCGGGGCAGCGGGCGCAGGCGCCCGTAGGAGGGACGCTCACCCGCCTCCAGCGTGCGCACGGACACCACCTGGGCCTTGAGCGACATGGCCGGCACCAGAGTGGGAGCTCCCGCGTCATCGAAGGCGGCCGTGACAGCGGCTCCGGGTAGATGGCCGTAGAGGCCGATCCCGCACCGCACCATGTCGTAGCGCGAGGTGGGGAAGGCGACGGAGCCGGCCGTGTTGGCCGCGTGAAGGATCTCGGCCGCCATGCCCTCCCGGGCCAGCCCGGCGACCAGGAGGTCGAACATGTCGAGTTGGCCCAAGGTATAGGCGCGGTCGTCTTCGCTCTCACCGTCGGCCACCGGCAGATGGGTCCACAGCCCTTCGAGCCGAAGGAGCGGCTCGTCGGTCACGGCCTGCACGAGCGCGGGGACCTCCGACGGCGGGGCACCCACCCGGTGCATTCCGGTGTCCACCTTCACGTGCACCGCCGTCCTCTGCCCGAGCGTCCGGGCGGCCTGGGCAAAGAGGGCCACTCCCTCAAGGGAGTAGAGCGTGGGGGTGAGGCCGTGGGCCATAGCGGTGTCCACCGCATCGGCCCCGCATTCGCTCAACAAGAGGATGGGGCCCGGGACGTCGTGTTGGCGCAGTTCCACACCCTCGTCAACCAGTGCGACCGCCAGGGCGCGGGCACCACCGGCCAGGGCCGCCTTGGCCACCACCGGGCCGCCGTGCCCGTAGCCGTGGGCCTTGACCACGGCGCACAGCTGCGCCGGGCGCACCAGCTGCGCGAGCACGAACGCATTGTGGGTGATGGCGGCCAGGTCGATCTCCGCCCAGGCCGGCCGGGAGCGCCCCTGGGCCATGGTCACACCGGCATCGTGGAGGGTCCGGGTCAGTCCGGCCGCGCCGTCACCCATGGTCGGGCCCCGTGCTGAGCCACTGGGCGATGAGATCCGGCAGGTCCCCGGCCACCAGGCCGGCCGGCCGGCCGAGCGAGGCCGCCCGCCCGTGCACGTGCGCCGCCAGGGCTGCCGCGCCATGGGCGGTGACTCCCCGGGCCACAAAGGCGGCGATGACACCGGTGAGCACGTCCCCGCTCCCGGCGGTGGCCAGGGCTGGCACCCCCGAAGAGGCGAGGAGCACGTCGGGTGGAGAGGACTCCACGGCGGCCACGGCGGTCAGCGGACCCTTGAGCAGGACGATGGCACCGATTCGGCCCGCCAGGTCGCGGGCGGCGGCCAGTCGGTCGTCACCGGGGGGCGAGCCGGCGAGCCGGCCGTACTCGCCGTCGTGCGGGGTGAGGATGCGGGGCTCGCTGCAGGTGGCCAACAGGGCTCGGGCGTCCGGCATGTCACCAAGCGCGGTGATGGCATCGGCGTCGATGACCACCGGGACCGGGGCGCCGGCGATGACGGCGCGGATCTCCTCCATGGTGGCGGGGTCGGTGCCGAGGCCCGGACCGACGACCACGGCCCGGCACTTGGCAGCGGCTTCGAGGAAGGGAGCGGCCCAACCTGCTTCGGGCAGGCGCAGGCGCACCACTTCTTCGGGCCAAGGCGCCGGAGGATTGCCCGGAGAGCCCAGGCGGACCATGCCCGAGCCGGCGGCCAGGGCGCCACGGGCGCACAGGATGGCGGCGCCCTCCATGCCCACCGAACCGGCGGCAATGCCCACCGCGTTTGTCCACTTGTTGGCCTGACGGGGGCGGGCCGGCAGCAGGGCCGCAATGTCGGCATCCTCGATCAGCGCGGCCCGCGATGTAGGGAAGGTGATCCCGATGTCGGCCACCGACACCTGGCCGCACAGGCCCGGCCCGTCTCCCTGGAGGAGACCGGGCTTGAGGGCGGCGAAGGTCACGGTGTGCGTGGCCCGGGTGGCCGCGCCGGAGGCGCGGCCGGTGTCGGCGTCGACTCCCGAGGCGATGTCGATGGCCAGGACGGGTGTGCCCGGGGCCACCACGGGCGCGTCGTAGGCACCGTGGAACCCGGTGCCGTAAGCGCCGTCGATCACCAGGTCGCAGGGGGGCAATGCGGACGGGGCGTCGGCGGCACCGACCACCGTCACCCGGGCGCCCCGACGGGTCAGGTACTCGGCGGCCACGCGGCCGTCGGCGCCGTTGCTGCCCTTGCCCACCACCACCGTCACGCGCCTCCCGTAGGCGCCACCCAGGAGCAGCAAGGCACGGTGGGCCACCGCCGTCCCGGCCCGGGCCACCAGGGTCTCGTGCGTGACCTCGGTCAGGGCCGCCGCATCGGCGGCGCGCATTTCGTCCCGGGTCAGGACGGCGCGCACGACGAGGACCGTTCGGCGACGACGAAGGCGATGGCCACCTCGGCGGTGTGGGTCAAGGAGAGGTGGAACGGCCCCGCGCCATGGGCGTCGGCCAGGGCGGCCGCACCGCCGTGCAGCACGATGGAAGGAGCATTGCGGGTCGCCCCGGTTCCGGGAGCCCGGCGCACCTCGACGTCGGTCATGGCGAAGGCACCCAGACCGGTGCCCAGGGCCTTCATTACGGCCTCCTTGGCGGCGAAGCGGGCGGCCAGGCTCTCGGTCGGGTCAACCGACCGCCCGGCATCGGCCCGCTCGGTCTCGGTGAAGTAGCGGGCGGCGAACCCAGGGCGCCGGCCCAGGATGCGCCGGAAGCGCGGCACGTCGACGGCATCGACCCCCACGCCGACCAGCCTGGCGGCGCCCCGCTCGGCCCACAGGCCCAGCGCGCTCGGGGACACGGCGCTCATTCAGACACCGTGCTCATTCGACCGTCACCGTCTTGGCCAGGTTGCGCGGGCGGTCCGGATCATGCCCGTGCAGGCGAGCCAGCCGGTAGGCCAGCTGCTGGAGCGGGATCACCCCGATCACCGGCGAGAGCAGTGGGGAGGTGGGAGGCACCCACAGCACGTGGTCAGCCACCGCGGCCGCCTCCTCATCGCCGTCGTCGGCCACCAGCACCACGGTGGCCCCGCGGCTGTGCACCTCGGCGATGTTGCTCAGCATCTTCTCCCACAGCGGGTTCCGGGTGGCGATGCCCACCACCACGACACCAGGCTCAATAAGGGCGATGGGCCCGTGCTTGAGCTCCCCGGCGGCGTAGCCCTCGGCGCGCAGGTAGGCCAACTCCTTGAGCTTGAGCGCGCCTTCCAGGGCGACGGGGTACCCGACGTGTCGTCCCAGGAAGAAGAAGTCGCGGGCATCGGTCAACTTGGACGCCACCTCGTCGACCTCGCGCCGGCGGGACAGCGTGCGGGTCATCAGGGCGGGCAGCTCGTCCATGGCGTTGAGAATCTCGCCGATCTCGGGAGCCGTGAGGGTCCCGTGGATCTGGGCCAGGAAGAGGCCGAGGATCTCGAGGGCCACGATCTGGGCCAGGTGGCACTTGGTAGAGGCGACGCCGACTTCGGGCCCGGCCCGGGTGTAGAGGACGCCGTCGGCGTGGCGGGCCATGGAGGAGTCCACCACGTTGGAGACCACCAGCACCTTGGCCCCGAGGCGGGAGGCTTCGCGCATGGCCTCGGACGTATCGAGCGTCTCGCCCGACTGGGAGACGCCCACGCACAAGGTGCGGTCACCGATCACCGGGTCGCGGTAGCGGAACTCGCTGGCGATGTCGACCTCGGTGGGCAGCTTGACCCAGTGCTCCAGGGCGTACTTGGCCACCGCCGCGGCGTGGTAGCTGCTGCCGCAGGCCACGATGAACACCTTGTCGATACGGCGCAGTTCGTCGGCGCTGATACGCAGCTCGTCCAAGATCAGCTCGCCGCCGGCGCCCCGCCGGTCGAGCAGCGTGGTGGCCACCGCCAGCGGCTGCTCGTCCATTTCCTTGGACATGTAGTCGGGGAAACCACCCTTCTGGGCCGCCTCGAGATCCCAGGTGATGGTCAGTTGCTCAGGGATGACCGGTGCCCCCTCCAAAGTGGTCACGTGGAGATGACCCGGGGTGAGCACGGCCAATTCATCGTCGGCCAGTGCGTAGACCTCGCGGGTGTGGCCGATGAGGGCCGGGATGTCAGAGGCCAGAAAGGCCGTCCCGTCACGCAGCCCGAGGACCAGCGGGGTGGAGCGCCGGGCCGCCACGATGGTGTCGGGCTCGTCGGCACAGATGACCGCGATGGAGAAGGCCCCGCGCACGGAGCCGAGCATGCGACGGGTGGCCGCGGTCAGGTCGCTGCCCTCGGCCATGAACCGCTCAATCAGATGGACCATCACCTCGGTGTCGGTGGCCGAGGTCATGGTGTGGCCGTTGGCCACCAGGTCGGCCCGTAGCGCGGAGTGGTTCTCAATGATCCCGTTGTGGATGAGGGCCAGACGGCCGGTGCAGTCGACATGCGGGTGGGCGTTCTCCGGCGTCGGGTGCCCGTGGGTGGCCCAGCGGGTGTGGCCGATGGCGGCCGCGTGCCCCCGGGGCGCGTCTGCGGTCAGGGCGGCCAGGTCGGCCACCGAATGCGTTCCGTCGGCGGCCCGGGCCCGCCAGATCTCCCCGCCGGCCACGAGCGCCACCCCGGCCGAGTCGTAGCCCCGGTATTCGAGCTGGTGCAGGGCCCCCAGGATCAGCGGCAGTGCATCAGGCTCGCCGGTCACGCCGATAATGCCGCACATAGCGCTCCAGGCTACCGGGGACGTTTGGTGCGGTGGTTCGGCCAAGTCCTCCGGCACGCACCGCCCCGAAGCACGACACAAAATGAAGAGTTGCTCGGGTCTGGCAAATGACCGCGCCCATGAGACCCGGCAACCCGGACATGGACACACCTGAGGCCACCTTCGAAAGGCACGGTGGAAGGATTTGGATGGCTCAGTGCTACATTGAGAACGCAATCACCGCAGGTGGGACCACCACTGAGGGGAGATTTGATGTCGTTGACCACGCTGGCAAAAGCTGTTGTGCGCACGAGCCCCGACACCATCCCTCCTGGGATGCCACCCGCACAGAGGCAGTAGGTCACCGTGTCGGCGAGCAGGCCCCTCCGCCCTTCGTGGCTCACCATGTCGGTCACGCTGATCCTGGCCGTCGTGACCCTGGTTGGGTTTGCCCTCACCGAGCGCAACACCAATCAACAGGAGGAGGCCCTGCTCCAGACCAACACCAACCAGGCAGCCGACTTCGCATCGCAGAGCCTTAATGCGGTGGGGACCTTGTTGAGTTCCGCCGCCGCTACCGTGACGTCCACCAACGGGTCACCCTCTGCCTTCACACACGCAGAGGCAGGTCTGCCCCTGACCATCGCAACGCTCCTCGTGAAAAGGACCGGTGCCGCCTACGTCGTGACGGCAGCTTCGGGCAAGGGGTTCCATCCTGGCCAGGTCCTCGGCGGAGCGGTGCTGTCCACGGTCCAGGGCGCTCGGTCCAAGCTCACCACAGGGCCGGTCACCTTCAACGGGAAACTGAGCACGGCCCGTTTTGCCCTGGGCGGCTCTACCGTGCCGGCGGGCTTGATCGTGTACGAACAGTTCACTCTCAATCCGTTCACGTCGGTCTCGCTCACGTCCGGGAAGCCCTTCGAGCATTTGAGGATCACGCTCTACGGCCCCGGGCCCGTCACCACACACAACCTCCTGATCAGCACCAGCAGTTCCCTGCCACTGCGTGGCCCGTCGGCTCGAGCGAGCGTCGCGGTGGGATCCTCTGAATGGACGCTCGTCGCCGTGGCCCGCCACCCCTTCATCGGAGGGTTTGCCAAGTCGTCCCCACTCATCCTTCTCATCCTCGGACTCTTCATGGCCCTCATTATCGGGATCGCCATCGAGATCCTCGCCCGGCGAAGGCACTATGCCGAGGCTCTCGTCGAAGAGCGCACCAGGGAACTGAAGGCCACTCAAGCATCCTTGGTGCACCAGGAGCGGGTCTCTGCTGTCGGGGAGATGGCGACCGTGATCGGCCACGAGCTGCGCAACCCACTGGGGGCCGCCATCAATTTGCTGTTCCTCGCCCGCAGCGGTCTCGCCAGCCATGACGTTCCCGAGGTCGACGACTACCTCAATAGGGCAGAAAAGGAGACGATCCGGGCGGCATCGCTGTGCGAGGACCTCACGGCCTACATGCGCGAACGCGAATCCGTCCCCGTTCCCCTCGACCTTGCCGCGGTGGTGGCCGAAGTCCTTGAATCGACCCCGCCACCAGATGGGATCGAGGTCGTCACCGGAGACCTGGGTGTCGTCGTTGAAGCCGATCGGGCCCAACTGGTCCAGATACTGACAAATGTCATCATCAACGCCTATCAGGCCATGCCTGATGGGGGCTCGCTGCGGCTCGAGGGCAATCAAAGCCATGGCATCGTCCAGATAACCGTGGAGGACAGCGGTGCGGGAATCGACCCTGGGAACGCCGAGCATCTCCTGGACCCGTTCTACACGACCAAGGTCACCGGGTCCGGCCTGGGGTTGGCCATCGTCAAACGGTTCACCGAAAGCCATGAAGGCACCGTCTCCATTGACAACGGACCTGGTGGCGGCGCGCGCGTGACCATTCGCCTCCCTCAGCCCACCGCCAAGGCGACACCGTGACAGCCGAACCGAGTGCCCTCGTGCTCGTGGCAGACGACAACGCGGGGATACGTGACACGTCCGCCGCCATACTGAGAGCGGTCGGATATACCGTCACTGAGGTCCCCGACGGTCAAGCTGCCCTGGAAGAACTCGGCCAGAAGCCCTTCGGCGTTGCCCTGCTCGACGTGCAGATGCCCAAAAGGGACGGCATCGCTGTGGTCGAAGCTCTTGCTTCGAGCACCACGACTCCAGTGATCATGATGTTGTCTGCCTATGACTTCGACGCCGAACTTCGAGAGCGTCTCGATCACCGGGTCTACAAGTACCTGAAGAAGCCCGTTCCCCCGACAGTGCTGATTGATGCAATGTGCGAAGCCGCCGCGCTCTCAAGGGCAGCACTGGCGTAGGAGAGAGCCAGGAGATCAGGGCATCTGGGATCGGCCTGGTGACGCTCAGACCTGCCCCAATGCGGCCTCGACCAGGCCGGCCAGCTGGGCGGCCACCGCATTGGCTTGCGCCTCCAGACGGGCCTCGACCATGACCCGGACCAACGGCTCGGTGCCGCTGGGGCGGAGCAGCACCCGGCCCTCGTGGCCCAGCTCGGCCTCGGCCTTGTGCACGGCCTCCCACACCTCGGTGCAGTCGGCCAACCGCTCGGGTTGGGGGATGGGCACATTGACCAGAACCTGGGGCACCCGCTCCACCAGGCCGTCGGCCAGTCCGGCCAGCGGGCGTCCGGATCGCTGCACCAGATCGGCCAGGGCGATCCCCGTCAACACCCCGTCACCCGTGGTGGACAGGGCCCGGAAGATGATGTGGCCCGATTGCTCACCCCCGAGGGAGAGTCCGTCGGCATCGAGGGCGGCCAGCACGTGGCGGTCCCCCACGTCGGTCTCCCGCACCGCGATGCCATGGGTGTCCATGGACAGGCGGAAGCCCAGGTTGGTCATCACGGTGACCACCACCGTGTTGCCGGCCAGGCGGCCCCGGCCGGCCAGGTCGAGGGCGAAGAGAGCCAGCAGCACGTCGCCATCGACGATGGTCCCCGTGTGGTCGACGGCGATGACCCGGTCGGCGTCGCCGTCGAGGGCCAGGCCGAGGTCGGCCCGGTGCTCCATGACGGCCAGGGAGAGTTGGGACGGGTCGGTGGAGCCGCACTTGTCGTTGATGTTGGTGCCGTCGGGCGCGTCGTGCAGCGTGGTGACCCGTGCCCCGAGCTCGGCCAGCACCCAGGGCGCCACGTCACTGGCGGCACCGTTCGCACAGTCGACCACCACGTGCATCCCCTCGAGCGTGCGCCCGTCAATGGTCGAGACCAGGAGGTCCCGGTAGATACGGCCCGCCTCGAGGTCGGTGCTGATGCGACCGACGCCGCGACCGGTGGGCCGGCGGGGTGGGCCGTCGGCGTCGGCCAGAATGGCGTCCAGCTCCCGCTCCACACCGGCTTCCACATCCATGGGCAACTTGGTGCCCAGGCTGGAAAACAGCTTGATCCCGTTGTCGGCGAAGGGATTGTGGGAGGCCGAGATCACGGCCCCCGGGACCTTGCGGCGTTCGGCCACCGCGGCCACGCCCGGTGTGGGCAGCACCCCCAGGTCGAAGGCGTCGGCCCCCTCGGTGGCCAGACCGGCCGAGAACGCGGCTTGGAGGAGCGGTCCCGAGCGCCGGGTGTCGCGCCCGACCACGAAGGCCGGCGCGGGCAGCACGCGGGCCACGGCCCGACCCAGAGCGAGAGCCAGTTCGGCTGTCAGATCCTCGTTGGCGACACCCCTGACCCCGTCAGTGCCGAATCGTGCCGGCGCCACCTGCTTAGCGCTTGGAGTACTGCGGAGCCTTGCGGGCCTTCTTGAGGCCGTACTTCTTCGACTCCTTCTCGCGGGCATCGCGCGTGAGGAGGCCGAGCCTTTTCAGCGCGGCCCGGTGCTCGGGATCCATTTCGCACAGGCTGCGGGCGATGCCCAGACGCATGGCGCCCGCCTGGCCCGAGATGCCGCCACCGTTAATGGTGGCCTCGATGTCATAGGACTCAGCCGTGTTGGTGGCCCGCAACGGCTCGGTCAAGAGCATGCGGTGGGTGGCCGACGTGAAGTAGGCCTCGATCGGCTGCTTGTTCACCGTGATGGCGCCGGCGCCGGGGCGGAAGCGAACGCGGGCCACCGCCTGCTTGCGGCGTCCGGTGGTCTGACTGAGTGGAGCGGGCATGGTGTCCTTCTGACTGTTCAGCCGGCCCGACGGGACTCGGGCAATTCCAGCGGCACGGGCTGCTGGGCGGCGTGGGGATGATCGGGGCCGGCGTAGACGTTGAGCTTGCCCAACATCTGGCGTCCGAGCGTGTTCTTGGGCAGCATGCCCCGGATGGAGCGCCGGATCAGTTCGTCGGGTGCTCTGTCCAGCAGCTCGGTGTAGCTGGTCGAGCGCAGGCCACCGGGGTAGCCGCTGTGGCGGTAGGCCATCTTGGCGTCGGCCTTGCCCGAGGTGAGGACGATCTTCTCGGCGTTGACCACGATGACGTGGTCGCCCGTGTCGACGTGGGGTGCGAAGTAGGGACGGTGCTTGCCGCGCAGGATGTGGGCCACCTGGGAGGCCAGCCGGCCCAGGACGAGGCCGTCGGCATCGACGACATACCAGGCTCGCTGGATCTCGGGAACCTTGGGTGAAAATGTGCGCACAAGAACGATCTTTCGCAGCAGGTTGGTGGCAGAACCTGCCCTGGGGGGCGGGCTCAGGCCCTCGGAGGTCCCGTGGGCCGACGTACCAGGATAGGGCGCCCGGGCGGGGTGGGCAAGCCGCCCACCTCAGGTGTCCCCGGCGTCGTAGCTGACCTTGACCAGGCAGAGCCCGTGGGCGGGCGCCGGGTCGGGCGCCCGGTGGCGGTCCGTGAGGCGCAGGCGGGCCAACACGGTGGCGGCGTTGCCGTTCCCCCGCCCCACCTCGGCCAGGCTCCCGACCACCGCGCGGACCATCTGGTGGCAGAAGGAATTGGCCACGATCTCGAAGCGCAGGAGGCGTCCCCCGGTGCTGTCCTCGACCTCGGGACCCCCCTCCTCGCTCCAGTGGGCCCAGGTCACCCGCCGGACAATGGGCTCGCTGGGTGCGGTGCCGGGCTTGCGCCGGCAGAACGAGCGGAAATCGTGGGTGCCCAGCAGCACGTCGGAGGCGGCGGCCATGGCGCGCACGTCCAAGGGATCACGAATGTGCCAGGCCAGCGGAGCCAGGAGCGGATCGGGCGCCGGTGCGTTCCAGATCAGGTAGCGATAGGTCCGCGCCGTGGCCTGGCGGCGGGCATCGAAGTGGGCGGCTACCGGCGTCGCTTCGAGGACGACCACGGTGGGGGCCAGTTGGCGGTTGACCGCCCGGGCCAGACCCAGCCCGTCGAAGGGCACGGGAGGCAGGTCCACGTGGACCACCTGGCCCCGGGCGTGCACCCCGGCATCGGTGCGGCCGGCGCAGGTGAGGGTTGGCGGTGACGCCAGGCGCGCCGTGCGCCCGAGTGCCTGGCCCAGCACGCCGGCCACGGTGGGCACGTCAGGTTGGACCGCGAACCCCCGGAAGGCGGCGCCGTTATAGGCAACCAGGAGCCTCCAACGCTGCAGGGCAGCGCCGGCGGGTTCCTCCACCCTTAGACGAATTCAATCCGCGCCATTGGCGCGTTGTCGCCCGGGCGCGGGCCAAGCTTGAGGATGCGGGTGTAGCCGCCCGGACGCTCGGCGTAGCGGGGCCCGATCTCCTCGAAGAGCTTGTGGGCCATGTCCTTGTCCCGGATCAGCGCCACCACACGGCGGTGCTGGTGCACGCCACCCTTGCGGGCCGCCGTCACGCACTTCTCGGCCACCGGGCGCAGCGCCTTGGCCTTGGCCTCGGTCGTCACAATGGACTCGGCCGCGATGAGCGAGGCCACCAGGTTGCCCAGCATGGCCTTCTGGTGGGATGCCGTGCCGCCCATGCGGCGCCCGCGCTTGGGAGTTCCCTGCACGGTCGATCAGTCCCGGGTGCGCAGCGAGAGCCCGCGCTCGTCCAGGCGCTGCACGACCTCGTCCGCCGACTTCTGGCCGAAATTGGTGATGGCCAGCAGGTCCTCCATGGTGCGCTCGACCAGTTCGCCGATGGTGTTGATCTGTGCCCGCTTCAGGCAGTTGCGGGGTCGCTCGGACAGGTCGAGCTCCTCAATGCGCAGGTCCAGGTCGGGCGAGCCGCTCGTGGTCGAACCGGTGTCGCCCAATTCCAGCCCTTGCGGCGCGTCCTCCAGGTCGGCCACCAGGCCCACCAGGTTGCGCAGGGTGTCACCGGCCGAGGCCAGCGCCTCCCGTGGGGTGATGGTGCCGTCGGTCTCAATGTCGAGCACCAGGCGGTCGAAGTTGGTGGACTGCTCCACGCGCACCGGCTCAATGTCGAACGTGACCCGGTGCACGGGCGAGAAGATGGAGTCGATCGGGATGATCCCGATGGTCGACGACCGCTTGTTCTTGTCGGCCGAGACGTAGCCCCGTCCCCGCTGCACCGTGACGTCGACGGCCAGGCGCCCCTTGGCGTTGATGGACGCGATGTGCAGATCGGGATTGAGGATTTCGACGTCCGACGTGATCTGCAGGTCGCCGGCCGTGGCGTCGGCGGGGCCGCGTACGTCAAGCCGCAAGGTCACCGGCTCGTCGGTGGCCAGGCGGACCAGCAGGTCCTTGAGGTTGAGGATGATGTCGGTGACATCTTCCTTGACGCCGGGCAGCGTGGTGAACTCGTGCAGCGCCTCGTCGAAGCGGAGCTGGGTCACCGCCCCGCCGGGGATGGACGACAGCAGGGTGCGACGGAGCGAATTGCCAAGCGTGGTGCCGAAGCCGGGGTCGAGCGGTCCGATAGCGAAACGCTGCCGGTTGCTCTGCTCCTCGTCGACTGCTTCCACGGTCGGTCGTTGAATGATCAGCATGGTGGTGACTCCTGTTGCTCGGGGACGGTCGGTTGGCGGATCGGCGCCGGGGCGCCACGGGCTTACTTCGAGTACAGCTCGACGATCAGCTGCTCTTGGACGGGCTCGTCGATGTGCTCGCGCAGCGGTGGGTTCAAGACGGCCACGCTGAAGCCGGCGTCGCCGGTCTCCAGCCAGGCCGGGGTCTGGCGCTCCAAGGTGTCCATGTTGCGACGGACCGAGAAGTTGGCCCGGGTGGCTTCCTTGAGTACCACCTTGTCGCCCTTGCGCACCCGGTAGCTCGGGATGTCCACCCGCTTGCCGTTGACCAGGATGTGGCCGTGGCGCACGAATTGGCGAGCCTGGCGCCGGCTGGCCCCCCATCCGGCCCGGAAGACGACATTGTCCAGGCGCAGCTCCAGGTTGCGCAGGAGGTTCTCCCCGGTGATCCCGGGCTGGGAACTCGATTCCTCGTAGAGGTTGCGGAACTGCTTCTCTAAAAGGCCGTAGATCCGGCGCGCCTTCTGCTTCTCCCGCAACTGGGTCAGGTACTCCGAGCCCTGGCGCATGCGGTCGCGCCCGTGCTCACCCGGCGGGTAGGCACGGCTGTGACGATCGGTCACCGCCTCGGAGACGGGGCACTTGAGCGAATAGCAGCGCTCGCCCTTCAAGAACAGCTTCGTCCGCTCACGCCGGCAGAGGCGGCAGACGGGTCCGGTGTATCTGGCCATTGAATTTCCTCTTAGACCCGGCGCCGCTTCTTGGGGCGGCAGCCGTTATGGGGGATGGGGGTGACGTCCTTGATACCGACGACCTCAATGCCGACGGCGGCCAGCGAGCGGATGGCGGTCTCCCGACCCGAGCCGGGACCGCGGACCAGGACATCGACCTTGCGCACGCCGTGCTCCATGGCGCGCTTGGCGCAGGCCTCGGCGGCCAGCTGGGCCGCGAAGGGGGTGGACTTGCGGGAGCCCTTGAAGCCGACGTTGCCAGCCGAGGCCCAGGCCAGGACGTTGCCCTCGGGGTCGGCGATGGAGACGATCGTGTTGTTGAACGAGCTCTTGATATGGGCCACGCCGTAGCTGATGTTCTTGCGCTCCTTGCGGCGCGGGCGGCGGGCCTGCTTCGTGGGCTTGGCCATCTACTTCTTCACCTTCTTCTTTCCGGCCACGGTCTTCTTCGGACCCTTGCGGGTCCGGGCATTGGTGTGCGTGCGCTGTCCGTGGACCGGCAGCCCCTTGCGGTGACGCACACCCTGGTAGCAGTTGATCTCCATCTTGCGCTTGATGTCCTGGGACACGTCGCGGCGCAGGTCGCCCTCGACCCGGAAGTTGGCGTCGATGTAGGTGCGCAGCCGGGCCACCTCTTCATCAGTCAGGTCACGGACACGGGTCGAGGGGTTGACGTCGACGGCCTGGCAGATCTGCGTCGACAGGGTGTTCCCGATCCCATAGATATAGGTCAGGGAAATTTCAAGACGCTTCTCGCGGGGGATGTCCACTCCGGAAATGCGGGCCATATACGATCCTCTCCTCAGCCCTGACGCTGCTTGTGGCGCGGGTTGTCACAGATCACCCGGACCACACCGTGGCGCCGGATGACCTTGCACTTCTCACAGATCGGCTTCACGCTTGGCCGAACCTTCACGTCGCGTCCTCGTCCTCTGCTACTTGTACCGATAGGTGATACGACCCCGGTTGAGGTCGTAGGGAGTGATCTCCACCTGCACCTTGTCCCCCGGAAGGATGCGGATGCGGTGCATCCTCATCTTCCCCGAACTGTGCGCCAGCACTTTGTGTCCGTTTTCCAGCTCCACACGGAACATCGCGTTGGGCAGTGGCTCGACCACCGTGCCTTCGAGCACGATGGCGTCTTCCTTGGGCTTGGGCAGGTGACTCTCCTCAACTGTTCAGATTTGGTGTTCCTCCGAGCACACCAGCGGCGCGAGGCCGGAATGGTGCGGTATCGGGTGTGGCCGCCGGGCAGGTGGCCCCCGAAAGGACCTGGCCCAGAGCCAGCGGAAGATTCTACCCCAATGGGCCACAATTTCCAGCCGGAGCGCTGCGACGCACCGGAACGGGGCTGGGTGGGGGTCAGGTTCAGGCCAGCGTGAACACCTCCGGCCCCTCCGCGGTGACGGCGATGGTGTGCTCGAAATGGGCCGAAAGACGCCCATCGGCCGTCACAACGCTCCATCCGTCGTCCAGCTGGCGGGTCTCGGCCGTGCCGGCGTTGACCATGGGCTCAATGGCGAAGACATGGCCCGTTTTCAGGGTCGGGCCCCGGTTCCCGGGCCAGTAGTTGGGTACCTGGGGTTGCTCGTGCATGGCGGTGCCGATGGCGTGGCCGACGTACTCGCGCACCACGCTGAACCCGGCGGCCTCGGCCACCTCCTGGACGGCCCGGCCCACCTCGTGCAGGGCATTGCCCCGCGTGAGTTGGTCGATGCCCGCCCACAGGCTGCGCTCGGTCACGGCGAGGAGCTTCTGGGCCTCGGCCGAGATCTCCCCGATGCCCATGGTGAAGGCGGCGTCGCCGTGGTACCCCTCGACAATGGCCCCGCAGTCGATGGAGAGGATGTCCCCCTCCAGAAGCACGTAGCCGCCCGGTATGCCGTGGACGATCATGGCGTTTGGTGACGTGCAGATGACGGCCGGGAAGCCGTGGTAGCCCAGGAAGTTCGAGGTGGCGCCGCGGCGCTCGAGCACCCCTCGGGCCACGGTGTCCAGCTCCAAGGTGGTCACACCGGGCTTGGCCGCGGCCCGGGTGGCCTCATGCATCTCGGCTACCACCTTGCCGGCCTTGCGCATCTTGTCCAACTCGGACTCGTTGCGTCTCATGGCGCTACCTTCTCCTGCTGGCGCCGCGAATCGATGGCGCCCACCACGCGGCGGGTCACCGCGTCGGGGGACCCGGTGCCGTTGATGCCGACCATCAGGTCACGAGCGGTGTACCAACTGATGAGCGGCGCCGTCTCGGCTTCGTAGAGGTCCAGGCGGCGCTCAATGGCCTCTTCGGTGTCGTCCTCGCGCTGGATGACCTCGCCGCCGCAGACGTCACAGGTCCAGTTGCTCAGGGGCGGGGCGGCCGTCGAATAGTTCGACCCGCAGTCCACACACACCCGGCGGGAGGCCAGCCGCTTCATGACCAGGCCGGTGGGCACCTCCAGGTCGACCACCAGGTCCAGGCCGAATGGATGCAGGATCTTCTCCAAGGCTTCGGCCTGGCCGGTGGTACGCGGGCACCCGTCGAGCACGAAGCCCCGGCCCATCGTGTCGCGCTCGGACAGGCGGGCACCCACCATCTCCATGACCATTTCGTCGGGGATCAGCTCACCCTGGTCCATCAGGGACTGGGCCCGCAGCCCGATCGGCGTTCTGGACTTCACCTCACCCCGCAGCATGTCGCCGGTGGAGACATGCGGCACGACATAGTGGTGCGACAGGCGAACGCACTGCGTTCCCTTGCCGGCCCCCTGCTTGCCGAGGACCACGAGCCTGACCCCGGGGATCACNNCTGTCGATCTGGCGCATGGTCTCGAGGGCGACACCCGTTGAGATGAGCAAGGTGGTCCCGTAGAACGGGAACCGGTTGAGATGCCACAGGGCCATGAGCACCGAGGGCACCACGGCCACGGACCCCAGGAAGAAGGCCCCGACCACCGTGATGCGACTGAGGATGTGCGCGAAGTATCGCTCGGTGGGCGGTCCGGGCCTGATGCCGGGCACGAATCCACCCTGCTTGCGGATCAGGTCGGCCTGCTGGTGGGGATCGAAGGCGACGTAGACGTAGAAGAACGTGAACATGAAGATGAGCACGAAGTAGGCCGAGATGTAGAAGAAGCTGGTCGGCGTCAGGCTGTTGGTCACGAAGCGCTGGAACCACGCCCACTGCACCACATTGGACAGCAGCACCGGGATGTAGAGCACCGAGCTGGCAAAGATGATCGGGATCACGCCGGACTGGTTCACCTTCAAAGGGATGTAGGTGCTGCTCCCGCCGTACATCCGGCGCCCGACCACCCGTCTGGCAAAGGTCACCGGTATCCGCCGCTGTCCCTGGTCGAAGAAGACGATGGTGACCAGAAGGACGATGGAGACGGCGATGATGGTGCCGAACTTGACCTTCCCCCCTTCCTCGTAAATGGCCTTGAACCCGGTCGGGATGGCCGCCACCACGTTGGCGAAGATGAGAATGGACATGCCCTGCCCGATGCCGCGCTGGGTGATGAGCTCGGCCAGCCACATGACGAAGGCGGTCCCAGCCGTCAGGCACATGACCATGAACAGCGCCAGGGGCCAGGTGAATTTGGGAATGAGGTCCACCGTCGTGCCCAGCAGGGCGGAGTCGTGGCCATGGAAGGCGTAGACCAGGCCCGATGACTGCATGACGGCGAGGGACACCGTCAGGTACCGCGTGGCTTGCGTGATCTTCTTCTGCCCCACAGCACCCTGGTCGCGCCACTCCTCCAGCTTGGGGATGACGGTCGAGAGCAGCTGAATGATGATGGAGCTGGTGATGTAGGGCATGACCCCCAGGCCGAAGACGGCCAACCGGACCAGTGCGCCCCCGCTGAAAAGGTTGAGGAACCCGAGTACCCCGGCGGAGGACGCTGAGCTTTCCAGGCTCTGCAGGCGGCTCCAGTTCACCCCGGGCACCGGGACGTTGGCCCCGATCTGGTAGAGGGCGATGACGGCCAGGGTGAAGATGACCTTGTTGCGAAGGTCGGGAACCCTGAAGATATTGGCGAGCCGGGAGAGCATGGCCGTTCTTCGCTCAGTCGAGACCGGGTGCCGTCACTACCGGTTCATCAAGGCGTTGCCCGATGCCGGAGGACGCCCATGCCCGAAGGGGAGCGGGATGCGCTCGATGCTGCCGCCGGCCGACGTGATGGCCGCCTGGGCCGAGGCGGAGAAGGCGTGCGCCGAGACCCGGAGCGGGCGCTCCAGCGTGCCCTGGCCCAGGATCTTGACGAGTGCCTTGGGACGGCACAGGCCGGCATCGATCATCGACTGCAGGGTCACCTCATCGCCGTCGACCTGGCCCAGCGCGCCGACATTGACCGGGGTGTAGGCGATCCGGAAGGGGTTCTTGAACCCCTTCAACTTGGGGATGCGCTGCATCAGGGGGAGCTGGCCCCCCTCGAAGCCGGTCGGCACGGTGTTTCGGGCGTGCTGACCCTTGGTGCCGCGACCGGCGGTCTTGTGACCCTTGCCACCGG
Source organism: Acidimicrobiaceae bacterium (assembly GCA_003169675.1). Classification (GTDB taxonomy): domain Bacteria; phylum Actinomycetota; class Acidimicrobiia; order Acidimicrobiales; family RAAP-2; genus Bog-473. Next base: position 24,606 of record PNAT01000130.1, read on the forward strand.
TCCCGCGCCCCACGCGCTGCTTGGCCTTGGTGGCACCCTTGGGTGGTGCCAGATCGTGCAACTTCATGCCGACACCTCCTCGACGCTGATCAGGTGGGGGACCCGGGCCACCATGCCCCGGATTTCGGGTCGGTCCGGCAATTCGTTCGACTGTCCGATGCCGCGGAGCCCCAACGCCCGCAGCGTGCCGCGGTGCTTGGGCTTGCTCCCGATGGCCGAGCGCGTCTGGGTGATGACCAGGCGCGCTTCACCGGGCACGACGATCTTGGGTGGTCGGGCCGGCATGACTACCTGGTCTCCGCCGCGAACAAATCGGTCTCGCGCTTGCGCTCGCGGTAGGCCCGCAGCACCCCACCTGGGGTCACCTCTTCGGGCGACTTGCCGCGCAGGGCCGCCACCTCGTCGGGACGGCGTAGCGACTTCAAGCCGGCGATGGTGGCATGGGCCACGTTTATCCCATTGGACGAACCCAGCGACTTGGCCAGGATGTCGCGGATGCCGGCCATCTCGAGGATGGCCCGGGCCGCGCCGCCGGCGATGACGCCGGTCCCCGGTGCCGCCGGCTTGAGCATGACTCGCCCGGCCCCGCTCTCCCCGATGACCGGGTGGACAATGGTGGTGCCGGCCAGCGGTACCTCGAAGAGATTCTTGCGCGCCTCTTCAATCCCCTTCTGCACGGCCAGCCCGGCTTCCTTGGCCTTGCCGTAACCGAGGCCCACCTTGCCGTTGCCGTCGCCGACCACCATGAGGGCGGCAAAGGAGAAGCGCCGGCCACCCTTGACGACCTTGGCCACCCGGTTCACCTTTATGGTGCGCTCTTCGTACTGTGTGTCGACCATGCTCAGAACTCCAGTCCCTCGGCCCGTGCCGCATCAGCCAGGACGGCGACACGCCCGTGGTACACGAAGCCACCACGGTCAAAGACCACTTTGGTGATGCCGGCCGCTTTGGCCCTGTTGCCCAGCAAACGACCGACCGACTCGGCGCCCGTCACATTACCGCCACCACTCTGTCCCAGAGAGGCGCGCAACACGGGCTCCACCGAGGAAGCGGCGACCAGCGTCCGCCCCGTGGTGTCATCGATCACCTGCGCCGAAATGTGCCGGTTGGAGCGGTGCACGGCCAGGCGCGGGCATTCGGGGGTGCCGCTGACCTTGGCCCGCACACGGGAGTGGCGCCGGAGGCGGAGGCGGGACCGATCGTGGGTGCGTGCCATTACTTCGCTGCCTTCCCGGCCTTGCGGAGGACCCGCTCGCCGGCGTAGCGCACACCCTTGCCCTTGTNNCCCTTGTAGGGCTCGGGCTTGCGGAGCTTGCGGATGTCGGCGGCCACCTGGCCCACCTTCTCCTTGTCGATGCCCTTGACGATGATACGCGTGGGCAGGGGGACTTCAAAGGTGATGCCCTCGGGGGCATCGACGAACACGGGGTGGGAGAAGCCGAGTGCGAGCTCGAGCGCTCCTGGTCCCTTGGCATTGGCGCGGTAGCCCACCCCCACGATCTCGAGCTCCTTGGTGAACCCCTCCGTCACCCCGGAGACCATGTTGGCCACCAAGGATCGCGACAACCCGTGCAGGGCACGGTGCCGGCGCTCATCATCGGGCCGGCTCACCACCAGCACATCACCTTCTTGGGTGCATGAGATGCCGGTCGGGAGGCGACGCTCCAGCGTGCCCTGGGGGCCCTTGACGTTCACCGTGTCACCGCTGAGCGTCACGGTGACATTGGAAGGGACGGGAATGGGCGAGCGCCCGACGCGCGACATCAGCCCTCACCCCGTCGTGTGCATGCGGCGCTACCAGACATGGCAGAGCACCTCGCCGCCCAAATGCTTGCGGCGCGCTTCCCGGTCGGTCAGCAGACCCTGGCTGGTCGAGACCACCGCCACGCCCATGCCACCGAGGACACGGGGGATACCGTCGGCCCGGGCGTAAATGCGCAGCCCGGGCTTGGAGATCCGCTTTATACCGGCGATCGTGCGCGTCCGGTCACCCGAGTACTTCAAGGTGATCTCCAACGTGGTGCCGGGCTTTTCGACATTGGGCTCCACGCGGAAACCCGCGATGAAGCCTTCCCGTTCGAGAATGGTGGCCAGGGACTCCTTGAGCTTGGAGCCGGGCATCTTCACCGTGTCGAACATGGCGGAGTTGGCATTGCGGATGCGCGTCAGCATGTC
>PNAT01000014.1 GCA_003169675.1 Acidimicrobiaceae bacterium
CAGCAGTGTGAAGAGGTTCCTGGGGACGCCATGGCCGCAATAGATCTGCATTTCGAGCACCGGATGAGCGATCAGGACGCGCTCATGTGGTCGATCGAGCAGGACCCTCTTCTGCGTTCGACGATCACGGGTGTGACCCTTCTCGACCGGCCGCCCGATCGTGAGCGTCTGACCGAGCAGATTGACCGGGCATCCCGGACCGTCATACGCCTGCGCCAGCGAGTCGTGGAAGCTCCTTTCAACATCGCACCGCCCGAGTACGTAATTGATGAGCATTTCGATCTGGCCTATCACCTGAGGTTCCAGAAGGCGCCGGGGAATGGTTCCCTGCGCGACGTGCTTGACTTCGCCGGCCCTTTCGCCATGGCAGGGTTCGACCGCGCCCGACCGCTCTGGGAGTTCGTCGTCCTCGAAGGCGTTGAAGGTGGACGGGCGGCCATGGTGCAGAAGATCCACCACTCCCTTGCCGACGGTGTCGGTTTGATGAAGATCTCCATGGCCTTTCTGGAGACCGAGCGGGAGTCTCGGGTGGACTTCGGGCCCATGCCCGGAGTGCCACCGGGGGACCAACCGTCAGTGTTCGCACAGATTCGGAGCGGCATCGCGTACCGGGCCGGTCGGCAGGTCTCGACGATGGCCTCCGTTCCCCCACGAATGACCGCGCTGGCGAGCCGTCCCCTCGCCGCGGCGAAAGGGGCGCTCCGGACAACCTCGTCGGCGGTGCGCATGCTGCGACCGGTTTCAGAACCGATGAGCCCGATCATGGGAAGGCGGTCACTCAGCGTGCGCCTAGACACCCTGGGCGCGTCACTTCCGGCCATGAAGTCAGCGGCGAAGCTGGTTGACGGTCGCCTCAACGACGCGTTCTTGGCGGGTGTGGCCGGTGGGCTGGCGCGCTATCACCACAAGAATGGGGTTGACATTGAAGAACTGCGCATGACGATGCCCATCAATGTCCGTCCCAAGGGAGGAGCGCAGGTGGGCGGCAACCAGTTCGTCCCGGCACGTTTCTCCTTTCCCTTGTCGATCACCGATCCCGTTGAGCGGATGGCGAGGATGAAGGCGTTGGTCGCGCAACAGCGCGCGGAGCCCGCGCTCGGGCTGGCCGGGCCCATTTCCGGGATCTTCAATCGGCTGCCCATAGCTCTGACGACCGCGGTGTTCGGCGGAATGCTCAAGGCCATCGATGTCGTCACGACCAACGTGCCCGGCGCGCCGTTTCCCATCTACATATCGGGTGCCCACATGCTGGCCAACTACGGCTTTGGCCCGCTGAGCGGCGCAGCCTGCAACATCACCCTGCTGAGCTACGTCGACGACCTCCACTTTGGGATCAGCACGGATCCGGCGGCGGTCCCCGATCCCGAGACCTTCATCGATTGCCTGCAGGCCGGTATCGCTGAGATCGAGGAGCTGTCCGGCAACTGAGTCGGGGGTGCCCCGGTCCTCAGTCGGGATCCTGCAGGGTGACCGCCGGTGGCCCGTCCGCCATGGCGGTCAGCGACCCGTAGGCGTCGGGTCGGCGGGTGGTGAGAAACGGGAACAGGGCCAGCCAGTCCCGCCTCTGGTCGATGTCCAGGTCGGCGATCAGGACCGCCGGCTCGTCGCGCGGCTGAAGGGTCCGAAAACTCCGATGCACGGTCGGCTGCGGGAGAATCGACGGGATTGCGGGGCCAGCGATGTCCGGGGCGGCGTAGTTGCCCGAGAGGAGCCTGTTGGGTACAAATATTCGATTGGCCATCTGACCTGCACGTCAGCGAAGAGCAAATGAGAGGTAGCACCGACGGTGGGATACCGGAGCACCGCGTTCACTCCGAGGGCGGTGGACTGCTCATCGAGGCTTCGCCGTTGCCACCGGCAAGGTGACCGCCACCGACATCGTCCGTAACAACTCGGTCACCTTCATCGCATTCCTCGAAGAGATCGACACCACCATCGACAACAATCTGGTCATCCACATCGTGATGGACAACGGCAGCTCGCACACCTCAAAGGCCTGTAGGGTCCATTTATTCGTTTAGTGCCCTGACCTGGAGTTTCACAGGGCGCCAGCGTGTGGGTACGACCATCGGTGAGACGGGAGGATCGAGGCCTCGTCGAGGCGCCTACCTCTGGTGCCACCGCACCGCGTCTTTCTCGAGAAGCCGCAGGTCAATCGGCGCATCGAGTATTTGGACCCAACAGGATCTTCGCCCAGGAAGGTCGGTGCTGGCGGTTCGTATATACCAACCCGGCAGGTCACGGGGGGCACTGTGAGAAGGCAGTGACTTGGCGAGGCCGCTGGAAGTTCCGGGATGGCTGGCGGCCGGTGTGGAGTTGCGGGCGGCACGCCGCTGAGTTGGTCGGAGCCAGACGCCTAGGGTGAGAGCTTGTCAGACGAGCTGGAACCGTGTCCCTGCGGATTACCCCTTGTTCCCTATACGGGTCCGCCGATGACCGATCGGGATGGCTTCCGCCACGGGAGCGACGAGTACATGGGATGTGACTCAGACCATGTCTGCCGACGAATCGGTGATCAGTGGACGATCGTGACTGACGAGCCCGAAGATAGCGGACCAACCGACGTCTGAGGCGATTGCTGATTACCGACCCAGTTCCTTCAGGACCCGCTGATTGATGCCATTGGTCGTCCGGTACACCTTGCGCCGCACGATGCACTTCCCGTAGGACGTGGGACCTCGACTGGAGGCCTGGAGGTTCCCGAGATCCCGGGCGCGAGAGCGCCGGACAAGGTGGTGGGGATGTCTCCATTCGGTCGCTGTGGAATCGAACGGACATTTCCCTTACGGTTGGCCCCATGACCGAACCTACCGAGGAAGACCCAGGCGGGACTCCCGCTCCGGATTCCATCCCGACGCCGGTGGCTGAGCCGGTGGCCACGGCGACCGAGGTTCCAGCCACGGCGCAACCGGCGGCCAAGAAGACCCGGAGGTGGAAGGGATGGCACGTGGTCTTCTTTTCCGTGCTGACCGCACTGATCGTGCTGGCCCTGCTCATTGAACTGTCGTCAGGCGGAGAGTTCTTCCACTATGGGCGCAGTGGGTGCCTCTTCGTGCACGACCGCTTCAGTCACATGCACTTCCAGTGCGGCACGAACCTGGTGGCTCCCGGCGGCTGAACCGAAAATTAAGTTGCCGCCACCTGTGGGTGCCGAGAACCCCATCC
>PNAT01000189.1 GCA_003169675.1 Acidimicrobiaceae bacterium
GGCGCCTCGTTCATGGCCACGATGGCGGCAATCTGAATGGGCTGGAAGGTGCCGTAGTCCAGATACGTCTTGAGTTTGGTCAGCGCCTGGACGATCTCGGCGTTGCCCACCACGAACCCGACGCGCCACCCGGCCATGGAGAACGATTTGGTCATGGTGTAGATCTCCACGGCTACTTCTTTGGCCCCCGGCACCTGCAGGATGGACGGGGGATCGTACCCATCGAACCCGATGTCGGCGTAGGCGAAGTCGTGCACCAGCACGATCTCGTGCTCGCGGGCGAAGGCAACCAGCCGCTCCATGAAGGAGTGGTCGACACAGGCGGTGGTCGGGTTGTGCGGGAACGACAGCACGATCACTCTCGGCTTGGGCCATGACTCCTCCCAAGCGTGGATCAATCCATCGAAGAAGGCGTCTCCCGGATCGGGCGCGCTGGTCCCATCGGTGGGGACCTCGGGGCCGTTCAGGGGGACCTGGCGCACATCGGCCCCGGCGAAGAGGGGCCCCCAGATGTGGATGGGATAGGAGGGCGAGGGCACCAGTGCCGTGTCGCCGGGACCGACCAGCACCCACATCAGATGGGAGAACCCCTCCTTGGCGCCGATGGTGGTGACCACCTCGGTCTCGGGATCCAGCTCCACCCCGAACTTGCGCAGGTAGAGGTCCGTGATGGCGCTGCGGAGCTTGGGGATACCCCGGGAGGCCGAGTAGCGATGGTTGCGCGGGTTGTGAGCCGCCTCGGCCAATTTCTCCACCGCCACCTGAGGTGAGGGAAGATCGGGGTTGCCGAATCCGAGGTCGATGACGTCGTTGCCGGCTCGCCGCGATGCCGCCTTGAGGTCGTTGATGGTAGCGAACACGTAGGGCGGCAGCCCGTTGATCCGGCGGAACTCCATGGGCAGAGTCTACGGCCCGCACCCTGGCCTCCTTGACGATCTTCCGTTCAACCCGGTCCGGCGTCGCGTGCAGCTTGTACCAACGCGTCCACATCGACGGGCCAGCCGAAGATCGCCCACGTCGCACCGGCCCGGGTCAGGTCCCCGACGTTCCGGCGGAGCGCTCCCCGGGACGTTGGAGGAGGCCCACCCCACGTGACCTCCAGGCCACCGGATTCCCTGACCCGGTCGGCCACCAGGGTGGGATCGGCGTCCCACAGGTTCAGCGCCGCACCGGCGGCCACCGACTCGTCGGTGCGCGCGGCCGCGCCGCCGGCCAGCCAGACGGTCATGCCCGATTCCTTGAGGGAGCGCGCCCGGGAGACCATGTCGGCCCGGCGCTCGGCCGCCGGGGGGAAGGGGATCCCATAGCCGTGGTTCTCGGCCTCACTCAGACGGTCACCGGTGCCCAGGCCGGCAATGACCCGGCCGGGAGCCAGGTGCACCAGAGCCAGAAATTGACCGGCCAGCACGTCGGGGGGCACCAGACCGACCCGGGCCACCAGGGTGCCGAGGAAGGGGCCGCCGCGCCCGGAGACCGCCTCCGGAAGGGACGCGGCCAGGGCGCCCAGGAGGGGGAACGGCGCCAGGGCGGGCCGCTCCGGCTGCCCCATGGGCCAGAGGTGGTCGTAGCAAAAGACGCCGTCGACACCCGCATCGACGGCCAGTCGGGCGGCGTCGAGGGCGTCGCGTGGGGTGTCGCGAAACGTGGGCAGGATGACGCCGGTGCGGATCACCACAGGCCCCCATGGCGCGCCGCCAACGCCGCGCCCACCGCGCCGGCCCGCTCACCGAAGGAGGCAGGCACGATGGCGGTCGGGGGCCGCCGCTCCCCACCTTCGACCAATTCGCCATAGGCGGCGCGGGCGGCGTCGAGGAGGAGGTCCCCGGCGCTCATCAGACCTCCGCCCAGGACAAAACATTCTGGATCGAGCACGCAGGTCAGGTTGGCCAGGCCGAATCCCACCCACCAGCCCACTTCCTCGACCACGCGGCGGGCGTCGAGATCCCCGGCCAGGGCAGCCGCCGACACGTCCTCCCCCCGCACGCTCTCGGGATCGCCCCTGGCGACCTTGGGCAGCTTCCCCGCCAGGGCGGCCTCACGGGCCAGCACGCCCAGGCCGCTCCCCGACGCGTAGCGCTCCCAGCAGCCGTGCCGCCCGCAGGGGCACGCCGGACCGGCCGGGTCCACCACCATGTGGCCGATTTCACCGGCGAAGCCGTTCCCCCCGACCTGCACCCGGCCGTCGACCACCAGTCCCCCGCCGATGCCGGTGCCGAGCGTCACCATCATGACGTGGTGGTAGCCCTGCGCGGCTCCGAGACGATGCTCGGCCAGGACGGCGAAGTTGGCGTCGTTCTCAATGAGCACGGTGCGCCCCCCGAGGCGATCGCCGATCAGGTGGCTCCAGTCCAAGCCGTGCGCCTGGGGAAGATTGGGGGCAAAGCGCAGGCGTCCCTGGCGATCCACCATGCCCGGCGCGCCAACGCCGATGGCGGGAGCGCCCTGGTGCGGGACCACTCCAGGGGCCAGGGTCGCGTCGAGTTGGGCCACCACGGCGGCCACGGCGTCGGCGACGGCTCGTCCCAAGTCCTCTCCGTCGCGCCCGGGGGCGGGCGTGGCGACCCGGGCCTCGGCCACAAGACGGTCCGACGTCCCGAGGGCGACGCCGAGGACCTTGGTCCCCCCGATGTCGACACCGAAGGCCACATCGGCGCCGGCCGACGCTCCGGCGTCCGGGCTCACGACGAAGACTCGACCCGCGCCTTCAGCTCTCGCATGGCCGTCGACATGATCCGGCTCTGGGCCCGCATCTTTATGAAGCCGGGGATGGGCACCCTGAGTTCCGCCTCCAGGTGGTAGGTCACATCGGTGCCTGCCCCGTCGCCCGGTTCGAAGATGTAGCTCCCGTCCAGCTTGGTGGTGATGTCACCTTTGGTCAGCTTCCAGGAAAGGATGCGGGGCGCCTCGGAGAAGTCATAGGCCAGGGTGTAACTCGTGCTGCGCCCGAATGCGGCGGCCCGGAAGGTGACCAGGCGCGGGCGGCCCTGGTCATCGCGTTCGTGGACGACGATCTCCTTGATATCGGCGGCCCACTCGACCATCCGTTCAATGTCCGCCACGACGGAGAAGCACCGCTCAGGCGATGCCGACACCGACATGTGTTCTGTGGCCTGGTCCGCCACGGCTCTGTGCGTCCTTTCCTCTCGCCTGTCCGCCGGCGCGGTCAGGAGGCAGTCAGCCTGCCACTTCCTCCAAGGTGTCGGCCAGCCTAGAAGCGAGAGCGTCGTAGTCGAAGGATGCCACCACGCGGGCCCGCCCCGCTGCCCCCATGCGCTTGGCCAGGGACGGATCGGACAGCAGCTCCCGCCGGGCCTGGGCCACGCAACCGGGGTCATCGGGTCGGGCCACCACCAGCCCGGTCTCCCCGTGGATCACCGCCTCGGCCGCTCCCCCGCTCTCCCCCGCCACCTGGGGCACGCCGGCGGCGGCCGCCTCGAGGAAAACGATGCCGAACCCCTCCTGCTCCAAACCCAGCCAGCGGTTGCGGCAGGCCATGACGAAGAGGTCGGCGGACCCGAGCAGCACGGCCCGGTCCTGATCGCTCAAACGGCCCAACATGGAGACCGAGGCCAAGCTGGCGCCGGCTTTCCGTCGGAGCCGGGGCAGTTCGCGGCCCTCTCCCCCGATGGCCACCACCAGGTCGGGATAGGAGGGAACCAGTCGATCGGCGGCATCGATCAGGACATCCATGCCCTTTCGGGGCACCAACCGGCTCAGGCTGACCACCAGTGGTCCGCCGGCCGGGAGCCCCAGGCGCGCTCTCGCCGCTCTCTACTCCGGAGCGCGCAGTGGCGTGATGCCGCTGGTGTCGACACCGGGGGGGATCTCAACCACTGCGGACGTGAGGTGGCCGGCCGCTCGTCGTCCCTCGGAGGCCGGATAGCGCCCGGCTGACACGATGACGGACGCGCCTCGCAGGACGCGGGCCAGGGCCGTTCGGGCACCGGGCACCCGGCCGGGCACCGTCACCTCGGCACCGTGAAGGATGACCCCGTAGGGCACGCCCACGCGGGGACCGAGCAGTCCGAGTGGAAGGGCGGGGTCAAGCAGGACCAGGTCAACCGCGTGGTCCTGCACGCAGTGCTGCACCTGTGCCAGTGCACCCGGCGTGGGAAAGTAGAGAATCGACTCGGGGACTCGGACGATGTGGACGCCGCGGGCGGCCTGCTCGGCATCAAAGGCCGGCGCGTCACTGTGGGAAGACGCGGTCAACACCACGAAGGACGCTGGGTCGAGTCGCTGCCACAACTCCCACAGGTAGTTCTGTATTCCCCCGACCTTGGGCGGGAAGTCGTT
>PNAT01000142.1 GCA_003169675.1 Acidimicrobiaceae bacterium
GTGAGGTCCAACAGGGCCGACAGGGACTTGAGCATCTCGCGCAGTTCGGGTGGGGGTGGGAAGTACTCGTCCTCTGTGGTGACGGTCACCTCACGGACCCCCTCTCGAGGGGCCAGGCGGGCGATGACCTCTTCCACCAGGGCTTCCGGGGCCGACGCACCGGCGGTCACGCCGACCGTGCCGCTCAGGTCGGAGGGCAACTCGTCGGCCTGGTTGATCCGCAGCACCCGGGGGCAGCCCCCGGCCCGGGCCACGGTCTCGAGGGCCACCGTGTTGGACGAGTTGGCCGAACCGATGACCACCACCGCATCCGCCTCGCTGGCGATGGCCTTGAGGGCGGCCTGCCGGTTGGTGGTGGCGAAGCAGAGATCACTGCGGTTGGGCATCCAGAGGTCGGGGAACCGGCGGCGGGCGGATTCCATGAGGCCCCGCCACTCGTCGTGGCTCAGCGTGGTCTGGGCCAGGAGGGCCACCGGGGTGCCAGGCTCCAGGCCGCCTTCCTCCTCCAGGGCGATGAGGTCCTCCTCGTGTTCCACCAGGCGGACCGATCCGGGCGCCACGGCCATGGTGCCGACGGCCTCCTCGTGGCCGGCGTGCCCGACGTAGAGGACGGTGTACCCCTTCCGGCTGCGGACCTTGAGCTCGTGGTGGACCTTGGTCACCAACGGGCACACTGCGTCGACGACCACCCCACCCTGGGCCCGGGCCGCCTCGACCACGGCCGGGGCCGACCCGTGGGCGCTCAACATCAACGGCGCTCCCGGCGGCACCTCGCTCACGTCGTCGACGAAGACCACCCCCTGCTCGCGGAAGCGGTCCACCACGTGCCGGTTGTGCACGATCTCGTGGTAGCAGTAGACCGGCGGCTCAAAGACCCGGACCATCCAGGCCAGGGCCTTGATGGCCTTCTCCACGCCGGCGCAGAACCCCCGTGGTTCGGCCAGCAGGACTCGGTCGACATCGGACACGACGTCCACGCTACCGGGACTCTGAAACACTTCTTCCCCATGCCCACCTTTTCCGTCACCGCACAGAACCTGGCCTGGGTGCCCGCCGCGCCCGTCGTCCTGAAGAACACCGTCGCCATCAACGCCACACCCGCAGAGGTCTTCGAGCAGCTGGCGGACCTGGGTACTTGGTCGGAATGGTGCGTGGGCATGAGGAAGGTCCGCATCGATGGCCCGGCCTCAGGGGTCGGCGCGCTGCGTACGGTGTGGGTGGGCACGACACGGGTGCAGGAGCGCTTCCTCGAGTGGGTGCCGGGAGAGCGCCTGACGTTCGCCATCATCGGTTCCAACATGCCGGGGCTGGCCTCCATGGTGGAGGACTGGGCCGTGGCCGTCGACCCCGCCGACCCGACCAGGTCGGTACTGACGGTGACCATCGGCATAGCTCCGAGTGCCCTCCTCAAGCCCTTCCCCAAGCTGGTGCGCTCCGTCATGTCGAAGCTGACCAAGAAGGGACAAGACGGCATCACCTCCCAGTTCCCCTGAGGGGACGCCCGCCGCCCGCCCGCCGCCGACGCCGGGGAGGCGTGACCACGCCTGCCCTCCCGTTGCGGCCGGTACACAGGGGAGCATTCTGCGACAGGCCGGATTGACCAAGGAGGACCGTTGAGCCCCCTGCCGGTGGTCCACGAACGAACCGAGCCCGGCGGAATCGACGTCGGACAGGTCGAGCTGGCGCTTCGGGCATAGGACGATATCGCCATGGCGAGAGCACCTTTCGACCGGCAGCGTCGTCGAAGTGCCGAAGATGAGCAGTTCGACCGGCTGCTCGATGCTGGCGATCTCGAGGGGCTGGCCGATCTCCTGAACGAACAGTTCGGTAGCCGCGTGGCAGAAGTGGTCGAAGGGAAGATACGAATGATCCCCGGCGCGGTCAACTCGGACGTCGGCGTGTTCCGGCGACTGGTCCGAGAGGACCCGGGCGGGGCACTCGACCTGGTCCGGGAGACGCCTCACTCTGGATCGCCCTGCTTTGCTGGGCCGGAAAGGCCGGATCCATGCGCGCGCTCGAGATGGCCTACGGAAACGGCGCGGACAGGCTCCGGCCGGAGCCGGAGCCCATGCCATTGTGACTGGCGACGCCTTCACCACGGCCGCGTCAAGGGTCCGCTGTGCCGGCCTCCGGCCGCCCTTGACTCCGCCTTCTTCTGACATTGACCCGGACAGACCCGTGGAGCCACCCGTTGCATGTCCGACACAGGAGTCGTTTCATTGCCCGGAAACCTCGGCCGAATCAGTGCCAGAGTTCCCGAGGTCGGGGCCATTCACATAGGAAAGGACTGGACCAGCTCCGCATGCATCTTGCACGCCGGACCGGAGCCCCCACCTGATGAACCCGGAGTGTCGGGCTGCCATATCGATGGTGACCGGCCACCAGCAGCCCGACGCTCGGGTCGGGGCGCCCCGGCCGGGAATCGAACCCGGTGTTCGCTCTTAGTCAAGGAGCGACAGGCATCCAGCCCCAGGGCGCTCCTGAGAAACGGTCGTCCGGAATGCGATGACGACTGGTATTCTGTGACCAGTCAAGGAGCGGCAGTCATTCGTGCGAAGGGGCCCTCGGGCCCCTTCTGCGCGCGTACGCCCGGCAGCTCCGTCAGCCCCGTGTCCCCGGGCCCCCGCTCCCGAACCCCCGCCACCCTCCACGAGCCTGTGTTATGTCCGCTCCCACGGTGACTTCGGTCACCGTGGTGTCGCCGGCAGGCCGCGCCGGCTTGGCCGTGGGTGACGAGCTCCTCTCCCTCAACGGGCAGGTGCCGCGCGACGTGATCGACCACCACCCCCGGGCCATTCAGTGAGAACGCCCGCCCGGCCCTCATGGCGGCGGGCCGACGGAAACGGCGCTGACAGGCTCCGGCCGGAGCCGGAGCCCATGACATTGTGACTGGCGACGACTTCACCACGGCGGCGTCAAGGGTGCGCTGTGCCGGCCTCCGGCCGCCCTTGACTCCGCCTTCTCCTTACGTTGACCCGGACAAACCCGTGGAGTCACCCATTGCATGTCCGTCAGGTCAGTCGTTTCATTGCCCGGAGACTTCGGCCGAATCAGTTCCAGAGTTCCCGAGGTCAGGGCCATTCACAAAGGCATGGACTGGACCGGCACCGCATGCGTCCTGCACGCTGGATGGGAGCCCCACCTGATGAACCCGGAGAGTCGGGCTGCTGTATTGATGGTGACCGGCCACCAGCAGCCCGACGCTCGGGCCGGGGCGCCCCGGCCGGGAATCGGACCCGGTGCCCTCCCTTAGTCAGTGGGAGGCAGCCGTCCAGACCCAGGGCGCTACCTAAGAACGGTCGACCCAGGCTGCGACAGCCGCGGGTAGAATCCGAATAGTCAGTGGGAGGCAGTCGTGCGAAGGGGCCCTCGGGCCCCTTCTGCGCGGGTACGCCCCGCAGCTCGGTCGGCCTCGAACCCCCGACGTCCGACTCCGGCGCTCCCGGCCCCTTCCCCCACTCCACTAACCTGGCCTTATGTCCGCTCCCACGGTGACTTCGGTCACCGAGGCGTCGCCGGCAGCCCGCGCCGGCCTGGTGGTGGGTGACGAGCTCCTTTCACTCAACGGGCAGGTGCCGCGCGACGTCATCGATTTCCAGCAACTGGCCGACGCCGACGACCTCGCCGTCATGGTCAAGCGCGCCGGCGCCGCACTGCCGCGCCTGGTGCGGATCGACAAGGGGCCGGGCGAGCCACTGGGGGTCGAGGTCTCCTCGGCCGTCTTCGACCGCATCCGTACCTGCGACAACCACTGCGCCTTCTGCTTCATCTACCAGCTGCCCAAGGGTATGCGCCGCAGCCTCTACCTCAAAGACGACGACTACCGCCTCTCGTTCCTGTACGGGAACTTCACCACCCTCACCCGGTTCACCGAGCTCGATGCCGAGCGCATCCTCACCGAACGCCTTGGCCCCCTGTTCGTCTCGATCCACAGCACCGACCCCGAGCTGCGGTCCCGTATGCTGCGCAACCCCAAGGGAGCGACCAGCCTGCGCTGGTTGTCGGTACTCCTCGACGGCGGGATTGAGGTGCACGGGCAGATCGTGGTCTGTCCCGGCGTCAATGACGGAGACGCCCTGGAGGACACGCTGGCCGGCATCCTCGATCTCTACCCGAAGCTGGCCACCGTGGGAGCCGTCCCTCTCGGCATCAGCCAATTCTCCCATGAGGCCGAGATGCGCGCCCACACCACCGACGAGGCGGCCGGCGTCCTCGACACCTTGGCCGAGTGGCAGGCCATCTACCGCAAGACCCTGGGGCGCCGGCTGGTCTACGCCGCCGACGAGTACTACCTGCTGGCCAACCGGGAGTATCCGGCCGCCCGCCACTACGACGAGTTCCCCCAGCACGAGAACGGCATTGGCATGGCCCGTGCCTTTGTCGACGCCTTCCGGCGCCCCCAAGGCAAGGGACCCGGTGGCGTGCGCCACGGTTTCTTCGCCTCCGTCGACGCCGCTCCGGCCGAGGGGTATCGGGCCCCCCGCTTGCCGGTGGTGGCGGCCGGGGCCGACCATCGTCCGATCACCGTGCTCACGGGTGCCTACGGTGCCCGCGTCCTGGCCCCATTGGTGCAGGACCACCCTCGCGATGACGTGCGTGTCCTCGGTATCCCCAATGCCTTCTTCGGCGGCAACATCGGCGTGGCCGGGCTCCTGACGGGGGAGGACCTGGCCCGTGCCCTGGCCGACGAACCGAAAGACCGGCGCTATCTCCTGCCCGACGCCTGCCTCAATGAGGGTCGATTCCTGGACGGGCTCACCTTGGCCGACCTCCCCCGTGCCGTCGAAGTGGTCCCGTCCGATGGCCGGTCATTGCGCACCGCGCTTGATGGCACCTCGTTCCGCTCGGCCTGCGCCGCATGACGGTGGCCCCGAATTCGCTCCCCATGGTGGTGGTGGCTGGGCGGCCCAACGTGGGCAAATCGTCGCTGGTGAACCGCATCGTCGGTGAGCGGTCGGCCGTCGTCGAGGAAGAGCCCGGCGTCACCCGGGACCGCAAGGTCCTCACGGCCGAGTGGGTGGGCGTTCCCTTCTCCATCATGGACACCGGCGGTTGGTTGGCCGGCGGGGACGTTCTGGACGCCAAGGTGAGCGAGCAGGCCGAACGCGCCCTGGCCGAGGCCGACGTGGTGCTGATGGTGGTCGACGTGACGACCGGCGTGACCGAGGAGGACCTGGCGGCCGCCAAGGTCATTCGCCGGGCCGGCCCCCCCGTGCGCCTAGTGGTCAACAAGGTCGACGACACCAATCGTGAGGCCGCCGCCTGGGAATTCGTCTCGCTCGGTGTGGGGGATCCTTTCACTGTCAGCGCACTCCACGGCCGGGGGACCGGTGATCTGCTCGATGCGGTGGTCGACCTTCTGCCCCCTCCCGTGCCCACCGAAGAGGAAGAGGCGGAGGCGGCGGCAGCGGCCCGAACCGGACCCGGTGGGACGCCGCGGGTGGCCATCATCGGCCGGCCCAATGTCGGGAAGTCCACCCTCTTCAACAAGCTCCTGGGCGAGGAGCGCTCCATCGTCCATGACATGCCGGGCACGACACGGGACGCCATCGACACCGTCGTCGAGACGCCCGATGGGCCGGTCTGCTTCATCGACACGGCGGGTCTGCGCCGTCCCTCCAAGACCGAGCGCGGCACAGAGCATCACACGGTGCTTCGGGCACTGCGGGCCCTCGAGCGGGCCGACATCGCCGTGCTGGTCATTGACGCCACCATCGGTGCCTCGCACCAGGATCAGCGCCTGGCCGAGCGCATCGGCGTCTCGGGCTGCCCGGCCATCGTGGTCCTCAACAAGTGGGACAAGATCGCCGTCGATGACCGGGACGACGTGCTGGCCGGGGTGGGGGACCGTTTGGCCTTCCTGGGCTCGGCCCCGGTGCTCAAGCTCTCCGCCCTCTCGGGCAAGGGGGTGCACCGGATCCTGCCCGCCCTCCGTGATTCGGTGGAGGCCTATCACCAGCGTGTGCCCACCGGCGCCCTCAACCGAGCCACCCAGGAACTCCAGCTTCGCCAGGGGGCACCCAGAGCACGCATCCGCTACATCGTCCAGGGGGCCATCGACCCTCCGACGTTCACCCTCTTCACCAACGGGCGCCTGCCTCAGACCTACATCCGCTACATCGAGCGGGGACTACGCGAGAAGTTCGAGTTCGGAGCCACGCCGATGAAGCTGCGGGTCCGCATCGGCGGCAAGTAGTGGCCGAGGGTTCCTAATGGCCTGGTGCGAGGAATGCGACATCCTGGTCGAGGACACGGACCTCGGCGCTGAGGGGGAGTGTCCTGCCTGCGGCACCATCTTGGCTGACCAGGAGCGGCAGCCGATTCCGTGGTACTTCAAGCTGATGATCGTGGCTTCGGTCATCTATCTGGGCTATCGCGGCTACCAGGGTGTGACCTGGATCGCCGCCCACGTGTAGCGTCGCCGCTCATGCCCATGTACGAAATTGACGGCGTCGCGCCCCGCATCGACCCCACGGCCTACATCCATCCCGACGCCGTGATCATCGGCGACGTCATTGTGGGTCCCGAAGCGACCGTGTGGGCCGGAGCCGTCCTGCGCGGTGATTACGGGACCATTACCGTCGGCGCCCGAAGTTCGGTGCAGGACGGCACGGTGGTGCACGCCGGACCGGGCTTTCCCACCATCATCGGCGAAGGGTGCGTGGTCGGCCACGTGACGCATCTCGAGGGGTGCATCATCGAGGACGATTCACTGGTCGGTTCGGGCTCCATCGTGTTGCACCATGCCGTCGTGAGCCATGGTGCCACCGTCGGCGCCAACGCGGTGGTGCCCAACAACATGGTCGTGCCGCCCGGTGCCCTGGCCATCGGTGTCCCAGCTCAGATCCGCGAGGGCAAGTCCGACCTGGGACTCATCAAGTTGTCGGCGGCTGAGTACGTGGCCAACGGGAAGCGGTACCGGGCCTCGCTTCGCCGCGTTGACTGAGGCGGTTGCGGTCAGCGGGACTACGACGATGATGTCGACCACGTCGCCGACGATTGCTCCCAATTCAAGACGCAATGGGTGGTGCCACGGGGATCCGTCGACTGAAGGCGGCTATAAGGCAGGCGGTTGCTTGAGGTCGCGGATCTCCGCCTCGATCTGGTCGAACCTTGCCCCCATGGCGATGAACTGCGCGTCCATCGTGTTGAACCGCTCG
>PNAT01000093.1 GCA_003169675.1 Acidimicrobiaceae bacterium
CCCGTTTACTCAGCAGTCTCTTAGCCAATAGCAAACTCCTTCTTTGGTGGGGCCAGCGCCGGCGCCGTGGGGGAGGACGTATCGATTCCTGCGATACGGAACTGCTGCGGACCCTGGGCCATCCTCCCCGCCATCTCCTCGGTGCCGAGGTTTAAGAGGATTCAGTCAACCCATGTCTCTTCGGCGGGCATCTGCATGACGCTCCAAACAACTGCAAGAGGGCTTCGGTGAGCGTCTCGGCGCGCTCCTCGGCCCCCACGGGGACGCCATCTCGGAATTGACCTACGACGAAGCGCGCCAGCTCGGTGCGCAGGGCGCGGAAGCCGCCGTGGCCCCGCTCATCAGGGCCGCCGCGATCGGGGAGAGGTGGTCGACGACCACTGTGGCCGAGTTCCTCCATGTCACCCGCCAGGCGCTGCACAAGCGGGTGGTGAAGGGCACCGCTTTCGATGTGCCCGGCCGGGGGACTACCTGGTTCCCGGTGTGGTAATTCGACCTCGACGCTCACGAGGTTCGGTCGGTGGTGGCCGAGACCATCGCCGCGTTCCGCAATGAGCTCGGCGCGGTCGACCCACTCGTGATCGCGTCGTGGGCAACGACGGATCAACCCGAGTTGGCTATGTCGCCCGAAGAGTGGCTCGCCGCGGGCAAGGATCCGACGGAGGTCGCGCGAATTGCCCAGCGGACCGCGAGCGAGCTTGGCCGTTGAGTCTGGCGTCGCCTCCCGCCGATCCTGCAGAGCTGGTCCAATTCCCCGCAGAAGAGCGCGACCAGCTAAATCGTGGCTGCGGCTTCGTCTCGGAGATACTCCCTGAGGTACGGCAGGGCGAAGTCCACATACCCGTGGCTCGACGACTCAATGAGTTCGGCGGCGATTAGGCGAAGCCTGTATTGGCTGGCGTAGTTCACATCGACACCGAGGCGCTCTTGGATGTCGGCCATTTTCGACGGGCCGTCATCCTTGGTCATGGCTAGTAGAAATGTCCTGTCGATGGCCGAAGCACCAGCAAGTGCCGGTTCGTAGACCAGCGCCCCGAGTCGTCGGAGCGCCCTCGACACACCCTCTTGGGCGTCTTCGACCGTGATGACAGTTTCGTTCGAATGGAGCCGCCAAGTCTGGGCGCCGACGAGCTGTATGAGAAAGGGGTAGCCACGAGTGCCGCTTGTCATCACTTCCAGCGCCTCCTCGGTGATCACTCGCCCGGCCATTTCGATCGGCTTTCGAATGCCGAGTTGTACATCCCCATGGTCCACCGATCCCAAATGATGGCGTTCGGCCCGCCGTAGAAAAGTCAGCACCTCGTCGTTGACCACGTCACTGATCGACGACATCAGTCCAGCGCCTACGAACGCCAGCTCTCGGCCCTCCCGAAAGGAGTGCTGAACAGCTATCGCCAGATCTCGCAGTTCAGCAATCTGATTCTGATGCATCTCGTCGAGCGTGATCAGCAGTCCCGTTTCCTGCTCGATCAACAAGTCGGTGAGCATCTCGATCTGGTTTCGCAAGCCCACCGCGACGACATGGGACTCAAGGGTGTCCCAGGTCACTCCGCCGCTTCCAAGAGGGCCAACGGGGACGCTGAGACCGCCAAGACGGCGGTGCACGGCATCTGGATCAAAGTCCCTCAGCAGCCTGGGCAGATGCTGGCGGGTGATCCGCTCGACGAACCCGGGCGAGGCCGTTTCCGAGACCACCAACCACCCCATCGCCTTGGTGCGATCCTCGATCGCATTGAGCATGACGGTCTTGCCGGCTCCTCGAGGCCCGGTGTAAAGCGTTGCTCGGCCGGCGGCTCCAGGCCCGTCCTCGACGGCCTCGACGAACTCCTCAATGAGGTCATCTCGGCCGACGAGCAGCGGCGGGCTGACACCGAAGCTGGGGCTGAAGGGGTTTGGCATGCTTCCATTGTACAGGGCTTTTAGAGAGTTTTAGATCCTTTAGAGCTGTTTAGATATCACTTAGACCAATCCACAGCCTGTCTTGCCAAACAGACGCTCTGAGGCGAGTCGATATCACGTTACGAAGATCTCTCCATGCCCGCCGGAATTGGTGGTCCCGCGCTGACCGAGCTGAGGCCGCTGCGCCTCACTGGTCAGACGCACCGGGCCCAAGTCCCCGAGTCGACCGGGACCTCCGGCCCGAGGCCCACCAGGGCCGCAATTGCACCCGAGCCGGTGGCAGGGTGCCATAGACGAGGACCGCCCGGCCCCGGGCCAGGCACCGCAACTCCTCGGGCGGCAGGAGACGTCGCGGTCCGGCCGTCGAAGTGGTGGACCGCCCGCCTTTGGGGTCACGAGTGACCGAGGGTTGGGTCACCTCCTCGTCGCCGATGAGCCGGCTGGCGTACTCCAAGGTGTCAGGGTCGGCGATCCCGGGCAGGAAGAGCTTGGCCCGGTGGTTGTTCAGCACGGTGGGGGCCCGCGATCCGTAGCGGGCCTTCACCTGGGCCAGGTCCTGCCACACCGTCACCAGTTGTATGCCGTGGGAGGCACAGGTCGCGGCCAACCCGTCGAGCTCGGCCAGGGGCGCGATGTGCGCTGCTTCATCGAGCACCACCAGCAAGGGCGGGTCCAATGGCTTGCCGGCCCGGGTGGCGCTGGCAAAGGCATGGAAGAGCACCTGCTGAGTCACCGCGGTGAAGAAGCCACGGAGGCGGCGCTGGTCGTGTGCCGGGGCGCACAGATACACGGTGTGCGATCCGCCGAGGAGATGACGGGGCTCGAACTTCGAGCCCGGCATTTGGGGCGGGTGGGCGAAGGGTGCCAGAACGGTCTCGGCCGTGGTGTAGGCCGAACTGCGGGTGCGTTCGTCGCGGCACCAGGTGGCCCGCGCCGCATGGAGCGCTTCGGCGACGCCGGCCTGTTCCAGGACTTCGGCCACCTCGGCCACTTCCTGGGTGTCCACCCAGCGCAGGACGTCGGCCATGTCCCGGCGGCCGCGGGCGGCGGCGAAGAGCAGGGGAGCCAGCAACTTTGCTGCCGTGGCGTACCAGAACTCTCCGTCGACCGTGGTGCCATCACCCTTGGCCGCTTCAGAGAGGTCGGCCGCCATGCGGCTGGCCTGATGCCATTGACCGCAGTCGGTCAGCGGGGACCATTGGCTGGTGGGCACGCCGGTCGATCCGGTGGGATCGATGCACCAGACCTGGCCGCGCGCGGTGCGGGCGTGCAAGGTGTCCCGCAAAAGGTCGCTCTTGACGCTGGCGGCGACCACTGGACCCTCCCAGCGCAGAATGGCCGGGACGGCCAGACTGGTCGTCTTCCCACTCTGGGTCGGTCCGACCACCACCACCGACTGCGCCGGCTCGGCAGCGACGCCGCGTCGCGCCATTCCGGGCAGGGCGCCCAGCACCAACCGTCCCGGTGGGGGTGCGGCCTCATTGACGAGGAGCGGGCGCAGATCACGGCGGCGGGCCCAGTGCGCCCCACGCTTGGTGGCCCCCCGTGCGCCCGGTCCGCGGCGGGTGGCCCAGCCGGAGCCCGAATACGACATGGCGGCCAACAGTGCGCCACCCAAGGCGAGAGGCAGCAGGGCGGCTGGAAGGCCGCCGACCACTCAGGGCCCACCCATGGCGCCGTCGGTGTTGACCATGAGGCGCTCCATGCGGCTGAGGCGGTGTTGGACCAGGAACGAGCGTTGGCCCACCTTCCACAGCGCGACGCCACGCCGGAGTTGGGGGAGCAGCTCGGACTCGGTGGATGAGAGCGACAGCAGCTCCGACGCCAAGGCCAGCTCCCCCGGCGACTGGGCGTAGACCACCCGGGTCTCGGAGTCGGCCAGCAGGCCCTGGGCCAGGGCCACCTGCTCGGAATCCGAGGCGCCGACCGAACGCAGGTCCGACACCCGGTGCAGCACGGCCACATTGGAGACCCCGAAGGCGCGTGAGAGCTTCCACGAAGACTGAAGCCAGCGCGCAACTCCAAGATTGGAGAGCATTCAGCTAACCCATGTCTCGTGCGGGCCATCTGTTTCCCACCTCATTCGAGGAACACGCAGGTCAGCGGGCCAATCCGAGTTGGCAATCGTCGTTCATGTCTGTCTCAGTTGAATATCCAGTCGAGCAATCGATGAAGTGGACTTTGACGTCTGCGGTGGCGCTTTGCATGGCAGTCAGCGCAGATCGCCCGAAGATCCTTTGGGTGTTCCTTGCCAACCCGCGTATACGTCAGATGATGCACTTGCAGAGGCATTTGTCGTCCGCAGTCTCGGCATCGTCCCGCAGCCTTGGCCAACGCTTTCTGGCGACGCCCCTGCCAACTGGGCGAGCGTAGGTATCGCCGGTACTCGGACCGGCGCGCTTCCCGTTCGCGACGCCGACGCTGGCGCCGCTTGGCATTGAAATGGTCGTCCGCCAGGCGCAACAGGATGACCAGAACGATGACCGGGACCAGCCAGTAGTCGATATGAGTCTTCATCCCCAGCCCATCCCGAGCACCGCCTCCGTTGGATTCAGCCAATCAACACAGGCCGGTTCACGCAGTAGCCCAATCAAGTTCGGGGTTAAAACTTAGGGGGCTCTTCGCAGCAGTTCGACACCCAACTTCGAGGCGTCTGGTGAGCCGCAAGGGCTCAAAGCAATACCAAACGACGCGCCTGCCCTCGCGTTGGTCACACCCACCAAGGTTCCTCAGAGAATGAGAATGGGCGGGCTGCCTGACGATCCCACATCGCACGGACTTCGGGTTTCCAGTCGGGATTCACTCGGCGAGCGATTACCACGATGGCCGCTACGTGAGCTCCAGCAAGTGTGAGCGCGCTGGCGGCGCTCTGTGAGCGTCCGCCAGTTGTGTAGACATCGTCCAAAACAAGAACAGTCAAACCAACTACGTTCTCCTTGACACGATATGCATCGTCACTGAGTATTCGGTGCCCGACGTTGCCGACATCCCGTGCAAGTAACAGTTCTCGCTCGGGCACATATCGCGCCGGTAAATTGCTCAACGCGCGCTCCAATGGATGAGGCGGAACCCGAGACTCAGAAGGCACGACACAGGCAACATCCCACCCGCCAGTTCGATCCTGAAGTTGGTTCCCGTGCTCTACGAAAAATCTGTCGAGTATTGCAGCCACTTCTGGCGCATATTGACGCTGCTGACTCTCGTCGCCATCCTTATAGAATGTCAGACGATCACGCATCTCCGACGGCTTGGAATACAGACTGATCGGAATGACAAGCTCACATGGCGCCGTAAGTTCGTCGAATGCTTGAACGCAATTGTTGCAGCGGGGTTCTCCGGCTGGCCGCCAACTCCTGCACATCGGACAGACGTCTTCAGCATCAACTGGAACGGGCACGAGATCGGGAGCCAGCGTATTTGTGAGCTCGATGAGCTCTTCTGTCATGCGGCAAATTGTTTCAGAGATTCCTCAATCTCGCTGGCAGACTCGACGAACTCAACAAGCGGTTCACCGGCGAGCGTCTTTGCCCAGTGCTGCGCACCGAGGAGTGGGCCCCAGAGAAGAACTGGTCGTCCTTGCACGAGACTCTGATTAATTTCGATTCTTGTTCCGCTCCGCTCACCCGCCACAACGATCACGCTGGCTCGCGAGAGTCCCGCTATCACTGCATTGCGAGCAGGAAAGGTCGTCTTGGTCGGTCCGTAGCCTGGTGGAAACTGAGAGATCAACGCACCATGCCTCCGGATGGACTCAGACAGTTCAGCATTCTCAGCGGGAAATACACGACCAATTCCAGTACCCATCACCGCAAGCGTGCGCCCGCGCGCTTCGAGTGCGCCCTTATGAGCCGCACTGTCAACACCTCGAGCGAGTCCCGAAACGATTGTTGTGCCACGCGATGCGAGATCGTGTGCAAGCGATCTGGCAGTGTCCAGTGCAGTTGAATCCGCTCCCCTACTTCCCACAATGGCGACAGCGCGATCATCAGCCCCCCTGAGGTGACCCTCCACAAACAGAAGCGCTGGTCGACTCTTTACCGTCCGGAGATTCTGTGGGTATCGATCTGAGCCAGCAAGAAGGATCTCAAGATCCGGATTCTGATCCACGAGGATCTGGAGCTTCGCCGTCCAGGTAGCGATGGAATTAGGATCAACCTGAATTAGCGCACGCGGGACATCAGCGGCAATCCACCCGTCGGAGAGATGTGCCGACTCCGTCAATAACGCCGCTGCCTGGGATATCAGCTCGTCTGCACACTTGGTGGGCACATTAAGTACTCTACGCGTTGGGTGTGCCTCGGGCCATGATTTCCCCTCAACTGAGGAACATTGCCTGCTCCACGAGTCGAACGGCGGCGGCGGCAACCTCGCCATCGTCCCCACTCATCAGTAGGTCAAAATCGGCACCCTCTATTGGACGTCCGCCTAGGAGAAGACCTTCAAGATCACCTCGCATCCGATTCCAGAGCGATTCGGCCGTGCCGCCAGTACATCCGATCGGGACGACACCCAAACCGCTCTCGAGCGCACCAGCGACCTCGGCCTGTGTCCCCGAGCCTCCGCCAAATACGAGTAGCGCACGCACCTCGCTCAGTGCGGCTGAGCGGAGGTCGGTTGGTTCCGAACCGGTGAAGACAATTTGACCGAGCCGAGTATTGGGGGGAGTCACGGGTTCATCGCGCTTTCGTCGGACCAGCGTGAACCGGTCGGGCACGTACCCGTCGATGCCCTCCAGCGTGCGCATTGCCTCGTACCCAACGACAGCCCCAATCTCTCCTCCGGCAACTGAGGAGATGCCCTTGTGAGCGAATCGTTGTCCAACTAAGGCCGCGATTGCGACCGAGCGAGAGGGCAGCTCACCTGTCGGATAAGAGTCGCCGGTCGATGTTCGTTCAACTTCCTCGGGTGCCGATCCTGACACCATCACCTGTGGCGGTCGACAGCGAGCGACCAGCTTCCCCAATAGTTCGTCGATCTCGACAAAGTCGTCAATTACTAAGACGTTGACGCCAACACGCTCAAGTTCGTTCATCCGCAGGTCGAACAGTTTTGCTTTCTCTCCGGTCGTTCCGTCCCGCCTGACAACTGCAAAGTGCTCGCGCTTGATATCGGCGGTGAATAATCGAACCATCTTGAATACCAGCTCAAGATTGGGATCTGAAAACCCAATGCCAAGAAATAGAAATGTCTTGGTCAGAAAGTGCGCTTGAAGCAGTTTCCAAAAACGGGGGTGAGTGATCGGGTAGGTCTCGTAGTCGTCCCTCGTTAGTACGATTTCACCTGGCGGATCCAGAGAGCCATGCATCTTATAAATGTGCCGATGCCCGGGTTCCAGCAGCCGAACCAAGTCTTCATCTTTGGCGAAGACATGAACATCCGCGGCGGCTTCCTGGAGGAGGTGGTCGAAATTCGATGTCCAATACTCGTCAATGGGGAGTTGAGAGATCAATCTCAAAGCCAGCGATGGAACGGGATTGATTACGGCATTGAACGCCTCGACAACTCGGGTCCGTAATCTCTCCCTGCCGGCATCGATTCCGTCAACGATGTACTGAGCAAGTTGTGGCAGATCCTCCATAGGCTCGATGCCCAACTCAAGGCGCAGTGGATCAAGGAGAGCCTCCCAGCCGGGGTATCCATTTGACTGAGATAGCCCGGCCCCGACGAAGATGGTGGCCGAATGCGCGTCGACGTAGCGGCCGAATTGCGAAACAACTTCAATTGTGTCCACCGGCCATAGTCTTCCCGAAACGGAGGGCGACTTGTCGCACCTCTTCCATGGTTGTGGGCAGCAGGACATCTCTGGTGAAGACCTGTGGAGCCATGGGCCCTCCTCCTGCTCCATCCCCTCAGTCCGGAGATTGGACAGCATTGGGCTAACCCAAGGCTTGTGAGCGGAGTCCGAACGTGGTTTCAGGGCGTGAACCCGCAGCTCAGAGATCCGACAGGCCAGTTCCGCTCCGGTTCACTGGTTCAGTCAACCGCCGGTGCGGCAAAGCCGACAGGAGCGCTCACGATAGCAAGCGGGCGGTCGGCCATGACCGAGATATTGCGTCGCGAAGCCGGCGAAAGTCCTACTAACCCGCCTTGCTCGTAACCCATTGGTCAGACCCTCTTTACCGGAAGATATGGGTGGGTGAGTTCATGGACACACTCTCTGGATTCACATCAACGTCACTTGGTTACTTACTGGCCTACATCTTGCCGGGCCTCAGCGCGGTATTCACAGCGTCCTTGTATTCGAGACCTATCCATCGAGTGCTTCTGAAGTTTGAGGTTGCCGGCAGCGATCTTGGGCTCTTCTTGTTAGTTCTCATGGCGTCGTTAGCCGTCGGGCTCATCATGGTTCCATTTCGGTCCTTCGTATTTGGCAAGGTCTTCTGCCGTCACACCGAGTATCCCTCTGCGGATCAATACAAGAGGTTGAATGATCCTGCGACACTGCAAGCATTTCGGGCGGCGGTCGATGAGAGCTATCGGTACGCTCAATTTTGGGGATCGTTCTCCCTCGTTCTGCCATTCTTGGCCGTGGGGATTCTCAAGGGCGACTGGAGTCAGTTCAGCGGCTTGCGACAAGGAATCTCGGTTACCGTTGCCGTGATCATCGAGGTAACACTGATCTATTCCGCGGTGAAGGAGTTCAACGACTTCGCAAGAAAGTCGAACTACATACTAAGTTGAAGGGGGTTTGATGGCGGTGAGACGAGGCAACGGCTGGCCACCCTCGGGTCACGGGGCCAAGAAACGAGCCGCTGCCAAGAAGGCCGTGAAGCGGGCCCCGGCTAAGAAGCGGCCGG
>PNAT01000050.1 GCA_003169675.1 Acidimicrobiaceae bacterium
GGAAGCGACGAGCCAGTAGCCCCCTCCGTCGGGTGTGGCGGCCATGCCGACGATGGGCTTGTTGAGCACGATATTGCCCAGGGAGCCGAAGAAGCCGGCGTCGCCCTTGGTGAAGATGCCGCCGTCACTGGCGACGAGCCAATAGCCCCCTCCGTCGGGCGTGGCGGCCATGCCGACGATGGGCTTGTTGAGCACGATGTGGCCCAGGGAGCCGAAGAAGCCGGCGTCACCCTTGGTGAAGATGCCGCCATCGGAAGCGACGAGCCAATAGCCCTGGCCGTCGGGTGTGGCGGCCATGCCGACGATGGGCTTGTTGAGCACAACGTCGCCCAGTGACCCGTAGAAGCCGGCGTCGCCCTTGGTGAAGATGCCGCCGTCGCTGGCCACCAGCCAATAGCCGTTGCCGTCGGGCGTGGCGGCCATGCCGACGATGGGCTTGTTGAGCACGATGTGGCCCAAGGACCCGAAGAAGCCGGCGTCCCCCTTGGTGAAGATGCCGCCGTCGCTGGCCACCAGCCAATAGCCCTTGCCGTCTGGTGTGGCGGCCATGCCGACGATGGGCTTATTGAGCACGATGTTGCCCAAGGACCCGTAGAACTGAGCGTTGCCCTTGGTGAAGATGCCGCCGTCTGACGCGGCCAGGGTGTAGCCCTGCCCGGTGGGATTCACCAGAGCCACCTTGCGGATGACGCTGGCGTTGTAGTCGTTGATGAGCAAGTTGCCGCTGGCATCGACGTACACTTCCGATGGTCCGTCGAGCTTGGCGCTGGTGGCCGGTCCATTGTCACCCGTGTTGCCAACGACGCCGGTGCCGGCGACGGTGGAGATCTTGCCGGTGGACTTGGTCACCATTCGCACTACAGCAGCGACGTAGTCGCCGATGTACAGATTGCCCGAGGAGTCCACGGCGACACCGTAGGGTTCTGATATCTCGGCGGATGTGGCTGGACCTCCGTCACCGGTGGAACCAGGCGTGCCATTGCCGGCCACCGTCGTGATGATCCCCGCCGGGTTGACCATGCGGATCTCGGCATTTCCCTCGTCGGCAATAAAGAGGTTGCCCGACGGATCGAGCCACAATCCGGCGGAGCAGTTGAGTTCGGCACTGGTGGCCGGACCGTTGTCGCCCGTGGCACCCCCTGTACCGTTCCCGGCCACGGTGGAAATCACCCCGGTGGGGCTGACCATGCGGACCACATTGGCTTGGTAATCGGATATGTACACGTCACCCGACGGGTCGATGGCGAAGCCCCATGGCTCGTTCATTTCGGCCGCCGTGGCGGGACCGGCGTCGCCAGTGTTGCCGGGTGTTCCATTGCCAGCGAAGTTGTTGATGATGCCCGTCGGGGATATCTTCCTGACCACGGCATTGCTGTAGTCACTCACATAGACGTTTCCGGACGCGTCGACTGCAACCGCTTTGTCCGTCCCCAACTGCGCGTTCACCGCTGGACCACCGTTCCCCGTGACCGGGCCACAGGTGCCGGTGCCGGCAAATCGGGTGATGGTGCCGTCCAAGGCAATCTTGCGCACTTCGCAGTTCGCGCTGTCGGCGACGTAGAGGTTGCCGGCCCTGTCGGCAACGACATTTCCGGGGTTGTTGAGCTTGGCAGAAGTGGCCGGGCCATCGTCGCCGGTCGCGCCTGCGACCCCAGTGCCGGCGATCGTCGTGATGGTGCCGGACGTGGGTCCCGTGGCGAGCGCCGACCTCGTGTCCATGGTCAGGAACACTCCGCCTCCGGCGAAGCTTCCGGCCAGTACCAAGCGAGTGATGACCTTTACCGGCATGAACTCTCCCTTGAACGAGAGCCTGACCCTACAGAATTCCGGTCGACATGCCGGAGTGCGGCTCAACTGATTTCGAGATCCTCGTCGCCCCAGTAGGCGTCGACGGCCGAGATGAGGCCGTCCTCGGTCACGGTGAAGACCTCGATCCCCCGGATGTGCATGGTGGCATCGCCGGCCAGGGTGAGCGTGATGTGGAAGGCGATGGCCACCCGGTCGGCCACCGGGTGGACCTCGGTGACCTCGAACAGCATGGTCTCGCTGCCCTCGATGGAGCGCGCCATGAAGGCCCGGATGGCGTCACGCCCTACGTTCGGCGCGCTCGGATAGGGGTCGACCTGCACCGCGTCGGGCGTGAAGAGGGCGGCGTAGGCGTCGGCATCACGGGCCGTGACGGTGGCGGCGTAGGTGGCGACGGTCTGGCGGAGGAGGGCGGTGGTGGGCATGGCGGCCACGCTAACTGGTCACCGACGCCCGCAGCTCGGCGATCTCGTCCCGCAAGAGCGCGGCCTCCTCGAAGCGCAACTCGGCCGCGGCGGCCTTCATCTCCGCTTCCAACTGGACCATGAGCTCGACGGCCACGGCCGGAGTCGACGCATCTCCCTCGGCCAAGAGCGACGGTCGCCGGTTGCCCCTGACGGCGGCGTTCCTGCGCACTTCAGCCCGGCTGCGCCCGGCCCGGGTCGAGCGGCCCCCAGCGTTGGTCCCGCCGCTCCCCCGCAGGCGCTCGAGGATGTCGGTGACCGCCTTGCGGATGGTCTGCGGGTCGATGCCGTGCTCACGGTTGTAGGCCGTCTGGATCTCGCGCCGGCGCTGGGTCACCGCCACCGCCTCGCGCATGGAGTCGGTGATGGTGTCGGCGTAGAGCACCACGGTCCCGTCGACGTTGCGGGCGGCCCGGCCCATGGTCTGGATCAGCGAGGAGGCCGAGCGGAGGAAGCCCTCCTTGTCGGCGTCGAGGATGGCGACGAGCGCCACTTCGGGGAGGTCGAGGCCTTCCCGCAGGAGGTTGATGCCGACCAGCACGTCGATGGTGCCGAGCCGCAGCTCGCGCAGGATCTCGATCCGGGTGATGGTGTCGATGTCGGAGTGCAGGTACTGCACCCGCACCCCGGCATCGGCCAGGTAGTCGGTCAGGTCCTCTGCCATCTTCTTGGTCAGGGTGGTGACCAGCACGCGCGCCCCGCTGGCCACCGTCGTTCCTATCCGGGCCAGCAGATCGTCCACCTGGCCCTTGGTCGGCCTGATCGTCACTTCGGGATCGACCAGTCCGGTGGGCCGGATGACCTGCTCGACCATCTGGGTCGAGTGTTCCTTCTCGAAGGGTCCCGGGGTGGCCGAGACGAACACACACTGGGGCACCCGCTCAATGAATTCGTCGAAGCGCAGAGGGCGGTTGTCCCTCGCAGAGGGAAGGCGGAACCCGTGCTCGACCAACATGTCCTTGCGGGAGCGGTCGCCGGCGTGCTGGCCGTGCAGCTGCGGCACGGCCACGTGGCTCTCGTCGATGACCACCAGATAGTCCTTGGGGAAGAAGTCGAGCAGGGTGTACGGCGTCTCCCCGGGCGCGCGCCCGTCCAGGTGCCGGCTGTAATTCTCGATGCCTGAGCAGACGCCCGTCTCGGCCAGCATCTCGAGGTCGTGTTCCGTGCGGACCCGGAGGCGCTGCGCCTCCAGCAACTTCCCTTGTTGCTCGAACTCTCCGAGGCGTTCCCTGAGCTCTGTTTCGATGGTGCCGACGGCCCGTTGGATGATGTCGTCGCCGGTAACGTAATGCGTGGCCGCATAGACGGCGATGTCCTCCATCTCGTCGCCCATCTCGCCCGTCATGACGTCGAAGGGCACGATGCGTTCAATGGTGTCGCCGAACATCTCGACCCGCAGCGCCTGCTCCTCGTAGGCTGGGTGGATCTCCACCGTGTCGCCGCGGGCCCGGAAGGTGCCGCGGACCAGGTTGACGTCGTTGCGGGCGTACTGGAGGTCGACCAGCCTTCGGAGAATGTCGCGCTGGTCGTGCTGCTCCCCCACAGTGAGCCCGAGAATGCGGTCCCGGTACTCGTCGGGCGAGCCCAGGCCGTAGATGCACGA
>PNAT01000132.1 GCA_003169675.1 Acidimicrobiaceae bacterium
GGATTTCGGTGAGCGGCATCACATGGCCCTTCGTGTTCGGCTTCTTCGGAGTCATGATCGCCTGGGCCTTGACAAATACGCTTTTCTTCGAGCATGTGCTGCACCACAAGGCGTTCGATCCATACCCCTATATCCTGCTGAACCTCTTCCTATCCATGCTTGCTGGTGTCCAAGCTGCGGCGCTGCTCATTGCCGCCAAGCGTGCCGATGCGATCTCCTCTGAGGTGGCGCTTCACACGGCAGGCAACACCGACGACATAATGAGGCTGATCGAAGAGAACACAGTCCTCACTGCGCACGTCAAGAAGGCAACGGATCTTCTTGAGGAGATCCATTTGCACCTGGCCAACATCGCCAAGAAGGTGGGAGCTGAAATGGGCCGGTTTGCTCCTGGGGAGTCGCCCCCGATCTCCCAATAGCCGATTCTCCGGTCATTTTCATCACCATTGGTGCTTCTTATCAAGACCTTGCGGGCTAGCACTGGGCGGGAACAAACAGGCATTGCGGCTACCCTCGGCCAGATGTTGAGTCAGAGTGTTCGACGGGCAGCTGTCCCGCGGCACTCCTTTGGCCACGTCACCGTCGCAGGTTTGGTGCTCATAGGCGCAATCGGATTATCCGGGTGTGGGACAGCCAGCCGCAACCGCCATGAAGTTCTTGTTGTGCCGGGGGAGTACGCCACCATTCAGGCAGCAGTTGACCATGCAGTCCCCGGGGACCTTGTGCTGATCTCTCCCGGGGTCTACAGAGAAGCCGTTGTGTCCCATGTGCCAGACCTGGACATCAGGGGACGGGACCGCAACACAGTAGTCATCGATGGGAGCAATAGACTTCCCAATGGAATCACCTTGGCTGCCAACGGTGATTCTGTGGAGAACCTCACGGTGCGTCGCTTTGCGATAAACGGGTTGCTCTTCACCCTCTCGGACAATTACGGAAATGGCAGCGTCCTCCATGGCTACCGAGCCTCGTATGTCACTGCTTATGACAACGGGCTCTACGGCCTCTACGCCTTCGGCGCCACCGGTGGCCTATTCGACCATGATTATGCATCGGGCCAGCCTGATTCTGGCATCTATATCGGCCAATGCCGACCCTGCAACGCCGTCGTGGAACATTCCATGGCCGAGTCCAACCGGGTCGGATTCGAAGCTGCCAATGCAAGCGGCGGGCTTACGATTGTCGACTCTCAATTCGACTCGAATCGAGCTGGCGTGGTGGTAGAGAGCGACACCACTGAGAAGTTGTTACCGCAGGTAGGAGCAGTAATCGCGGGAAACGTGATCGCAAACAACAACAACCCGGTTACCCCAACCACCAGCGAGGGCGCTGACGTCTTCGGATACGGCATTGCCATAGGCGGAGGTTCGAATGATTCGGTACTGCGCAACCTGGTCACAGGCAATGTGAGTGTCGGCGTAATCGTTACCGGTGGAGCTGGGTACTCACCGAAAAATGACAAAGTGAGTGGTAATGCATTGTCCGGAAACCGCGTGGATCTGGTGTATGCAGGGATTGGCAGCGATACGATCGCCACACGCGGTAACTGTTTCTCGGGAAATTCATTCTCTTCGTCCGACCCGACCGCGATTGAGTCGACGGTGGCATGCGGTCACGATGGAGTTGTGCGATCGTCCTTTGCCGGAGCCGAATCCCCCGACGGCGTGGACTACACCACGATCGCCCCACCGCCGGCAATGCCGGAGATGGTGGCAGCCGCGACAGCTCCCGCATCCCCCGCCGCCGATGAACCTCCTGCCGTGAATTTCTCAAGTGTGGTTCTTCCTGCATCGTGACCCGGATCGGCGATCTGGCCGCTGATGTGGAGATAACGCATTCAGTGAGGGCGGAGTACCGCCCAAGACGGACCCGATGAGTTGATGGAGCCCGATGGAATGGACACCACACTCATCCTGACTGAGTACGGTGGGCCAACGTCACTCGATCTTCCTACTCCGGATGCAGAATGACTTTGAGTTGGAGGGCATCGCTCCTGAGGCCGATACTTGCCGGTGTCCTCAGTGTGGTCGTTCTGGGGGGATGCGGGGAACGTTCGCCGGGCACGCTGAAGCCCGTCAACCGGCCATTGACCGAAAATCAGGCAGTGCAGCTGTCGACCATCCTGTATCGAAATTACACGGAAGGCGGTGCCCAAATAGACGCTCAGGTCCCCTACTCGGCCAGTGTCTTCGTCGGTATTGCCGGCGTTGTTGATTTTGCGCACCATACGGGTCACTTAACCGTCCTGACCACAGAAAAGGGGGACGCACCGACGACGCAGTCGGTCGACTACTCGGCCGGGGCCGTGTATGTAGCCCAACCCGACTCGAAGCTGCCGGGCGGTGTGGGCTGGACGATGCGGGCTCCCGATCCGGCAGACCGGCCCATTGACAGGGTCATCCAACTCATAGTGGCGCTGGCATCACCCCAGAGGGACAATCCTCTGCTCGTGGCCCAGAGCCAAGCCCGATTCACCGGGCAACGGTCGTTCAACGGGACGACCGTCAATGTGTTCCGCTACACGCCGTCCATCGTCTACTGGGTCGGTGCGAGCGATGGTCTGCTGAACCGGTTCATCGGCACGGTCCAGGGAATCGCCGGCCCGGTCACCATCGACCTAACGAAATGGGGGCCGCACCTCGCACCACCGCCCCTTGCGGCACAGATTGTGAGCGGCTGAGAGTCAGTTCTCCGATGGCCGAGCGGTGACGCCACGGCGGTGGCCACCAACGTTGATGGCTCCTTGCCTTCTCCAGCCCATCCGGCCTGCACCCTGTGCCAAAAGACGGCAGCATACGCTCGACGGGCTCGAGCTTCGGATTGGTGCCGAGGGCAATCCGTTTGACCAGAGAAAATGGATGTCATCCGGGAAGAATGCCAATTCTCAAGCTAACCTTCGTCTAATTATTTCGTGGATCAGATTTCGCGGGCCTAAACCCGCCTACGGGCTACCTGGTGGAGGGAGGAACGCGGATGAAGCAGCGGCGGAGATACCAAACCCCGGTCGGATTGATCGTGGCTCCGGCCCTGAGTCTGCTGCTCCTGTGCGGAACATTCGCGGTCTTAGGAGTCCCTCAGGCTGCCGCCGCGGGATCCGTAGCGGGCACGGTCTTCCGTGACTACAACTCAAGTGGTTTGGACAACACCACCGCGACCCCAGCCGACCCGGCGGTCGACGTGGGCGTTGGCGGCGTCACAGTTGCAGCCTTCGACTCCAACAACACACAGGTCGGGACGGCCACCAGCGCGGCAGACGGTACCTACGCTCTCAGCGTCGCCGGGGAGTCAAGCACCCAACTTCGCCTGGAGTTCACTCCTCCCACGGGTTACTTCTCCGGACCGATCGGCACTGCCACTGCAGGGCATCCCATTGCCTCGGGAGGGCCTGAGCAGTTCGTGACGCTGAGCGGAGGTACTGCCACCGCCAATTTCGGCGTCGAGGCCCCCGGAGACTATTGCCAGGCCGACCCCAGCGTCGCCATAGCGTGCCTCCAGGGCGTCCTCATCAACCCCGCCAACGGCGCCACCGGGCTTACTCCGCTGACGAACCCGGCCCTGTACACGGTGCCCTACCTGGCCACCGGCAATATCTCTGGAACCTCGACCGAGGTGCCGCAGGCCACTCTCGGCCAGATCGGCTCCACGTTCGGCAACGCCATCTACCAGTCATCCCCGACTCAGTCTTACGACTTCACCTCAGCGTTCTTCCACCGATTTGCCGCCCTCGGTCCCGGTGGCCTTGGCGCCATTTACTTGACCACAGTGGACGCCACCCAGAGTGGGACGCCACCGGACGCCAACACCACCACGGCGACCGTGGTCGCCAACGTCGGGACCGATCCGCGAGGCATTACCGAGGACCCAGCTCCGTCCAGCTACGGCTGGTTCCACGACACATCCGCCTATGCCGCCGTCGACACCATCGGTCTCGGAGGCATGGCCCTGTCTCCCGACCAGTCGATCCTTTACGTGGTCGACTTGGCCAACAACTCCCTCAACGTATTCCCAGTCAACGCGCCCGCCACTCCTGGTGGCCCGCCGAGTTTGGGCACCGTCACGGTCTACAGCCTCCCGACCAGCCTGCCGGGGGCGGCGAGCGGCACAACTTGTGCTCTGGCTGACGTCCAATCTTTCGCCGTGCAGAGCACCGCCACCGGGGCGTTGGTCGGCCTGACCTGCACGGGGCCTACGCAAGCCGACTTGGAGGGCTACATCTACACCTTCACCCTGGCCGGGGGAACCTTTGGCAGCGTGCCGGTCCTGGAGATCCCGTTCCACGGATACAACCGGGGCTGTGTGTATCCCATCTGCGGCACATCCACGACACCCAACGATTCGACCCAGACGGCTAACTGGGAGCCGTGGAGCAACACGTACCCGACGAATGGTGATGGTGGGGCCGGCATCACCGAGTACCCCCAACCCCTGGTGTCGAGCATTACCGTCGACTCCAGCGGCAATATGTCTGTGGCGGTCCGTGACCGCACCGCCGACGACACTGGCCTGCAGAGTGGTGACACATCGACGTCGGGCACGACGCAGTTCCAAGGCATCACCGGCGGCGGGTTGTACAAGGCCTGCGGCAATCCGTTGGTCCTCGAGGCCGACGGCAATTGCGGCGGGGCGGGCGGCAGCGGCGTGGGTGACCAGTTCGGACCGACCGGCTACAGCAACACGACCAGCGGCGAGTTCTACTACCAGACAATGCCCGGCTTCCACCAGCACCAAGCTCTCGGTGGACTGACCCAGGCCCCGGGTTTCGCAAACCTGGTGGCCACCCACTTCGATCCCATCCCCGGGGGCACGGTCCGCACCGGGGGATTCGATCTACAGAACACTTCCAATGGCGCCATCACTACCACCGGCAGCACCAAGCAAGCCGTCATCATTTACGACTCGCACACGGCTCTGCAGACGTTCTCCAAGGCATCTGGACTCGGCGACGTTTCTCTGATCTGCGGCCAGGCACCAATTGAGATCGGGCATCGGGTGTGGATCGACACCAGCGGCAACGGGATCCAGAACCCCACCGACGTGGGGGCCGCGGGCGTCACGGTGACTCTCGAAAGCTCGACCGGCACCGTCCTGGCCACCACCACCACCGATGCGCAGGGCATCTACACCTTCTCCAGCACCACCACGTCCGCACTCATTCCTGACACCTCCTACAACGTGGTCATCGACACCGCCTCCGACTTCGCCGCCGGCGGTGTGCTGTCCGGCGCCATCCCAACCAAGGCCAACGTCGGCACCGACACTCTTGACAACTCCAAAGGCACTCCGGTCACCGGCAGTGCCCAATACGCCACGGCATCGGTCACGACGGGCAATCCAGGTGATAACGCCTTGAATATCGACTTCGGTTTCACTGCTGCCGCCCCGGCCATCACCTTGACCA
>PNAT01000047.1 GCA_003169675.1 Acidimicrobiaceae bacterium
ACATGGTCGACGACGAGGAGCTCTTGGACCTGGTCGAGCTCGAGGTACGCGAGCTGCTCTCCGAGTACGAGTTCCCGGGCGACGACACCCCGGTCATCCGGGTCAGCGCACTGAAGGCGTTGGAGGGCGACCCCGAGTGGACGCCCAAGATCACCGAGCTCATGGAGGCTGTGGACAGCTTCATCCCCGAGCCCGTCCGCGACGTCGACAAGCCCTTCCAGATGCCGGTCGAGGACGTCATGTCCATCACCGGCCGTGGGACGGTCGTCACCGGCAAGATCGAGCAGGGCGTGGTCAAGGTGGGCGACCAGGTCGAGATCGTGGGGCTCCGCGACACCCAGACGTCCGTCGTGACCGGGATCGAGATGTTCCGCCGGTCGCTCGACGAAGGCCGGGCCGGGGACAACGCCGGCTGCCTGCTCCGTGGGACGAAGAAGGAGGACGTCGAGCGCGGCCAGGTTCTGTGCAAGCCGGGCTCCATCACCCCCCACACCCAGTTCGAGGCCAACGTCTACGTGCTGAACAAGGAAGAGGGCGGGCGCCACAAGCCGTTCTTCACCAACTACCGTCCCCAGTTCTACTTCCGTACCACCGATGTGACCGGCACCATTTCCCTGCCCGAGGGCACCGAAATGGTCATGCCCGGTGACAACACGGAGATGGTGGTCGAGCTGGGCAAGCCCATCGCAATGACTGAAGGTCTGCGTTTCGCCATCCGAGAGGGTGGACGCACCGTTGCTTCCGGTCGGGTTGTCAAGATCCTCAAGTAACACCCCGAGAGCAACGGAACGAGAGCAGGCACCATGGCCGACGGCCCCAAGCAGAAGATCCGCATCAGGCTCAAGGCCTACGACCACGAGATCTTGGATCAATCGACCGAGAAGATCGTCCAGACGGTCCTGCGGACCCAGGCCAAGGTGCTGGGCCCGGTCCCGCTGCCGACCGACAAGCACCGTTACACGGTGATCCGCTCACCCCACAAGTACAAGGACTCCCGGGAGCACTTCGAGATGCGGGTGCACAAGCGCCTGGTGGACATCGTCGAGCACACACCCAAGACGGTCGACTCGCTCCAGCGCCTCGACCTGCCGGCCGGCGTCGATATCGAGATAAAGATCCAAACGGCCTGACCCTCGGCCCGAGTCCGGGCCGACCCCGGGTTCCGGCGCCTGGCAGAGCGGGCGCCGGGTGGTGTAACGTCGCAAGGCCGATTTCGGCACCCCAGCGGCACCTCCGGTGCTGCTCATGACAACAGAAGTGCGTGATCGCCGGTCTGACCGGTACCTCACGCCACACCATTCGAGCGCTCCGCTCGGGATTCCCGGGCGGAGCGTTGGCGTGCGTACGGGAAGCCGGACGCCGCGCAGGGAGAAGTGACACGTGGCAAGCAAGGCGATCGTCGGCGAAAAGGTCGGCATGACCCAGATCTGGGACGACCAGCACCGCGCCATTCCGGTGACGGTGCTGAAAGTCGCGCCCGTGCGGGTGGTGCAGGTCAAGACGGCCGAGACCGACGGCTACTCCGCCCTGCAGGTGACCTGGGGCTTCCGCCGGGCCTCCACCTTGACCAAGCCTGAGATCGGGCACTTCGCCAAGGCCAGCGTGGAGCCGGGCCGCGGCCTGGTGGAGCTGCGGCTTGACGATGTGGCGGACTACGCGGTGGGCCAGGAGCTCACGGCTGACCTGTGGGAGGCCGGCGACCGGGTCGACGCCATCGCGGTCAGCAAGGGCAAGGGATTCGCCGGAGGCATGAAGCGCCACAACTTCAAGGGCCAGGGGGCCTCGCACGGAAACCACCGGAGCCATCGGGTACCGGGTTCGATCGGGGCCTGTGCCACACCGTCCCGCGTGTTCAAGGGAACCCGCATGGCCGGGCAGATGGGCGGCACCCAGGTCACGGCCCTCAACCTTCAGATCGTCTCGGCCGACCCGGAGCGCCAATTGGTGCTGGTCAAGGGCGCCGTACCGGGCGCCCGGGGAACGGTGGTCGTCTTGCGCAACTCGGTCAAGGCGCCCAAGGTGGCCGGGGGTGGTTCCCGATGACGGTGACCGACACCGTCCAGCGGGGTCCGGTCAAGAAGGAGCGTCCCGCTCCCGTCGTCCGCACGGTAACCCGCCGCAACGCAGCCGGCCACGACCTGGGCCCGGTGGAGTTGGAGCCCACCATCTTCGGCCTGGAGCCCAACCTTGCCGTCATGCACCAGGTGGTGACGGCCCAGCTGGCTGCCGCCCGCTCGGGCACCCAGTCGACCAAGACCCGGGCCGAGGTCCGGGGTGGCGGCGCCAAGCCGTTCGCCCAGAAGGGGACCGGGCGGGCCCGCCAGGGCAGCAGCCGCTCGCCGTCCATGAGCGGCGGAGGTGTCGCCCTGGGGCCCAAGCCCCGCAGCTACCGGCAGCACACCCCGAAGAAGATGGTGCGCCTCGCCCTCCTCTCCGCCTTGAGCGACCGGGCCATGATCGGGCGGATTGCCCTGATTGATGATTGGGGCATGGAGGCTCCGAAGACTAAGGACGCCGTGACCGTGCTGCGCAAGCTCAAGCTCACTGGTCACATATTGATCGTCCTGGCCCACGACGAAGGCAACGTCGAGCGATCCTTCAGCAACCTGCCCCAGGCCCAGACCACGACCTACAGCGAGCTCTCGGCCCACGATGTCCTACGGGCGGATTGGCTCGTGTTCTCCGACCGCACCCTGCCGGGCTCGCCCGACGTGTTCTCCGGGACGCACTTGGTTGACCAGGGCCCTGCGGTTGAGGCGAGCACCTCGGTTGACGCGGTCGCCATGACCGAGGAGGCCGGCGCCGATGCGTGATGCCATGTCAGTGCTGATCCGGCCGGTGGTATCCGAGAAGAGCTACGGGTTGATGGACAAGGGCGTCTACGTCTTCATTGTCGACCCCGGCGCCACCAAGATCGATGTCCGCCACGCCGTCGAGCAGGCCTTTGGTGTACGGGTCCTCAGTGTCAATACCCTCAACCGCAAGGGTAAGGCGACACGCAACCGGCGCACCAACATCAAGGGGCACCGCCCCAACACCAAGCGCGCCATCGTCACCCTCCACCCCGACGACTCCATCGATCTGTTCGATCGTTGATCTGAGGCACGCTCCCATGGCACTTCGTTCCCGCAAACCAACCAGCCCCGGCCGGCGCTTCCAGACGGTCTCGGACTTCTCCGAGATCACCCGGGACCGTCCCGAGAAGTCGCTGCTCGCCCCCAACTCCAGTTCGGGTGGGCGCAACAACCATGGCCGCAAGACGGCCCGCCATCGCGGTGGCGGGCACAAGCAGCAGTACCGGATCATCGACTTCCGTCGCAACAAGGACGACGTCCCGGCCCGCGTGGCGGCCATTGAGTACGACCCCAACCGCAATGCGCGCATCGCGCTTTTGCACTATGCCGATGGCGAGAAGCGCTACATCCTGGCTCCGGCCGGGCTGAAGGTGGACGACCAGGTGCAAAGTGGCCAGGGGGCCGACATCCGGCCCGGCAACGCCCTGCCGTTGCGCTACATCCCGGTCGGTTCGACCATCCACAATGTCGAGCTCCGTCCCGGCGGTGGCGGCAAGATGGCCCGGGGCGCCGGCATGAGCATCCAGCTGGTGGCCAAGGAAGGCGCATTCGCCACCCTGCGGCTCCCTTCCACCGAGATGCGCCGGGTCTCCATCGACTGCCGGGGCACTCTGGGCGTGGTCGGCAACGCCGAGGCCGAGCTGATCAAGATCGGAAAGGCCGGCCGCAACCGCTGGAAGGGAAAGCGCCCGCAGACCCGCGGCGTGGCCATGAACCCGGTCGACCACCCGTTAGGTGGAGGTGAGGGCAAGTCCTCCGGTGGGCGCCACCCGGTGTCGCCGTGGGGTAAGGCCGAGGGCCGCACCCGCTCGCGTAACAAGAAGTCCGATTCGATGATCGTCCGCCGGCGCCGCACCCGCGGCGCGCGGCGTTAGGCGAAGGGTGAGCTGACCATGCCGCGTAGCTTGAAGAAGGGTCCCTTCGTGGACGACCACCTGCTCAAGAAGGTGGATGTGCTCAACTCGAGCGGGGAGAAGAAGGTCATCAAGACCTGGTCTCGGCGTTCGACCATCATCCCTGACATGGTGGGGCACACCATCGCCGTGCATGACGGGCGCCGTCACGTCCCGGTCTACGTGACCGAATCAATGGTGGGGCACAAACTGGGCGAGTTCGCCCCCACACGCACCTTCCGGTACCACGCCGGGCAGGAGCGGGGAGCACGTCGCTAATGACCGCCACTAAGACCAACGAGCGTCCGGGCACGCGCGCCGTCCTGCGCCACAGCGGGATGTCCGCCTCCAAGGCCCGTCAGGTCCTCGACCTCATGCGGGGCCAGGACGTCGATCGGGCCGCCGAGATCCTGGCCGGAACCGAGCGCGAGGCGGCCAATGTCATCGGAAAGGTGCTGGCCTCCGCCGTGGCCAACGCCGCCCACAACGATCATCAGAATCCCGACGAGCTCTTCGTCTCGGCCTGTTTCGCCGACGAGGGCACCACGGCCAAGCGTTGGCGCCCCCGGGCGCGCGGTCGGGCCACCCGGATCCGCAAGCGCAGCTGCCACATCACCATCATTGTCAGCCGCCTCCCGCCCGAGAAACTGGAGCTGCGTCGCGCCCGCATGGAGGCCGTCAGCGCCAACCGCTCCCGCCGGGTCGATGCCTCGCGCCGCCGGGCCGACCTCTCCGGTCGCCTGTCGCGCCGGAGGGCTGCCCAGGCGGTGGCCGAAGCCGAGGCGGCGGCTGAAGCGGAGGCTGACGAGGATGTCGCGACCAAGGTCGAGGATGCCTCCACGGAAACTAAACAGGATGGTTTAGTTACTGAGGAGACATCCACCGAGGAGACATCCACCGAGGAGACAGACAGCTCCGAGTCCGTAGCAGAGGACGCGGTCGAGGATGAGACCGATGACGGCGCCGCCGCCATGGTCGAAGAAGCAGACGACCCGGCATCGGCAGAGGCCGGCGCCGACGAGAAGGGCAAGTAGATGGGTCAGAAAGTCAACCCCTATGGCTTCCGCCTCGGTATCACCACCGACTGGAAGTCCCGCTGGTTCGAGGAGCGGCACTACAAGGAATTCGTGGTCGAGGACTGGAAGATCCGCGACTACCTGATGACGCAGCTCGAGGCGGCCGCCGTGAGCCGTATCGAGGTTGAGCGCACGCGGGACCGCCTCCGTGTCGACATCCACACCGCCCGCCCGGGCATCGTCATCGGCCGCCGCGGGTCGGAAGCCGACCGTCTCAAGAAGAAGCTCGAAGAGATCACCGGGTTGGCCAACCGGATCCAATTGAACATTCAGGAGATCAAGCAGCCCGAACTCGACGCCGCACTGATCGCCCAGGGCATCTGCGACCAGTTGGTCCGGCGCGTCGCCTTCCGGCGAGCCATGAAGCGGGCCATCCAGACGGTGCAGAAGGCCGGGGCCCAGGGAATCAAGGTGCAGTGCTCGGGCCGCCTCGGTGGTTCGGAAATGTCCCGCAAGGAGCAGTACCGCGAGGGGCGGGTGCCATTGCACACGCTGCGGGCCGATATCGACTACGGCTTCCGCGAGGCGCGCACCACCTCGGGCCGGGTGGGCGTCAAAGTCTGGATCTACAAGGGCGACATCCTGCCCTACAAGGTGTCCATCGAGGACAAGATCACCCGTGAGGCCGCCATGGCGGTCGGGGAGACGTCGGGCCAGAGCGGTCCCCGCCGGCTTATCACGGCTGGTGGCGGGCGCCGCAAGGCTGACTTTGGAGCACCGGGCGAGGACACGGCGCCGCTCAGCAACGGGGCGCTTTCCGACGACGACGAGTTGTTGGATGACCTGTTGCTCGACGGCGGTGATGTCACCTCGGACGTGGTCGAGGCCGTCGGCGACGACGTCATCGATGCCCCGGTGGCCGACCTGTTGCCGGTGGCGCCTGCCGAGCCGGACGACCTGGAGCGGCAGCTGGCCAAGGACGAGGAGATGGAGCGCCAGAACCGCCACGAGCACCATGAGGCTCCGCACTTCCGCAAGGAGTCGGATTGACATGTTGATGCCCAAGAAGGTCAAGCACCGCAAGACGCAGCGGGGCCGCCTGAACGGCCAGGCCAAAGGTGGAGCTTCGGTGTCCTTCGGCGACTTCGGCATAAAGGCCATGGAGCCGGGCTGGTTGACCGCACGCCAGATTGAAGCGGCCCGTATCGCCATGACCCGCCACGTCAAGCGTGGGGGAAAGGTCTGGATCCGGGTGTTCCCCGACAAGCCGGTGACCCAGAAGCCGGCCGAGACCCGCATGGGCTCGGGCAAGGGCAACCCCGAACTGTGGGTGGCCGTCGTGCACCCCGGGCGCATCCTGTTCGAATTAGCCGGCGTCGACGAAGTGCTGGCCCGCGCCGCCATGGAGCGCGCCATCCAGAAGCTGCCCTTCAAGGCCCGCTTCGTGGTGCGGCCCGGAACGCATGGACACGCGGAAGTGGCGATCTGATGGCCAGCGCCAACGATCTGGCCCTCCTAGATGCCGACGAGCTGGCTTCCCGCCTGGGTGACTCGCGCCGCGAGCTCTTCAACCTACGCTTCCAATTGGCCACCGGCCAGCTGGACAACCCGGCCCGGGTGGGGCACGTGCGCCATGACGTGGCGCGCATCCTGACCGTCCTGCGGGCCCGGGAGATCCTCGAAGCCGAAGGCGCCTACGTGGAGCCCACGGCAGCCGAGCACGAGGGTGCGCTGGCCAAGTTGGCTGCCGAGGACGCCGCTCAGGTGGAGAAGGCCGCGGCCCGGGTGGCCGCCGCCGAGGCCGAAGGGGCCGAGGACCACGGGCACGATCACGTGCCCGACGACGAAGAAGAGGATGAGGCCTGATGGCCGACGAGACCGCAGAGACCGCAGAGACACCAGACGTGACCGAGACGGAAGTGGTGACCGAGGCCCCCGAAGCCGCGGCCCCGGCCCCGGCCCCCGCCCCGGCGCCGGCGCCGGCCGCCGACGATGGCACGCGCCCCAACCGCCGCAAGGTCCGTGAGGGCGTGGTGGTCTCCGACGCCATGCAGTCGACCGTCGTGGTGGCCGTGGTGGAGCGGGTGCGCCACCCGCGCTACGGCAAGACGGTGCAGCGCACCAAGAAGCTCTACGTGCACGATGCCGATGACACCGCCAAGGTAGGAGACCGGGTCCGGGTTCAAGAGACCCGCCCGCTGTCCAAGCTCAAGCGCTGGCGCCTG
>PNAT01000159.1 GCA_003169675.1 Acidimicrobiaceae bacterium
CGAGCTGGCCGCCTTCGGCTTCCGGTGGTTCGACAGCGCCGATCCGGCACCGCTGATGGCATGGCTCACCGAGCCTGGCGGTCAGCTC
Organism: Acidimicrobiaceae bacterium; assembly: GCA_003169675.1. Taxonomy (GTDB): domain Bacteria; phylum Actinomycetota; class Acidimicrobiia; order Acidimicrobiales; family RAAP-2; genus Bog-473. The sequence continues at coordinate 89 of PNAT01000159.1, forward strand.
CTGGACCACAACCACCGGGTGGCGACCCGCCACTTCAACCGGGCCGACCTCCCCGGTCGCCTCGCTGAGGCCATCCGCCGGATCCCGGCGCACCTCGGTTGACCGCACCTTCGGATCGCTCCTGGGCCGGCCGATAGCCTCGGAGCCATGGGGGCCGCGGCGCAGACTTCGACCGGACGTCTGACCGCCGGGCAGCGACGCCAACAGCTCTTCAAGGTGGCACTCGAGTTGTTCGCCCGCCGTGGTTACCGGGCCACCACCATGGACGACATCGCAGAGGCGGCCGGGGTGACCAAACCCCTGGTGTACCAGCACTTCTCATCCAAGCGGGCCCTCTACCTCGAGTTGGTCGACTCCATCGCCCAGGAGCTGCTGATTGCCATCCGGGGCGCCGTCATGCGGGCCGATGGCCCACGCCAGCAGGTCGAGATGGGGTTTGCGGCGTACTTCCGCCTCGTGATCAGCCGGGAAGCGGAGTTCCGCCTGCTCTACGGACGCGACCATGCCGACGACAACGAGCTGGGTCGGGCGCTGCGGACCGTCGAGGACGCCATTGCCGAAGCCATTGACCCCCTCATTGACGCCGGGCTGGACGACAACCACCGCCGCCTTCTGGCCTACGCCGTGGTCGGCATGGCTGAGGGGGCCAGCCGGCGCTTCATCGCCCAACGTCCCACGGGCGAGAGTGCCGTCGAGCAAGAAGCCGAGCGCCTGGCTCAACGGATGGCCGACTTGGCCTGGGCCGGCTTGCGGTCGGTCCACGCCGACTGAGGAGAGATCGTCGTTACAACAGGGGGATGAGTCGGCGGCAGAGATCCCACAGCTCGGCCACGCAGGCGGCGTAGACATCGGCATCGTGACCGGCGGGATCGGTGACGTCATCGGACTCTGAGAGATCCGCATCGGACAACTTCAGCTGGGACACACGCTCGGCCAACGACGGCGGGGCCGGGGGCAGGTCGTCGGCGAGCCGCCGGATGGTGGCCGTGCGTGCGGCGGCCTCGGGGAACTGGCGCCGCACGAAGCGCACGTGATCGGCCTCCATGACCACGACAAGCTCGGCTTTCACCAGATCGCTCTCGTGCACCTGACGGCTGCGGTGGCGGGTGAAATTGGCGCCGGCCAATTCGGGAATGCGGGCCAGAGCCGTCCGGGTGCGCAGGCCCATCGGTTGACCGTCGATGGTGTGGGTGCCCGCCGTGACGATGTGCAGCTGAGGACCCGGCCGATCTTCCTTGAGGTGCTCCAGCATGAAACCGGCCATGACGGAACGAGCGGCGTTGCCGGTGCACAAGATCAGCAGGTCAGTCATGGGCACCGCGCAGGAGGGCGGGCGCGTCAACGTCGAGCGCGTGTTGCGCGTGGCGGGCGCAGCTGGTGAGGAACATCAGGTCCCCCCGCTCGGTGCGCTGGACCACCATGGAGGCCACGATCGCCATCAGCACACCTCCGAAGCTGTCTCGCCGAGTGTCATGGCGCAGCTGATCGAGGGAGTAGTTGTGCACCCCGTGCCCACACAGGGTGTCGTGGTAGTGGGCCAGCAGGTCGAGCTCATGGGCCCGCCGCACTTCGGCTTCGAGACAACCACCGATGAAGTACGCCACATCGTGGGAACCTCCGGCCCACGACAAGGTCTGCCAGTCGACCACCACCGGCCTTCGCTGGTCGGGCTGGAAGAGCAGATTGTCGAGCCGGAAATCACCATGACTGGCGGTGCGCGGGCCGACTCGGCTCTGCAGCCAGGTGGGGAGGCGCTGGACGAACAGCCGGCACAGCGCGGTGTGCTCGGGTTCCAGCTGGTCGCCGTAGCGCTCCAGGAAACCCGGGAGAAGGGAACCCGCCATGGCAGCCAGGAACTCGTCGGCCTCAGTCGAGTTCCGGTTGAGCCAACCCAGGGCCGCCAGCTCTGGAACTTCCCAACAGGGCGCGTGCAGTCCGGCCATCTCGTCCAGCACGGCCGCCGCCACATCGGGGTCGCAGGCCTGGATCTGGTCGCCCTGGCGGGCTCCGACGATGTCCTCGAGCAGGAGGGTGAACCACCCAGTCTCGGGCTCCACGTCGGCGACGTAACAGGTGGGCACCCGGGCGCCGACGCGGGCGGCCACCTCCCGGTAGAAGCGCACCTCAATTTCGTAGGCACGCAGAGCCAGACCGGTGGCCCGGCTCTGCTCGTCGGCCGAGGCGAACTTGCCCACCACGCTGGGCGGACCGGCTTCCGGCTCGTCGTAGGTGAGCGTGAAGCGGGTGGTGTCCGCCATCTGGCCGGTGCCGATAGCAGTCGTGGATGCGGCACGCACCTCGGCGCCGGGGGCCAGCGCGCCGGCCGCGGTCAAGACCTCGGTCAACCACTGCGGCGTGACGTCGGCAGCATGGCGGAGAAGGTCTGGGGGGCTCACGGCACGGCTGACACTACGGGCTGGGCCCTCTCTGGCGCCGTTCCCGGCTGAGGGCCCCGCTCATGAGAGAACTCTCACGTCCCCTTCATCGGGTATTTAGGAACTTCCTTCACAATCGGCGGCAGGATTTCTGGAGGGGGTGATGTCGATGGTGCCGGTGGTCTAGTCGACATGAACCAGGCGGTGGGGGGAGGTGGAGAGGGCCCCGGGAGACTTCACACCGATCCCTGAGACGGCACTTACATTGTCCACGCACACACGAACTCTCAAAGGGAACGACGCCATGGAACTTCACCTCACCGACGAGCAGGCGAGCGAACTGCGCCATCACCTCCAGACGATCCGTGAGCAGCTCCCGTAAGAAGCGGTGGTCTGATCGGGTCAGCCCCTCCTCGCGTCAGGTCGCCCAATCCTAAATTGTGATGTGGCCTGTAAACCCCGCCGGCTCGGTCACGGCAACCGCTGCCCTTCGTACCAGGCGACCGTCTCCGCCAACCCAGACGCAAAGTCGATGGAAGCCTCGAAGTCGAATGCGCTGCGTGCCCGCGACACGTCGAGTCTCCGGAACGGTTGCCCATTCGGCTTCGACGTGTCCCACCCGATGGCACCGGCGTAGCCCACGGCCGCGGCCACCTGGACGGCGAGGTCGGCAATGGAGATCTCACTCCCGGACCCCACGTTCACCGGCTCGGGGCCGTCGTAGCGTTCGAGCGCCAATCGGAAAGCCCGGGCGGCATCACGGACGTGAACGAACTCCCTCGTCGGGCTCCCGTCACCCCAAAGGGCCACTTCATGGGCTCCGGCATCGCGGGCCTCCGCAAATCGTCTGATCATGGAAGGAATCACATGGCCAGAAGCCAGGTCAAACTTGTCTCCCGGGCCGTAGAGGTTCACCGCCAGCAGGTAGATGGCATTGAGGCCGTATTGCTCGCGGTAGGCCTGCGCCTGCACCAAGAGCATCTTCTTCGCCAATCCGTAGGGCCCATTCGACTCCTCCGGATAGCCGTCCCAGAGTGCGTCCTCCCGGAACGGAACTGGGGTGTGCTTCGGATAGGCGCAGACCGTGCCGGCGATGAGGACCTTCCCGACGCTTTTGCGACACGCCTCGAGGACTTCGATCCCCATGAGCGCGTTCTCGTAGAAGAACCGTCCTGGCTCGGCCCGGTTGGCGCCGATTCCTCCCACCACCGCGGCCAGGTGGACGAGGGCGTCCGGTTGAGTGTCGGCCAGTAGTTGCTCGATTGAGGCCCGAGCGCGGAGGTCATAGTCCCTGCTGCCCACCGCGATGGCTTTCGCTCCGCACTTGGTGAATTCGTCGACCACGTGACGCCCGAGGAAACCGGTCCCACCCGTGACAACGACTGTTGCGTCCTCAAGGCGCATGAGGTCAGCCAGTCCCGTCTGAGGAGGCCGTCACGTCGAGCACTATTGCACCTGGCGGCATGAACGGCCGATTCATCGTCGCGGGCGAACCCGGGTCCCCAGGTGCTGGGGTAGATCGCTCGGGCCTGGGCCAGCCAGGCACCCCACCAGGAGAACTTCGAAGTGGCCGTGACGTGCTCGTCGCACGTGGTCATCAACAACAGGTCTTCGAAGTCGCGGTTGCGCTCGACGAAAAGCCAGCGCGGCGGGAAATGGGCGCGGCACCACTCGATATCGTCCGAAAACACCAGCTACGGGCCTCGGGTGAGCGCCATTGCTTCCATGTAGCAATCAGGCGGGAGGGATGGGAAGAGATCCGCATGGAAGATGTAGTCCCCCCGCCTGACATGAACGGCCGTTCGACGGGACAACGCGAGAAGATCGTGAAATCGGTGGGCGATGGCGGCCCACACCTCTGGACGAAGCATGTAGGACTGCCGGACCAAGTCTTCGATCTCGGACAGATACCGGAGGTCCTGGAAATAGTCGAGATCCACGTCATTGCAAATGACCACGCTGAGGTCGGGGCACAGGCCGTGGGTCCTAGAGCCTGATCATCACCTGCGGTCGAGTTCGATGCCCATGACTCGCGCCAGATCGGCATCACTCGAGAGCAGGGTGGCCTGTCGCCGCCACGCCACCGAGGCAATCATGCAGTCGATCATTCCCCTCGGCGTCACACCCTCTGAGCGACATTTACGGTCGATCCGCGCCGCACCTTCGAAGTCGATGCCGCTGTCGAAGGAGACGAGCTCGAACCGCAGCAACAATCGTCGCAGGTCCACCTCGCGCATCTCATCCCTGGCGCCGGCGAGGACTTCCATCACCACCGGCTCCGTGGTGACCAATGGACCCGACGATGCAATGAGCTCGGTCATGCGACGATCAGCCGGGCTACCGGTGGCCCGGTCGAACTCAACCCACGCCGACGTGTCCGCCAAGATCATGGGACACGCAGGCTGCGGTCATCTGGCACGGCGCCGGGTCGACCGCTTCTGTCTTCGTCCGGACGCCGAAGCGATCCATGATCACGTTGACGTAAAGGTCCTCAATTTCGATGTTTATGCGAACCCGGCTCATACACCAAAGATGCACTTAAGGTGTATTCAACGTGTATGCCGCCGGTCGGCGGTCAGGTGAAGATGATCTCTCCGCCCGCCGCCATGTCGTAGAACTCGCCGACGGTAATGACGTCCTGGACCTGTTCGATGAGGTCGTCCTTGGTCAGTTCGAACAGGTCCACCGAGGCCTTGCAGGCGTAGATGCCCGCACCAGTGTCCGCGATCATCTCGACGAACTCGTGGATGGGCGGGATGTCGAGCTTTTCCATCTTCCTTGCGAGGTAGTGCGTCATCACCGAGGACACGCCAGGGAGCCCACCGACCATGGTGGCCAAATGGAGACCGGGGTTGCCCACGGTCGCCACTTTTATGTGGTCCACCCGGGACTTGTGCACGACGTCCAAGCCGAAAAACGTGAAGAACAAGTTGGCCTCGATCCCTTCGGCGCGGGCTCCATTCGCCATGATCAGGGCCGGGTAGACGCCCTCGAGCGAGCCTTTCGAGATGATGATCGACACCTTGTCAATTTTGTCGGCCATGTTGTTGCGTCCTTTCTGTCCTCAGATCAAAAGTGCGGTCAGATGCAGCCGCGAGGTTTCGGGATGCCGGCAATTTTGGCCGCCTCCTTGGCCGGGCCTTTGGGGAAGAGCTGGTACAGCTCCTTGATCGACACACCCGAGGTCTTGCCGAGGATCCGCACGGTCGGTCCCGTTCCCTTCTCGGCGTACTCGGCCCGCATGAACTTGATCACCTGCCAATGGGGCTCGGTGAGCCCGTCGATCCCTTCGGCGCGGGCGATCTCGGGCGCCATGGCCTCGGTCCATTCGTCGGGGATCTCGAAGAATCCCTCGTCATTCACCGTCACGTTGACACCGGCATAGATGGCAGTGGGCATGTGCAGCTCCTTTTTGAATTGTGGGACGGATCGGAGCGAGGTCATCGGACCCCGCTCGTGACCTTGCCCCGTCGCGGCATGGCCGAACCCATACCGGGCAGGTCACGACCAGGGAGGAGGCTGTGCCAGTAGAGGGACTGGAACATGAGCTTGCCCAGATGGTTGAGCCGGGACTCCTTCAAGAGCGGGAGGCCCACCGAGGTCGGAAAATGGCCGGGCAGTGGTTCGGTGTCGTAGTTGAAATCGATCAGGAGGGCCTTGCCGAAGCCGGTCTCAATGAAGCAGTTCGCATGGCCGTCGTAGGTGGCATCGAGCGGCTCGCCGGCCAGGAAGCGCCGGACGTTCTCCACCAGGACCTCGCCTTCGAAATGGGTCACCGAACCCGCTTTCGACGTCGGCACGCCCGCTGCGTCGCCAATGGCGAAGATGTTCTCCTTGGCCACTGCTTGCAGCGTGTGCTCGTCAACGGCCACAAATCCCAGTTCGTCCCCCAATCCTGGGGAATTCGACACGTAGGTCGCTCCGCTGTGCAAGGGGACGATCACGGCCAGATCGAAGAGAATTTCTCGCTCGTCGTAGGAGATCAGGCGCCCACCGGCCCCGTCCACTTCGCCGGTATTGAACTCGGTGATGAGCGAGACGCCTTTCTCCTCCAACAGGCCTGCCAGTCTCCTGGAGGCCACCGGTTTGGTGAAGGCCCCGTCGAGCGGGGTCACGTAGGAGAGATCGACCTTGTCGCGGATGCCGCGCTGGCCGAAGTACCAGTCGGCCAGGAAGCAGAACTCGAGCGGGGCCACCGGACACTTGATGGGCAGGTCGACGACGTTGACCACGACCTTCCCTCCGTCAAAGGCCTCCAGTGCGTCATGGAGTGCGGCCGCTCCGGCGAGGTCGTAGAAGGTGAAGACGTTCTCCCTCCACCCGGGCCCGGTCAGGCCCTCGGTCTCGTCCGCTTCGAGCCGGGATCCCGACGCCACGATGAGCACGTCGTAGCCCAGCACCGTGCCGTCGGCCAAGAACACCTGGTCTTCTTTGATGTCGACCCGGTCGATGGGTACCTGGTGGAACCGAATCCCCTTGTGGAGCTGATCGTGCCGGGGTCGGACGAGCTCATCGGCACGGGCCAGGCCGAAAGGGACGAAGAGCAGGCCCGGCTGGTACACGTGGTCGTCGTTCTGATCCACCACGATGACCTCGGCATCTTCTTCGAAGAACGAGCGCCGGAGTCGGTTGGCCGTCAGCGTCCCGCCGGTCCCCCCGCCCAGAATCACGATGCGCTTGGCCACGTTTTCATTCTCACGGCTCCGCGGCCACGGCCATTAGGGCACTTGGTCCCATTCTTTTGGTCCTCGAATAATTGACCGATATGCAATGCTCCATCGATGCCCAGAACCTCCGGTCCGCTGGTGCCGGCCGACGAGATGCTGACCCATCAGATCGTCGACACCTTCGCCACCGTCGGCCAGTCAGACCCGTCGTGGACCGAGAAGGTCTGGGCCATCGCCCATGCACGGGATGGGTCGCTCCAGATCGTCTTCGGAATCGGGAAGTACGCCAACCGTGGCGTCTTTGATGGCGCCGGCGGCGTGGCCCGTGGCACCGAGCAGTGGACCGTCCGGGGAAGTCGCCGCCTCTCGTCAGACCCCGGAGGCACCTCTGTCGGGCCCTTGCACTACGAAGTCGTGGAGCCGCTCCGCGCCGTGCGCTGCGTGCTCGAACCGAACGAGCATGCGGCCATCGCCTTCGACATCACATGGCGCGGTTCGTTCCCGGCTGCCCTCGAAGAGCCATGGCCCGACCGGAGCCCGGATCACTATCGGGTCAACCATGACATCTTGCGCTATCACCAGGTGGGATCGGCCGAGGGCTGGGTCGAGGTCGAGGGACGACGAGTGGAGGTTGATCCGAAGGAGTGGATCTCCATTCGTGACCACTCCTGGGGACTGCGGCCCGGCATCGGCCTGCCCATCCCCGGCCTGCCCCGGGCGCGGCGCCAGACGCAGTACCTCATGACCTGGTTCCCGATGCTCATGGAGCGTGCGGACGGATCGCGCTACTCCTTGTTCGCCTTCTACGAACACAAGGTGGGAGACGGGTTCGAGAGCACCCGGTCACAGGCCGAGGAGCAACGCAGCGACGGGGAGCACCACGCGTTCGCCGCCCTGACCCAGCATCTGAGGTTCAACGATGCCAACCGCCGGTTGACCGGTGGCACCCTGACCCTGATTGACGTCGACGGGAGCACCCGCCCCCTCACCATCGCACCGGTCGGTGACACCGGCTTCCACCTGGGCACCGCCGGGTACTTCGGGTGGAAGGGACGGCTCCTCGGGCAATGGGCGGGTGAGCTGGTGGTCGACGGCGAGCACGTGACCGGGCTCGATTCTCCCGAGGTGGCCCGCCAGGTGCACCAACTGCGTGACCTCCTGGTCAAGGTGGAGGATCCGGTCGGTGGTGGCACCGGCCTGGGCAACATCGAGACGCTGGCCGTCGGGGGCATCCCTGACCTCGGCCTGACTCTGGAGGCCTCATTCCTCTAAGGGGCCGGCACCGAGCCGGCTCAGTTGATGTGGATGCCCGAAATGGCCCGGGAGATCACCAGCCGCTGGATCTCCGAGGTCCCTTCGAAGATGGTGTAGATCTTCGAGTCGCGGTG
>PNAT01000168.1 GCA_003169675.1 Acidimicrobiaceae bacterium
CTGGTGGCCTCCGACGGCGGCATGTTCACTTTTGGTGACGCCGGCTTCTACGGGTCAATGGGCGGGAAGCGGCTCAACAAACCCATGTTCGGCATGGCGAACTCCTGACCTAGCACCCGCGCCCGTGATGGGGGTCGGCCATCACCATCGTCTCCCGCGACGAATATCTGGCCGCGCTGGCCGGAGTCTCAGACGGAGCCGGCGTCGGGGAGTCAATTTTGCCGTCATGGCCTTCGCGCAGCGCTGGACGGCGGCGGTCGACTGGACCAGTTACGCAACGGCCGACCGAATGCTGTGTGAGTGCAACGCCTACGCCACTCCGCGGATGGCCATGGCGAGCACCGGCGACTGGAAAGTCCCGGGTCGCCGTCCTCCCTTCAGTAGAGACACGTTGAATTGGATAGCTCGGTGCATCCGGGTTCCTGCACCGGGCGGCCGTGAGCGATCCCCGCGCTCACCTGGAAGTCTGTCACCGGAACTCGAGAGCGGCGTCATCGTCGAATGAGGCCGCCGGGGCAGCGGAACCGTGATTGGGCAAGAAGAGGGTCGGGATGAAGGCGATGAGAATGGCGAAGACGGACCACCAGAAGGTGTGGGCGAAGGCGCTGGCCACTTGGGCGTCCACCGGGCCCGGGAGCTTCGGCGACGTCAACACGGACATGCCGCTGCCGCTCCGGGCGGCCGGACCCAAGTTGTCGACGATCTGACGCTGGAGGACAACGGCAAAAAGGGCGACGGCCACCGAGCCCCCGACCTGGCGCACGATGTTCATGGTCGTGCTGCCCCTGGGTATGTCGGCATGGGAGAGATCGAAGTACGCGGCGGCGGTGATCGGCATCATGGAGAGACCAAGCCCCAGCCCTCGGGCAAAGAGCGTGATGGCCAGGACCACCTCGTTGCTCTGGGCGGTCACGAAGGCGAACGGGATGGTGGCCACGGCCATCAAGATGATGCCGCCCGGGACGATGCGCCGCGGCCCGACGCGGTCGGTGATGCTGCCCGACCACCGCATGATGCAGGCGGCGCCGATGCCCTGTGGTGCCATGAGGAGGCCGGCCATCAACGGTGACTGCCCACGGGCGATCTGGTAGTAGAGCGGNNTCGAGGAGCGGATTCTTCGCCCGCAGGGCATGCGCGATAAACCCGCCCATCAGCCCCACTCCGAGGACGAAGCTGACGACGACCGGCGCGCTGGTGTAGCTCCCGGTCACCCCGACCTCGGCCAGGGCGTAGACCAGGGCGGCCAACCCGGGAGAGAGCAGGCAAAACCCGAGGGTGTCGAACCTTGCCGTGACCTTGGTATCTGAATCGACGAGCGTGCGGTGGGAGAGGATCAGGGTGACGATGCCGATTGGCACGTTGATGTAGAAGATCCAGCGCCAGCTGAAGTTGGAGACAATCAGACCGCCGATGACGGGTCCCATGATCGGCCCCATCACCATGGGCACGCCGACAACGCTCATCACCCGCCCCATGCGTTGCGGTCCGGCGGCACGAGCCAGGATCGACTGTCCGACCGGCAGCAGCATGCCGCCGCCGATGCCCTGAATCACTCGGAAGACGATGAGCGAGTTGGCCGACCAGGCCAAGCCGCACAGACACGAACCCAAGATGAACAGGACAAGGGAAGCCATCCACATCAACTTGGCACCGAAGCGGTCGACGGCCCACCCCGTGACCGGGATGACGACGGCCAGAGCGAGGAGGTAGCCGGTGGTCACCCATTGGATGGTCGACACCGAGACGTGGAAGTCCTTGCCCAGGGTGGCCAGCGCCACCGCCACAATGGTGGTGTCGAGGATCGACATGATCGAACCCAGGACGACGACGGTCGAGACACGCCGAAGCTCAGGTGTCAAGACCGAAGTCTTGGTGGTACTGCGAGCCATGCCACTCCTCGATGGGGGTACTTCATAATACTCAAAGGTATGGATATGTCAAAGAGTTTGTGCGAGACTCAGAGGCATGGGGTTGGCAGAGGACGCCTTCGACCGCTTGCGGCGCATTGCCTTCGAGGGCGAGCACATTGAAAAGATGGCCGCCATTGGCGTGCAGAAGAAGCTCTCCCCGGGCGTGATCAAGACGCTCATGAGACTGGCCAGGTCGGACGGCATCTCAATGGGTGAGATGGCCCGCAGCATCGGGTGCGACCCTTCGTACATCACCGCGCTGGTCGACGACCTGGACCAGCGCGGCCTGGCTCGCCGTGAGCCCGCACCCTACGACCGCCGGGTCAAGATCATCGTGCTCAGCGACGCCGGGCAGGCCCTGGCCGAGGAGATCAGCTCGGTGCTGTCCGTGCCGCCAGCCTCCTTCGCCGCGCTCTCTCGCTCCGAACTGCGCCAGCTGCGCGACCTGCTGGACAAAGTGATCACGGCCGACCGTGGGATCAGCGGGGAGGCGGTGGTGGATCCGGCCGCCGTGCAGGCGGCGGTGCCGTAGCGGTCCCGAGTATCCCTACCCCGTCCACGAATCGGCGTAGCCGTTCGCCTCGACTTCCTCGCAAAAGGTCTTCGATGGGCAGGAGATGGAGTTGGCGTACAGCGGTCCGGTGCCGACCGGGCCACCGGCATTGGCGAAGTTCTGGGGCTTCGACCAGGAGGTGCCGTTGTAGGTGACCCAACCGTCCAGACCCCCAGCCATGCAGAATGAGGACGTGGGGCACGAGAGCGCCGAGAACGATTGGGGACCGAGCGTTGTCGAGAGGGCCAGCCCCTTTCCCCATGAGGTGCCATTGAATGTGTCCAGGTAGGCCACGTTGGCTCCGGTCGTGCCTCCCACCGCACAGAATGTGGCCGTGGGGCAGGACACCACGGACACTTCGGGATTTCCGTTGGACTTGCTGCCCGGAGGCAGCACCAGCGTCAGCGGAGACGACCATCCGCTCCCGGAGTAGGTGACCGACTTGTTGTTGTAGACCGCCTCGCAGAAGGTCGGACTGGCGCATGACACCTCACCGATGGTGGTCGGGTTCAAGGAGCTCGAGTTGATCACCTGAGGTTGTGACCATGCAGTGCCGTTGTAGGTGTAGAAGTTGACGTTGCCGTCCACCGCCATGCAGAAAGAGGTGGTGGGACACGAGACGGAGAACGAAACGGACGCCGACGGAACCGACGAACCCGTCGAGCCCGTCGAGCCCGAGGAGCCCGAGGAGCCCGACGAGTTCAACTGGTCGGCTGCAGACCAGGTCGAACCGTTGAAGGTGTAGACGTCACTGAGATCGTCCCCGGCCACACAGAAGGACGAAGAGGCGCACGAGACCGAGGCCAACTGGTCATTGGTGTTGGTTCCGGCGGTCGAATCGATGGCCACGCCCTTGGACCACGCTTTTCCGTTGAAGGTGAATGCGTCACCCGTTTGGTCGACCGCGGCACAGAAGCCGGCCGTAGGACACGACACGCTCGAGAAGTCGGCCGTGTGGGTGGCGATGCTCGGACCGGAGCCTTGCTTGTTGGATGCCACCTGTGTGGCCAGCTTCCACCCGTGGCCGGCAACCGCCGCCTGCGCGGCTGGTGCGCCGCAGGCCCACCGTCCCACCATCTTGATCGTCTTCCCCCCGGTCTGGCTCATGGTGGCCCTGATGGATCCGGACTCCCCCTTGACAGTGACGGTGCCACTCTGGGCGAAGAAGTTGTCAGCCAGGCCCTGGGTGATGCTCTTGTTCTTCAGCAGGACATTCATCTCTGCGTTGGGGTCTCCGGACGAGAGGCCCTTGAACGAGAAGGTGCCGTTCTTCTTCACGTTCGCGACCAGGGTCCAACTTGCGACGCCCTTGATTCCGGAGACCGAGCCCACGAGATCATTCAGTTCGATGAAGCCGTTGTTGTTGATCCCACCGTAGGGACATCCCGCCAGGGGACCATCGTGCAGGGTGCCGTTGAGGGCACCGGAGATCTTGTAAGTGTTGACGGCGCCGGCCTTGGTCGAGGCCACCAGGGCGCCAGCTGGTCCGGCCGCCATGGCGATCACTGTGGCGGACGCGCACAAGGCCACGATGGCCGTTGACCTCATCGCACGGACCGGTCGATTCACCCGTAGCGTCATTTCATCTCTCCTGAGTCCAAGGGCGAGGACGGACACGATTCAACTAGGTCGTCGCCAGCGTGCCGGGTAGCACGGGTCACAAGGTACCATCGCCCGCGCCTTCTGGATGGGGTCACTTGGCGCCAACACACCAAGGCACCGATATCGTCCATCCCGTGAGAGTGCGTGATGCCACCCCCCTGGACGTGCCCGCCATCAACGGCCTCTACAACGCGCTCATCCCCACCACCACGGTGGCCTGGACCGAAGACCTCGAGCCGGCCCAGGTGCGGGAAGCCTGGCTTGCCAAGCAGCACCAAGAGGACAACCCGGTCTTAGTGGCCGAAGTGGAAGGAGCCGTGGTGGGGTTCGCCTCCTACGACGACTTCCGGGATTCGACGAAATGGCCCGGCTACCGATTCACGGTCGAGCACACCGTGCACGTGGCCACCACACATGGGGGGACCGGGATCGGGCGGGCTCTCCTTGAAGCCCTGATCGAGCGTGCGGTGACCCAGGGCAAGCACGTCATGATCGGCGCCATCGACTCTGCCAACACAGGGTCAATCCGCTTTCATGAGCACCTCGGGTTCGCCGAAGTAGGCCGGTTGATCGAGACCGGATTCAAGTTCGGGCGATGGCGGGACGTGGTCTTCATGCAGCGGAAGGTGGCGCCACCGAACGGATGAGTTCGTCTCACCCATGAAAAGGACCGACCGTTCTTGCCATGACGGAACTCCGGGCGAAATGGTGAACGCCGATGGTGTATGACATCCCATAATCCATACCAGACTGGAATGCTCATGATACGGCGAGCGAGCAGATAGCGATTCGCCTCCCTGTATCCCTGCTCGACGAGCTGGATGTCCTGGTCGCCAACGGGATCTACGAGAGCCGAGCGGCGGCCATGCGGGCCGGGGCAGAAATGGTCACCGCTCAGGAGCACCGCCGACAGATTGATCGTGCGATCGTTGCGGGCTACCAGCGAATCCCTCCCAGCCCAGGGGAAACTGATACGGCAATCTCCTCGCTTCGGGACGCCATCGCTGAGGAACCCTGGTGATCGAGCCACGCCGGGGGGAGGTGTGGTGGGGTGAGTTCGAGGACATCGGGCGCGGGCCTTTTCTGGTCATGACCAGGACGGCTGCGATCTCAGTCCTCCACACGGTGCTTGCTGCTCCGGTGACCCGCACCGTGCGCGCCCTGCCGACCGAGTTGTTGCTCGGTCCTGAGGACGGCATGCCCACGGAGTGTGCAGCCAGCTTCGACAATCTGCGGGTAGTGCCCAAGTCCCATCTCGTGGACCGCATCTGTGAACTTGGCGCCGGACGATTGGCCGAAGCAGGTGTCGCGTTACGAGCTGCCGTCGACTGCTGATGGCCCGACGGCTTGCCTCGACCGATCTTCAGGACTTCGCCGCGAGGTGACGGGCTAAGTCTGATGAGCGCTCTCCTGGGCGCCGCGGGCCAAAAGGGGAGATTGGCGTCGGACCAGCCGTTTTGTACCTACGACGCCTCCGACTGGTATTCGTCAATGGCATCCTCAGGTATGTGGGCGACGCCGTCGATCATCACGAAATGGATCTTCCGCTCGTAGACGAGGCGAAGAAGCTCCTTGGTGGGGATACCCAGGCGCCGCGCCGCCTGGGCTGCGAGAAGAGGTTCAGTTGGCATCATTTCCTCCTTCGGGTTCATCAAATCCGAGTGTATGGCTGATTCGTTGGATTTGTGCGAACACTTGCAGTGCTTCTACCAGGTGGTCCGTGGTCATCAGCGCAAGTTGCGCTTCCTCGAGAGCTTCGAGGAGCTCAAGTGCTTCTTCTAGGTCCAATCTCAGCTCAGGTGGGGGCTCTCCACCCGGCGCAATTGTCTCGTGTGTCCTCCACAATCATTGGCCAGTCCATGGGCGCGGGTGATGTTGCCACCGCCTACGTAGGTTGAAAGGTCTCACCCACCCAGGTCTCGTCCCACATCCACCGAACAGCTCGAAGAGAGGCCGTGAACGAGTCCACCACCAACCTGGCCCCGTCGACTTACGCCGCCACCCATCCCGATCGGCCGGCCGTGATCACCTCGTTGGGCCAGACGGTCACCTTCGCCGAACTCGCGGCCCGCTCGTGCCGATTGGCCCAGGCGCTGTTCGCGCACGGGCTGAGCCCCGGTGACCATGTGGCCGTGCTGCGGCCCAACGACCACCGGATCCACGAGGTGGTGTGGGGACTGCAGCGCAGCAGCCTCTACTACACCGCGGTTAACCGTCGCGAGATGGGACTGCTAAAGCGGCTGCGGCTCAGTCCGCTGCCCACCTGGATGCTGCTGGCCGCCATCTTCATCAACACCATGATCATTGCGGGTGTGCAGGTGGTGGTTCTCCTGTTGGTGGGGAGATTCGGTGACCACGTGCACGGGCCCGCCGCATTGGCCCCTTTCCTGGTGGCCATCGTGGTCGGGATGCTGAGCTTCACCGCCATGGGGGTGGCCGCGAGCACGCTGGTGCCCAATGCCGACGCAGCCGGTCCAGTGGTGAGCGTCTCCTGCTTCCTCCTGGTGGCGCTGTTCGGTTTGTACTTCCCCATCAACTCGGGATCGGGACTGGCCACGTTCGCCAACTCTTTCCCGGTTCGGCACCTCATCACTGCGTTAGTCAGTTTATTCGACCGGGTGGGCACCTCTCCTTGGGCCTGGCACGACGTGTTGACCATCGCCGTCTGGGGTGTCGTCGGTGCCGTGGTCTCGCTGCGCCGATGGCAGTGGTCACCCTGACGGGGCTGATTGGGTCGAACTCTTGCTCGAAACGCGGTGGCGAACGGCGTCCGAATGATCGGGCGCTTGCGTCTCTTGGGGCTTCCTATGAATAGGTGAAGATCGGGCCCGCGCCGGAGTAGGGACTGCTCCCCGTCGGTGTCGTCACGATGACGAAGTAAGTTCCCGCCGCTGTCACGGCCGGGGCTACCGCCGTGATGGAAGTGGACGAATTGATCGAAATACTCGACGAGGCGACGACCACATTGCTGAGGGTCGGGGTGCCGCCTGACTCTCGAATGAAACTGACGGTGGAACCGCTGACGAATCCGGTGCCGGTGATCGACACGGTCGTCCCACCGGCGACGGACCCCGAGGAGGGTGAAATTGGAAGCGTGACCGACGGGACCGTCGGCGACCAGACCCAGTTATTCACGGTTTTGGTGGAGCCGCAATAGGTGGCACATGGCCCTAGAGAAGCAGCACCTGTGACAAATGGGGGGTAATCATCGAATGTCACAATGACCTGAAGGGTGGGATTCGCTGCACATGCGGTAGCGGCAGTTGTCACCGCCGAGGTGGGCGGACTTCCATCCGAGGGTAAGGCGCCAGCGAGGCAGGTCGAGAACGTGACGACTCGAGTGTTGGTGCTGAGAGGATTCCACGCTGTGCTGCACCACACTGCGACGTAGGCTCCGCCACTGAACGGCACGTTGGTGAAGTCGGTGGTGGCGAGTTCAGAACTTGGGCCGTTGCCCCAGCAGTAGGACGGCGAGCTGGCGTTGAGTGTGTTCGGTGTCACGCTTGCGGAAATCAGCGGGGTGTAGCGGATACTCTGGATCGCCACCTCGGTTGCGCTTTGGGCGGCGTTCTGGAGCGAGCGTGCAGACGAGAAGACGGCGGTGTTATTCAGGTCATTCAGAGCCCAGGTGGCCAACGCCGTGATGATGAGGCTCACCGCGACAATGAACACGAGCGCCAGAATGAGGGAGCTTCCTCTTTCATCGCGCGAGCCATGTAACCAGGCGGCTTTCCTGCCGCTGAGCCTGGCCTCTCCCGCTTCCTTCTCGAATCCCATTTCCGCCTCACATTCCCCGCTACCCATTGAGGAAGCCGTTCGCCACACTGACGGTGCCACCATCGGGGTTGGTCACCGTCACATTGCGCGTGCCCCCATTGCCACCGCTGCCGGTCACGTTGAGGACGATGATGCCGGAGCCGATCAACTCGTAGCTGTTGACGATGGCGTTGGAACTGATCGACGTCACTTCGCCAGTGGCGAAGTTCGACCCGATGATCACGAACGTGCCGGTGCCGTTGTGGGACCCCGGGTGGATCGGATTCGCACCAGTCGGGAATGCGATGGTCGGTGCGCTGATGGTGCCATTGAACGTGAATGGGGCGCTCGTGACCGACGTCGTGGAAAGTGCACCGTCAGTCGCGGTGATGGTGTAGGCGGTGGCGCTTGACATATTGACCCCGCATCCGGCGAAGGTGGCCACCCCGTAACTGACGGCAACGGAGGGGGAGGTGACGCCATTGCAGGTGAGCACAGCGCCGCCCGGGCCGCTGGCGATGGACAGCGACACGGTGCCCGCCGCGGCGGTATCTAGGTTGGCCGATGTGTCGTAGACGCCAACGGTGAAGGTCGAGAGATTGCCGTTGGCGGCCACTGTCGGCTGGCTGACGTACAGGGGGTGAGTGGGCGCCCCAGGGGTGTCATTGAAGGCGGCGCTCGTCCCATTGGCGAGGCCCGACCCCGTGGTCGCCATGGCCGTCAGCACCTCTCTACTCTCGCTGAGTGCATTCTTGCAGCCAGCGAAGGTGGCCACTCCGCTCACCGTGGTGACGGGGTTGATGGTACAGGAGAAAGTTCCCAACGAGTCTGTCAGCGTGACCGCGGTCGACGAGCCTGTGACGACGTTGCTTCCGACATCCTCAATGGCCACCATGGGTTGCTGGGCCCATGCCGTATTGAACGGAGATGAGCCCGAAGGCTGCTGCGAGAAGGCGACCTGAGTCGCCGCGCCAATCGTGATGGTCACCGAGCTGCTGGTCACTTGGAGGACATCAGTCACATCGACCGCAATCACCGTGTAGGTCCCCGCTTTGTTGATCTTGCACCCGGCAAATGTCGACACGCCAGCCGTTGGGGTCACCGGGTTGGTGGTGCACGAGAGCAACGCTCCCTTACCCGGAGCGTCGATGGTTACCAGCGTGATGGGGGACACGTCACCCGTGACCACGTTGTTATTGGCATCCTCGACGGTGACCACCGGTTGCTGGGCCCAGGCCGCTCCACCGGTGCCCCCGCTGGGCTGAGTGGTGTAGATGAGCTTGGTGGCCGTCCCGGCGGTGATGGACACGCCCACTGACGTCCCGGTGGTCAGACCGCTCCGGGTGGCGCTCAGGGTGTAGGTCCCCGCCGCCGCGGTCCCGGTGATCTGGCAGCCCGCGAAGGTGGCCACGCCGGCCCCGGCAGCGACCGTGGTGGCGGTGCACCCCAAGGCGCCCGAGGTGGTCCCGCCGTTGCCCGCCGTGTAGGTGGCGATGGCCAGGGTCACGTTGCCGGTGTCACTGGTCACCACGTTGCCCCCGGCGTCTTCGACCGAGACCTTGGGCTGGGTGGCGAAGTTGGTCCCCTCACTCACCCCACCCACCGGCTGGGTGGTGAAGACGAGCTTGGTGGCCGTCCCGGCGGTGATGTTGAAGCCCGAGCTGGTGGCCGTGGTCAAGGCGCCGTCGGAGGCCAAGAGGGAGTAGCCGTTGGCCGTCTTATCGATGGAGCAGCCCGAGAAGGTGACCACACCTGAGGCCTCGACCCCCGAGCAGCCCGACAGGGTGCCGCCACCGGGGTTGGTGGCGATGGTCAGGGCGACTGTCGACGAGTCACCTGTGGCCACGTTGCCATTGGCGTCCTCGACGGTGACGACCGGTTGCTGGGCCCAGGCCGTTCCACCGGTGCCCCCGCCGGGCTGGGTGGCGAAGGCCAACTGAGTTGCGGCTCCTGGGTTGACGTTGAAAGGACTGCTCGTGGTCGATGTCAAGGCTCCGTCGGTGGCCGTGAGGGTGTAGCCCGTCCCGGTCAAGTTGATTGTGCAGTTGGCGAAACCTGCAACGCCGCTCGTGGCGCTCAGTGAGGTCGACGTGCAGGAGAGAGTTCCGCCGCCGGGGTTGGTGCCGATCGCCAGCGTCACCGTGGACGTGTCGGTCGTCACGGTATTGCCAAAGGCATCCTGGACCGCCACAAACGGCTGGGTGATGAAAACGGAACCACTGACCCCGAATCCGGGCTCGGCTATGAAGGCCAACTGGGAGGCGGCCCCAACGGTGATAGTGAAGGAACTGCTGGTGGCCGGGGTCATGGCTCCGTCGCTCGCCGTGAGGGTGTACCCCGACCCCGTGATATTGACCTTGCAACCCGAGAAGCTCACCACGCCCGAAGATTCGGTCCCCAGACAGCCGATCAAGCTGCCTGGCCCACCCGAGGTAGGAGTACCCGTGGAGATGGTCAGGCTCACCGTGGACGAGTCAGACGTGACCACATTGCCGCCGGCGTCCTCCACGGTGACTTGCGGCTGGGTGGCGAAAGTGGTGCCGGCAGTCGTGGTGGCGCTGGGCGACGTAGTGAAGACAAGCTGGGAGCCTGGGCCGACGGAGACCGCAATGGCGTTGCTCGTAGCAGAGGTCAGGGACCCGTCGCTCGCCGTAAGGGTGTACCCCGTCCCGGCTTTGTCGATGGAACAGGCCGCGTACGCAGCTACGCCAAACGCCGCCGAGAACTGATTCGCGGCGCAGGTCAGGGTGCCACCCCCGGGATTCGACCCAGTACCTGCGGTGATTGCCAGGTGAACGGTGGACGAGTCGCTGGTGACCACGCTCCCGAACGAATCTTCCACCGAGACCACCGGCTGGGTGCCGAAGGCGGCGCCGCCCGTCGAGGTGCTGCTGGGCGGAGTGGTGAAAGCGAGATGGGTGGCGGCACCGGCAATGTTGAAGGTGGTGCTCACCGCAGAGGCCAAGGCTCCGTCCGTGGCCGTGAGGGTGTAGCCCCTCCCGGCTCCCGTGATGGCGCAGCCCGTGTAGGCAGCTACACCAAAGGCCGCCGTGCGGGTATTCGGACCGCAATTGAGGGTGCCCGGACCACCCTGAGCGGGGGTGCCGGCCGTGATGGCCAGCTGGACTGTGGACGAGTCGCTGGTGACCACGCTCCCGAACACATCTTCCACCGTGACAGTCGGCTGCTGGGTGAAGGGAGAGGTGGAGGTTCCATTTCCGGGTTGGATTGTGAAGGCGAGCTTGGTCGCGGCACCGGCAATATTGAAGGTGGTGCTCACCGCAGAGGTCAAGGCTCCGTCCGTGGCGGTGAGGGTGTAGCCCCTGCCGGCTGTCGTGATGGCGCAGCCCGTGTAGGCAGCGACGCCCGAGGACGCCGCCTTTGGGTTCGAGGTGCAACTCAGGGTGCCCGGTCCACCCTGAGCGGGGGTGCCGGCCGTGATGGCCAGCCTGACCGTCGAGGTATCGCCGGTCGCTATATTTCCGCCGGCATCCTCGACGGTGACTGTTGGCTGCTGTGTGAAGGCGAATGTAGCGGTTCCGTTGCCCGGCTGGGTGGTGAATGCGAGTTTGGCGGCTGGACCCAATGTGACATTGAAGCTAGAACTCGGTGCCGAGGGTGTATTCAACGAGTCGGTGGCGTCGGTGGCTGTGAGGGTGTAGCCGGTGCCGACCTTGTTGATCTTGCAATCCGAGAAGGTGGCGACGCCTGCGGTGGTGATCTCGGAACAGCCCGAGAGGGTGCCGCTACTTGGGTTGGTCCCGATGCTCAGGGTGACCGTCGAGGTATCGCCGGTCGCTCTATTGCCGCCGGCGTCCAGGATCGTGATCACCGGTTGCTGGGCCCAGGCCACTCCACCGGTGCCCCCTCCGGGCTGGGTGGTGAAAGTCAGTTTTGCGCCCACACCGGGGGCGACACCGAATGAGCTGCTGGTGGCTGTCAGGGTCGAGGAAGGTTGGGTATCGGTCGCCGTGAGCGAGTAGCCCCCGCCGACCTTGTCGATCGAGCAACCCGAGAACGTGATCACTCCGTAGGATTCGCTCCAGGCGCAGTTCGACAGCGTGCCGGGACCACCAGTCGCTGGTGTCAACGGCGTGATGGCCAGCTGGATCGTGTTGGAGAAGTCGGAGGTGACCACGTTGCCATTGGAGTCCTCGACGTAAATGATGGGCTGGATCCCGAAGGCGGTGCCCCCGAAGGCGCTGCCGGGTGACTGGGCAAAGACCAGCTGGGAGGCTGTGCCGGCGGTGGGGATGGGTCGGGCGGCAGGATCATCGACAACGGAACTGATGGTGTAACTGGTGCCGTTGAAGGTCACCGTGATCGTGATCAGCTGCTCAGAATTGGGCCAATCGGCCATGCAGGTGGATGCAGGTGCGCTGACGAACGCCGGCAGCGAAGCTGGGGGGGAAGGGGGAGCAACAGGCGAGTTGGTTGTGTCCCAGTACTGCACTTGAGTCACCGCCGCTGTGGAGCCGCTGGGGACACTGAAGTTTACAGGTGGCAGGGCTGGTGTTACTGAAGAGTTCCCGGACTGGTAGTCGGCGACGGTGGCGCATGATTCGTACAGTGGCGTGGCCCCGTCCTCAATCTGAGCCATCGCCTGCTCAGACGCGGTTTTGAGCACTGTGTCGATGGTTGCCAGGCTTCGATGTTCGGCCGACGCCGAAATCGATGTGGCAAAGGCTGTCATCAGGGCAATCCCGGCCAGGCCGAGCACGACGAGGGTAAGGAGAATCTCGACCAGAGTGTCGCCGGCTTCGGAGCGGCGACGCCGTTCGTGATCGCCGGATTCTGCTTTTGCCACGACCACAGCGGAACTGGAACGTCTCACCCGAGGTCCGATTCGATCGTCGGGACCTCAATAGAGCCTTCCGGAGCGGAGACGAAGGGTGTGGCCAGAACCGTCCCGAATTCCCGGGCATCAGACCCGGCATTGCGCACACAGCCAGTCCCCGCTGCGCTCGGGGAGGCCTGGGTCAACGGCACTGAAGCGCCGTCCAGGGCGCTCACAGGAGGAATCCAATGAACGCGGCCTGCAGGCCACCCCCGTGCATCGTGATCGTGAGTGTGTTGGGCTCCGGGGCCTGGAGCATGACCGTGCCGGTCCTCGGCACCGTCGCACTCACAGACGTCGCGCAATTCACCGAGTTCGTCCCCAGCCCGGTCAAGTTGGGTGCCGTGGACTCGGCGGGGGGTGAGACCATGTCATTCAGGCTGGTGTCGCAGGCATCCCCGTACTGATTCACGTAGGCGGGAATTGAGGGAGTGGGGTTGTTGGGAGTGAGGGTCCACACTTGGTTCGCGGCGGGCACCGTGAGTGTGTTGTTCCAGCCGGCGGTCCATGTGATCGACTCGCTTGCGTCCGTCGATTCGGCATCCCCGGTCTCCAGGCTCCAGCCCGTCGCTGGGGTGCCGTTCGAACTCAGGACTATCAAATTGGTGATGTAGATGGTTGCGGTGGATCCCGAAACCGCCGTGTAGAGCATCGGATTGCCGGGGATGTTTGTGTAAAAGCCATTGTTGCCCAAAAAGGCGTTCGTCCATGTGGGATCAGGAACCGCAGCGATGTCATTGCATGCCGTGAACGTGAGACCTGAGGTCCCGTTCACGTATGAATGACACCCGGTGTTGAATGAGCCGGCGTTGGTCGCCACCACCTTGAGGCAAAAGGACAGGGTGAAGGGGGTGTTGGCGATTCCTTCAATGATCCCGATGGTTGGTGCGACGCACGAGGAGCCAGTGGCGCTGGTCTGGGTGTTCCACGCACTGAGGTCGACGAAGCAGAGCTGGGACGCGTACGTGAACACACCCGGGTCCGGTTTGGCGAACCCGCAGCTCGAGGAGGGTCGAGCAAGTGAGGCTGATTGCACCGTGTTCGCACTGGCCCGTGGGACAGCCGCCAACGTGTAGGTGTAGTTGTTGCTGTGTGGCGCAGTGATGGGAAATGAGACACCGGTCACGCCGCTCGTTGAGGTCCACACCAGCGCAGCGGCGGTGAGAACACCGGACGGGGTGATCGTTGGTGGAGGCTGGCCCCCGGGGGCCGATCCCGGGGCTAGGACATCATTGGCGACAATGGTGCTGCTGGTTGGAGTTGCACTGGCACCAGACGAGCAGTACTGACGAATCAAAATATTGGCATTGGCTCCTGACGCCACATCGACATACGACACGACGGTGAGGAATTTGGCATTTGTGGGGTCGTAGCTCCACTCCAGTCCGAGCAGCTCCGTCCCGGTTCCGCATTCCCCCAATGGTGAGGCGTTGGTCGTGATCTGCGTGGCACTCTGGACGTCCTTCACGTAGTACGAGGACACGATCTGGGCATCTCCCGAGGCCGAAAGCCGGTTCGAGACGCTGCCCTGGAGAGAGAAGACCGCCACCAGTGCAACGGCGATTCCGCCGATGATGAGGGGCAGGATGGCCACCACGATGATCATCTCAATCAGAGTGAAGCCGAGCTCGGAATCCTGATGGCGGCGATGGCTTCGTCGGGTCCGAGGTGTGGTGGCGCGCCGAGGGGTCCACGCCCGGACGGAAGGTTCGAGCCGGCGTCCCTTCACTTCACGTTCACCTGTGAGTAGATCCCATACATTGCGATCCCGAGGGTGACTTCGGCGAAACAACCAACCTCACGCAAAATGATGCCGACTGACGACCCCGATGTGAAGTTTGCCCCTCAACCTCCACTTCCAAATCGTAGCACCGGTCCTTACGCTTTAAATGGCAGGTCGGGAAGGCAATTTGCCGTGCACGTCGGATATTCTGAACTGCCGATCGACCCAGTGGTTCAGCCCGGGTGGGGCGCAGCTCAATCGATGTCCCGCACATCCGTGCCCAATCGATTGCGTAAGGGAGTCAGCCCGCTCAAATCAATCCCGTTGTGGAGTCGTCAGCCCTTGTCCAATGTCGTGCATCGGGCTTGCGTCAGCGCATTGCGAGCGGGTACTTTCAATCGGGATTAGTTGCAGTTATTGCTGATAAGAGTAGGATGTACCAATGCACCGGCGCGTGGACTCAATGAGCGTTTTGGCGGTTTCCACTCCTCACGACCGGGCCCGCGCCCTCCGACTGGCCGCCGAAGGTGATGGGAAGAGCGAATTCGGCCAGGCTGTCCGGGACGTGTTCGAGAGCGTCGCCATCGGCGAGCCGTTGATTGTCCTGTGGCCCCACCGTGAGGTCACACCAGCGGGTGCGGCCGAACTGCTGGGTGTGACCCGGCAGTTCGTCGACCGACTTCTGGCCGATGGAGTGTTGCCCTTTCGGCGTCTGCCCGGGAGCACGCACCGACGTATCAAGGTCCGTGATGTGTTGATGCTGGCCGAGGAGCGTGGTCGCCACCGAAAAGGGGCTGCCGCCATTCGACGCGTCCTGCGCGAGCCTGCCCGTCGGACGTGACGTTCCCCAATTCAAGAACTGGCGCCTTCGTGCATGCCAGGAGACCCACACAGAGAAAGTGACGGAATGGGCCTTCGCCCCCCAACGGAGCCACCTGGTGACACTCGACGTCCTGGTCGTCGGACATTGCAGACTCGAGGACCTTTGACCCGAGCCGACGATCAGCTAGAAGTGGGGACGTGAACGACCGAAAACCCAATCTGGCCCCGTCGGCCCACGCCGCCACCCATCCCGATCGCCCGGCCGTGATCACCTCGTCGGGCCAGGTGGTCACCTTTGCCGAACTCGAGGCCCGCTCGTGCCGGCTGGCTCAGGCCCTCTTTGCTCACGGGCTGCGCTCCGGTGACCACGTGGCCGTGCTGCTGCCCAACGACCACCGGACCCATGAGGTGGTGTGGGGACTGCAGCGCAGCGGTCTCTACTACACCGTGGTCAACACGCATCTGGCGGCCGAAGAGGCGGCGTACATCATCAACGACTGCGGTGCCAGGGTGCTCATCACCTCGAGCAACCTGGCGACCCTGCCGACAGAACTGGTTCCCCTCACCCCGGACATCGGTCTCCGGCTCATCCTGGGTGACGCGCCCACTCCCGACCACCGCTCTTACGACGATTTCGTCAGCGCGCACCCGCCCGACCCGCTCACCGACGAGCAGGAGGGCTCGGCCATGCTGTACTCCTCGGGCACCACCGGTCGGCCCAAGGGCATCCGTCGGCCGCTGACCGGCCAGCCTTTCGGCACCGATGCGATTCTCGCACCCATGTTGAGCGGCCTCATGGGTTTTGCCGAAGGCGACGCCTACCTGAGCCCGGCTCCGCTCTACCACTCGGCCCCCCTGGTCTGGTCGATGACGGTCCACCGCATGGGAGGGACCGTGGTGGTGATGGAACGCTTCGATCCCGCTCTTTGCCTCACGCTCATTGAGGCCCACCGGGTCACCCACGCGCAGTTCGTGCCGACCATGTTCGTGCGCCTGCTCAAGTTGGACGACGACACAAGGACCGCCCACGACCTCTCCAGCCTGCGCTCCGTCGTGCATGCTGCCGCCCCGTGCGCGCCCGAGGTGAAGCGCCGGATGATCGAGTGGTGGGGTCCGGTGATCCACGAGTACTACTCGGGCACCGAGGGCGGCGGCATGACGTGGATCGGATCCGAGCAGTGGCTGGCTCATCCGGGCTCGGTCGGGCCCGCCATCTGGGGTGTCCTGCACATTTGCGACGATGACGGCAACGAAGTGGCGACCGGTGAGGACGGCGTGGTGTGGTTCGGGGGACGGGACAATGCCTTCGAGTACAACAACGACCCGGAAAAGACGAGGCAGACGTTCAACGAGAGAGGCTGGAGCACCCTGTGGGATGTCGGGCACGTCGATGCCGACGGCTATCTCTACCTGACCGACCGCAAACTCTTCATGATCGTCTCGGGCGGTGTGAACATCTATCCCCAGGAGATTGAGGATGTGCTCGCACTCCACCCCGCGGTGGCCGACGTCGCCGTCTTCGGCGTCCCCGAGCCCGAGATGGGGGAGGAGGTCAAGGCGGTGGTCCAACCGGCGCCCGGCACCACCGCGGGTCCGGAGCTGGCCACCGAAATCCTGTCCTACTGCCGGGAGCACCTCTCGCACTACAAGTGCCCCCGCACGGTCGACTTCACCGATGAGCTCCCACGTGGGGAAAACGGGAAGCTCTACAAGAAGGCCCTGCGCGACGCCTATTGGGCCAACTCGGCACCCCAGGCGGGCTGATCATCGGAGGCTCGCACGTCGGCGTACCAGGCCAGGACCAGGGCCACCCCGGCCCCGAAGAGCAGCACGGTCGTGATTCCGAGGGAGTCGACCACCGGCCCGACGAGCAGGTTGCCCAGGGCCACCGTGCCGCCGAACCCCATGATCCACAGCGCCATGACACGTCCCCGGACGGCATCCTTCAAGCGTGTCTGCATGGCGGTGTTCAGCGCCGTGATGAAGGCGAAATAGAAAGCCCCGACGACCGCCACCACGAAGTACGCCGGCAGCGCATGGCGCAACAGGGCGAATCCTGCCAGAGACACGGAGTAGGCCAGCAGGCAGACCCGGACGATCAATGGCTTCGAGACGCCGGAGAACACGGTGCCGATGGAGATGGCACCGATGAAGGCACCGATGCCGAAGCTGCCGTAGAGGAACCCGTAGTTGGCCGATTTCGGGTCGATGCCCAGGTTGTGAGCCGCCACCACCGGCATCTGGCCCAGGAAGGCCAGCGCAAGGAGTGAGAAGGCGAAGACGGTGAAAAGGCACCGGCCCACCACCCTGTCCTGGCGGGCCACGGTGATGCCGACCGTCAACTCGCGCCAGCGGCTGGCCTGCGCCGCCACCTTGGGAAGGGAGGGGAGAGCCACCATCATCAGGGCAATGACCACGAAGAGGTAGGTGACCGCGTTGCCGGCGAAGACCCAGGCCGGCCCGACGTAGTGATAGGCCACGGCACCGATTGGGGGACCGATGACGCGGGACAGGTTCATCTGTGCCGAATTCAATGAAATGGCGCCTGGCAGGTCCTTGCGCCCGACCAGCCCGGGGATGATGGCGGCGTAGGCCGGTCCGAACATGGCGCCACCGACGCCGACCATGACCACCATGAGGACGACCACGACGTGCGAGGGCGACGCCGAGCGCACCACCCAGGCCAGGGCCAGCGAGAAGGCCAGTTGCTCCACGGAGAGGATGATGAGGAACTTCTTGCGGTCGACCTTGTCCGCTATGAGGCCACCCACCATGGCCAACAGGAGGATGGGCCCGAGCTGGGCGAAGATCATCACCCCGACAAAGGTGCTCGAATGGGTCAGGTCATAGGCGTAGGCGCCGAGGACGACATTTTGCATCCAGGTCCCGATGTTCGATGCGAAGGCACCGAGATACACAATCCGGAAGGTCCGGTGCCGCAGGGCCGAGAGGGCGGTGCCTGAGGAGATCGGGCTGTCACCGTCGACGACGGCGTCGGCGATCTCCTCGACGGAAATTGACCGGAGTTCGTCTTCGGACTCTGCCCCGCCGGTCACCCTTGCATCGTAGAGGGGAGCCCGGGACTGATGATCCTCCCGACAAGCCTGCTCTTCAATCCCGACATTGCCCCGGTCACAGCGCACATCTTGGTGCCCCGTGGGTGTGGCGACGTTCTACCTGGTGCCTTCCCTGCCGGAGGTGGCGTCGGCCGGGAGACAGGCGAGGCCTCGCGACACCAGGTCGCGGACATCACAGCTCACCAGCTGACTTTCCGCTGCCTGAGCTGCCGCCACGTACGCGGCGTCGTACACCGAGATGCCGTACTCCTCGGCGATTGTGGCCGCGCTCGCGAGGAGTGACAGCTCGACGCTCACCAGCCCGCCGTCGGCGCCTACCGCAGAGACGTGTTCGCGCAGCCGATGCGCCGCCGATATGTCCTGCCATGAGCGCACGGCCACGTTTGTCACCTCGTAGAAGGCAAGGTCGAGGGTAGCCAATGGATCGCTGCCTTCGAGTAGGCGGAGGGCGTCTGCGTGGTTCGTGTCCCCTGGGTCCTCGCAGGCTAGAAAGACGCTGGCGTCAAGGAACCAGAGGTTCAACGCTCGGGTCGGGTTGCTTTGACCAGTTCGGCGACCCCGCCACCGTGATCAACGAGAGGATCGGCCATGTGGTGGATCTCGACTATTCGCTCCGCCCGGCGAATACTGCGTCGTCGCAAGGTCTCCTCGGCCAACTCGCGCAAGTACCCGCTTCGAGTGGTGCCGCGGCGACGTGCCTCGGCATCGACGGCTCGAAGCAGGTCTTCAGGAAGCGACACCATCACTTTGGCCATGCGAGGAGTATACCCGGTGTTGCCGTCGCTTCTCGGGGTCCGTTGACCCGGTTCCTACCCCGTGCTGGAAGCGAGTGCGCGCCGGCGGGAGAAGGTCAGGATGAGGTACCCGTCGGCGATGGTGTTCGTCCCATAAATGGCGGGCACTGCCGCATTGCCGTCGACGGCGATGTGCGGTCAGAGACGACGAACTGCATGGGAGCGCACCACTCGGCGTTGGCCGTGGTCGTGCCATCAGAAGTCCCGTCCACTGCCAGGTCGACGGTGGAAATGGGGTCGAATCCGCAGGAGCTGCCCGAGAAGTTACTGCCGACTGACTGGGTCCCGGTCGTCTGGTTGAATGTCGAAAGCGACGTCACCGGACCCGGGTAACCAGGCGCGGCGCCGACCAAGTACTTGCAAAGGACCTACCGTCGAAGGTGCTTCGGGCGGTCCGGGTTCTCCTTCACCAACTTCGCTGGCGGTTCTTCAGCAAGCGACCCAGGATACCACCAAGTGGTAGTATCAAGTATATGGCGCGAGAGAAGGCAACCATCACGCTGGATCGGGCGAAAGCTGCACAGGCACGTGCGATGAGCGGTGCCCGATCGACCTCAGAGGTAGTGGACCTGGCCCTTGACCGTCTTATTCGAACTGAACGCCTCCGAGCCGACATCACCGCCTACCGCAAGGTGCCTCCCACCCAAAGTGAGATTGAGCTGGCCGTCATGGCCGACACGAGCGGACTTGATGACGATACTGATTGGGAATCTCTCTACGTAGTCGAGGGCCCATGACCTCAACTCCGCGGCGCGGAGAGGTGTGGCTCGCCGAGCTCGACAAGACCAGGCCGGTGATCGTGATGACGCGCGACCCCATGGGCCGACTGTTCAACGCAGTGATCGTCGCCCCCGTGACGTCGACGGTCAGGGGTCTTTCAACTGAGGTGCCGGTTGGTCGCGACGACAGCATCGGGCGTCCGTCGGTGGCCAATCTCGACAATGTGCAACTCGTGCCGGTCGACCGGTTCAAGAGGCGTGTGGGACGAGCCCAGCCGTCAACCATGCTGGCACTTTGCGCGGCCTTGTCCATCGCAGTCGATTGCCAGGTCACGTAGCATCAGGTTGGGCTGCTCCTCCGATTTCAGGTACTCCAGCCAGGTTCCCCCATCTTGCCTCTTTGTCGTCCTCCTCCCGCCAGCCCATTCCCGGCATCAACGGATTCGAGCCCGAGTGGTTCCTTTTGATTGTGGCCGCCCGGGTCTTTGGGCGAGGCTTCGGATTCGTCCTCGGCGCCGGGTGCCTTCCCCCATGCGGGCCTTCCCGAAACGAGTGATGTTGGCCGGCTACGGGGTGGCTGCCGCGCTGATCTACGGGCTCTTCACCAACTTCTGGTTCTGGCCCTACATCGGAAGTACGAACCGGTACTCGTTCGTCGCCGGCATCGGGACCATTGAGAACCTCCACCGGTTCGTACTGTTCGACCTCACGACGTCCATGGGTTTCGATCTGACCCGGGCCGTCACGTGCGCCGTGATGGTCCTCGTGTTGGGACGCCCGGTACTGGCGGCGCTACGGCGTGCTTCTCGGCGGGCTGCCTTTGAGCCGGACGTCGAATTCAGGGACTGAGTTTCAACTCCTGACTTTGGAGCGGAAGGCTTCGCCCAGGAGAACGAGACCGACGCCGAGGACGATGCCGAGGAGGCCGGCCAGGATTGTCACCTCAATGGTCCCGGGTGAGACCTCGTTGGTGGGCACTGTCGCTTGTGAGATGATTTGGCCGGCATTCGTCACCCCACCTTGAGAGGCAAAGAATTCGAAGTTGGCCAGTTGAGTCAGCAGCACATTCAATTGGTTTTGGAGTGCGGTCAGCTGGGTGTTCAACCCGGTAATGTTGGTCGTGGCTGCGGCAGACCTGATTTCGCTATCGAGGTTTTGGACTGCCAATTGTGCGGTATCAGCTCGCTTCTGGAGGGATTGCTCTGCTGCAGTGAAAGTAGCGAGTGTCTGATACTGCTCAAGATGGATATAGGCGAATGCGTAAGCGTTTGCCAACTTGGCGGCATACTTTGGATCTTGTGATGTCGCCGTCACGTTGACAACGTCTGTGGTGCCAATCTGAGTAGCCGTAATGAACGGTGCATTGGGAATGTACAGCCGGACGAGGTAGGCCACGTCGGAGCTTTCAATAACCTGAATGTCGGTCGGTACATCGATTGTGCTGGTGCCCACGTTTGTATTAGCTGCCTGAAGAAGGGTGGTGGAAATATTGGGCTCCAGGAGGAGATGGGACGACGCCTGATAGACCGCCTTGGTTTCGATGCAATAGGCCAGTGTTCCACCGACGAACAATAATGTGACCAATATCACATCGATCTTCCTGCGCCACAGCAACTCAGCATATTTACGCACGCCCAAGTTGTCGTTGCTGTCCGTTGAGTCCATTCGGGGCAATTTAGCGGGTTCTCGTTGCTTCCATTTGACGAGAGCAAGTTCCGAAACGTGACCCTTGGTGCGTTGATTGACCCTGCGGGTCCGGCGCGTCGTTCTCAGGGACGCTATGCGGTCTCGACTGTTGGATTGAGGTACTGGGCAACGCCTGACTGCGCGAGCTGTCAACGGGAACTGCGAGGTTCTACCGGTAGAGGACGGTGCACACAAGCCCGATCCGACTTCATCCATTGGCGACATCGGGAGTCGAGGCCATTCGTTTGTCTTAGTGCCTGTTGCTCACCCGATCCCAACATTGCGGCGAGGGCACTAGCCTCGCCGGTATGAAGATCGACGGTACGGGAGCCATAGTGACCGGAGCCTCATCGGGTATCGGAGCGATCACCGCTCTGGAGCTCGCCCGCCGCGGTGCCAAGGTGATGGTCGTGGCCCGGAGAGCGGACAAGCTCGAGCAAGCAGCCGAGGCTTGCCGTCGCTACACACCCGACTCATTCGCGCTGCCGGGTGACGTGTCCGACCAGGGTTTCTGCGCAACCGCGGTGGCCAAGGCCGCCGAGTCTTTTGGCTCGGTCGACATTGTGGTCAACAACGCCGGTGTCAGCCTGCACAAACATACGGCCGACGTCACGGTGGACGAGTTTGATCGGGTCATGGGCGTCAACTTCTCCGGACCCGTCTACCTGGCCACGGCCGCCCTGGGCGGAATGCTCGAACGCCGCAAGGGTGCGTTGATCAATGTGACCTCGGTCTCGGGCTACGTGCCCAACCCCAAGGAAGCTGTGTACGGTGCGTCGAAGGCGGCGCTGTCCCGGTGGTCCCATGGCCTGTCCGTCGACCTCCATGGCACCGGGGTGCATGTCGGAGTACTGAGCCCCGGACCCATCGACACTGAGATCTGGCTCACCGAAGGAGAGGAGCCCTACAAGGGGCGCCTATACCCCCCGGCGATCGTGGCCACCGGCATCGTCCGCATGATTGAGCGGGAGCTCACTCACATGACGGTGCCCCGCCGCTTCGGTGCCGTCGGAGCTCTTTACCCAGTAGTTGGCCGGCCCTTGCGATGGGGTATGCGCCGTTATGCCTGAGTTGATGAGGTGGACCGGAGCCTGAACGCGTCAGGACCCGTGGCCGCTGGGCCACGGGTCCTGCACAACGCTTCGTGATGTGCTGTTGGCGTCAGCAGCCGGTGCTGACCGCCACCTGGCCGGCACCATTGCCGACGGGAGTCTTGTTAATGGTCGACGCCGTGGGGAGCGCCGGGCTCCCGGCGGTCACGCCACAGGTGCCGGCGTAGACACCGGGCGTGGGCCAGAACGGGGCCGGGGCAGCCGGTGACCGATTGGGGTCGGGGTCGGCGAAGACCTGCACCCCAGGATTGGCGTTCTCGTTGGCCGGCTCGGCGGAACGGATGGCATTCATGCCACCCGGGCCGCAGTTCTGGGCATCGGTGGAGGAGGTAGTTGAGCCCGGGCTGCCACCGCCGCCGTTGCAGTTCGGGCTCTCGGTCTGCACCGAGGGGTTCTGGGCGGCGTAGTCGTAGACGTTGGCGTTCTGCGGGGTCCCCGCGGCGCAAGGAGCCTGCGACTTCTTAGTGGGACCAGCTTTTCCGTGCTTGGTGGTGACATAGGAGTCGGGGGCGTTGCAGCCGTGGTTGACGGTCTGTTGCTGGGTGGTGACCTCGGCACAGATGCCGTCGGCGCAGAAGCCGGCGCTGTAGTTGACGAGACCTTCGGGGTGCGTCAGGCTCGGCGTTTTGGAGGCGTTCTGGGGGGTGGCCGAAAGGGTCATGGCACCGCCGTCCGATGGCCCGTTCTGGGCGCCTGAGTCATTCTTGAAACCGGCGGCGTTGTTGTAGGGGCCGACGCCGTCGTGCTCGGTGTTGTCGACGTTATCGTCCTCACCGAAGTAGACGAGCAGGCCGTTGGCCACGATCGGCTTGTAGGCGACTGAGGTGCCATGGTCCAGCTGGTACCAGGTGGTCCCGTAGCTGGGGTCCTCGCACGGTTGGCCGGCTGCGGCGGCGATGGGGCAGTACCACTGGTAGTAGTCGTAGTTGATCTTGAGGCCGGTCCCGTTCTTGTTGTTGCCGCACCCGTACTGCCCGTACTGCCCGTACTGCCCGGACGGGGTGTTCTCGGCCTGGCTGGCCGGTACGGGCTTTTGGCTCGCCGGTGCCGACCTTCCACCGGTGCCGTCGGTGTTGGCGGCCACGCAGCCGGCGTGCGGGCTGCCGGTGTTGCCCGGATAGCCGATCTGGTACTCGGTGGGTGTGGCTGAAGACTTGGGATCGATGCCCATCTGGTCCTGGCCGAATTCGACGTAACGGGTGTTGGAGTCGTTGGCCGCGCCCTGGGTCGTGCCGCCGCTCTCGACGTTGAGAGCAAGGTTGTGGCAGCCGGGGTACACCATGCCCGGGGGCGTGGCCCAGTCGTCGGCGAAGGCCTGGCAATCCATCTGGCTGGGGCTGTAACCGCCGCCGGTGACGGCCTGGGCCATGCCGGCCCACGTGACCAAGGAGGCGACGGCGAGTGCGCCCGAGACGATGACGGCGGAAGCCGTCTTTCCCCTGAAACCAATCATTGAAGTTCCCCTTCTCCATAAGTCCGGTCGGACTCGGTTGTGAGCCGTCCTGAGGTTCCCCCCAATGGCCACGTTGATGTACGGAGAACCTCGCATCACCCCCGATCTTGCGTTGACAATTGGCTGATCGGGCGGCATTATGCCTCTGAGCTGCTCTTCTATGGGGAACCTTTCCCCAACGGCCGTTTGTCTGGACCTCGATCCGGGGCCGAAACCGACAGGATTGTCATCTGGTTCGACAAAGGTCAAGAGGCAGACAGCGAGGCCTTCAGGAGAGATTCCGCTTCGCGGGCGAAGCCGGCCACAAAGGAGAGGGGCAGGGGTGCCTGGGTGATCAGGACATCGAGCTCGAGGCGACCCCCTGAGCGCAGGATCATCCCGTAGGAGTCCACCGTCTGGCCATTGTCATTGATGGTGCTCCAGGCCCCGGTCGCCTGATCCACCAGGGTGGGCATGGGGATGGACGCCACGAGCTGGGAGATCTGAGTCGACCCCGTATTGGTCCGGCTCGTGAAGGGCGAGCAACCGGTTCGGGTGTCCTTCTGCCACGCCGTGACAAAGGCGGCCGCCCCCGGCACCGGCTGGTCCACGACAACCTGGAAGGCGGCCAATGTGGCCGATTGGAATTGGATCTGGGTGCCCTGTGAGAAATCGGGCAGGGTCACCCGAGCCCCACAAGGGCTCCGCGGATCCGGATCCTGAAAGAGCGACCCCTTGCGGCTGGGGGCCACCGTGAGACCGGCCGGGGCACCGGGAAGCGCTTGCAGTTCGTTGGTCGTCAAGAAGGCAGCCTGCTGTGAGGGTGTGCCCAAGCCATTCGGTATGGCCGATGAATGTGCAGTCGGTGGCGGAGTGGATGACGAGCATCCTGCCGCGATGCCGGCGGTACACATGAAGGCGGCCAGGATTGCGCGACTTCGTAAGAACGCCATCTGCCACACGTTATCCATGTGATGAGAAGGAAGGCTTCGTCGCGCTCAGACACAGGATTTGCTTCGGACGGAGATCCAGTACCCGCCTGTTCGAGGGGCTGGAAGGTCAGGAGGGGCGAGGAGCATTGCCATCCGTCATGAGGGGTCAGATCCGCGTCGTTCGTGCGCGGTCGGCAGCCTGGAGCCAAGCCCCCATCAGGGTTGGTCGTGCGGTGCTCGGCTTTTTGCTGGTTGCCGGGCTGTCCGGCGCGGCGAGCTCCTCTTTCGCGCCGGCAGGCGCCGCCCTACGCGCCACGGCCCACGGGCTCACGTGCTCCGACACCTGGCCGGTGTACCAGCATGACGCCGGGCGCACGGCCGCCAATTGCTCGACCCTGAGCAACGTGTCGGCCGCCACCTTGCTCCCCGCCTGGTTCGATTCGACACCTGGTGCCGTGACGGCCGAGCCGATCGTGTCTGGCAACACGGTGTACGCCGGCGACTCGTCTGGCTTGTTCCATGCTGTGGACCAGGCGACGGGGGCCAGTCGTTGGACATTCAATATGCAGATCCCGCACTCGTGCTTCCTCGACGCACCAACCAATCCCTACGTCGAACGGCACGGGGGAGGATTCGGTGCCATCACCTCCTCGGCCAACGTGTCGCCGGTGGTCGGGAAGAATGCCAGCAATCTTGGTGATCCCACCGTGTACTTCGGTGGCGGAGCAACGCTTTTCGCCCTTGATGCCGTCACGGGCGCCTGTGAATGGGCCCAGGACTTCGACCCCAACGCGCCCACCAGTGCAATTGAGATTGAGTCGTCCCCGATGGTCGACACGTCTGTCAGCCCGCCGGAGGTCATCGTGGGCGACGACGACAACAGTGGCCCCGGGCACCAGGTCACCGGACTCTTCGCCTTCAACGCGAAAACGGGAGCGTTGATCTGGCGCTACGAGCCCGAGCGCGACGTCACGCTGTACCCGTCGGAGTTCGGCGGCAGCGATGCCTTGACTCTGAGCTGCGGGGACGGCACCGCCAACGCGTACTGCAACTCCGCCAATGTCCCAGGCATCGGCATGAACTCGCTGGCCTGGGCCGATGCGTGCGGCGACGTGTGGGCCTCACCCGTACTCGATACCAGCTATGTCGATCCGGCTGGGAACAACTCCTACCAGTCGCAGGCCAGCACCGACCCGGTATGGCAACCCAAACAGATCACACACAGCGGCAATTCCTCGCCGGATGGCCTGGTCGTGTTCGGCACGGGCAACTGCGCCGCCAATCCCTCCCCTTCGACCACCTATGCGCACGACGACTATGCCCATTCCGAGGCTGATTTCGGCCTCGACCCGGTCACCGGCGTGCGGGTGTGGAACTGGTTCGAGCCCCCCAACGCCTACAACACCGGCAACCCCAATGAGCAAGGTGCGGGCGACGACGACTTCGGGAGCACGGCCAACCTGATCGCGGTGCCCAACAGCGACTTTCCGGTCGGAAAGAATCCGTGTCCGGCCGCGGTGGGTTCGACCAACCTGATCATTCAGGGCAGCAAGTCGGGTTTCGCCTACGGGGTGTGCGAGCAGAACGGCGTGGAAGTGTGGGGTGTGCAGGCCGCCCAACCGGGCCAGCTCGCTCCTAGTGTGATGACACGTAAATA
>PNAT01000016.1 GCA_003169675.1 Acidimicrobiaceae bacterium
CATTCTTGTTGACAGGTTCCGCCGCCGGACCCGATGTCACACCGCCTTGAGATGATCGACCCGATGCACACCCGAGAAGGAGGGGACGTGGCCGTCTGCGAAGTTTGTGGTGGGGAGATGACCGAGGAGATCAGTTGCCGGCCCGACCCCATCATCATCGGGGGAAGGGCATACGAGCCGATCCGCTGGGGTGAGGAGAGTCGCCCGAGGCACCTGCCCCAGCCCGAGGTGTGCAGTGATTGCCGGGCGCCCCTGGACGGGGTGCATCACCCGGGCTGCTGCGTCGAGAGATGCCCGGCCTGTCTCGGTCAAGCCATGTGGTGCCCGTGTTTCGGCATCAATGATGAATGGGACGATGAGGATGGGGACCGAACCCAGGAACGATGCAGTGCCGTCCGCCGGCGGTGCCGCCGGTGCCGGGTGCATCTGTTCCGCCGGGCCGGACGCGAATGAGGCTCAGGCCGGAGTGTGGCGTGGCACTGGATCGAGGGCGGCCGCGGCCGCATGGGCCCGGTGCTTCACGACATACATGGCCGTGTCCGCACGGTGGAGCACGGCACCGGCATCCAACTCCCCCGGCAGTGAGACGGCCGTCCCGACGCTTGCGTGCAGTGGTATGCGTTGCTTGGCGAAGACCACGTCGCCATCGAGGGCCTCGGTCAAGCGGGTGGCCAGTCCCTCCTCTTCGAATTCCTCGTCTCCCCGTGGGCAGATCACCACGAACTCGTCGCCCCCGATGCGACCGAGCCGGTCACCGAGGCGGATGGCGCTGCGCAGGCGGGCGGCGGCGACGCGGAGCACCTCATCACCGGCCGCATGGCCGAGCTCGTCGTTCACCGCCTTGAAGCGGTCCAGGTCGATGTAGGCCACGGCAACCTGGCTCGAATCACGCAGGGCCCGTTCCAGCGCGGTGACCGTAGCCATCCGGTTCAGACAGCCCGAAAGGGCATCGTAGCTTGCTCGATGCTCCAACTCGGCCCGCAGGCGGCTCCGATCGGTGGCATCGGACACACAGACGATGACCCCGGCGAGGCCGCCTTTCTCGTTGGCCAGTGTCCGGAACGTCACTTCGCACCGACGTTCCTCCAGGCCGCGGCGCACACCCACCTCGAGGTTGGCGGGATGCCCCTGCAGGGCGAACTTCAGGGACGCATCGAGGGACGGTCGGTCGCATTCGACGACGCTCTGCATCAGCATGTCGAGGCTGTCGATCTTCCCGAGCAGGGCGACAACCAGCTCGTTGGAGTAGATCACCTCACCGTCGGGATGCAGGTGGAGGATGCCGATGGGCAGTGCATCGGCCAGGCGGGCCAGCAGGTTCTCGCGGTCGCGCAGGGCCATGAGCTCGGTCATCTCATCAGAGATGTCGACCAGCTCGGACAGGACGTACCCCCGGTCGGGATCATCGAGAAAGTTCTCGTTGGTGACCTCAAGCCAGACGTAATGCCCGTACTTGTGCCGGTAACGGACCCGGATGCGTCCGACACCCTTCCCGGCCCGCAGGGCGATCCAACTTTCGATCGCCCCCTCCACGTCATCTGGATGGACGAACTCGATGGTTCGGTGGCCCTTCAGTTCAGCCGGGGTCCAGCCAAGGAGCTTCGTGGTCGCATCATCGACCTCCAAAAAGACGGACAGGGAGTCTCTCTTGACATGTGCCACGGTGCGCCGGAGCGCCGCCCGTGCCTCGACGGACCTCTTGACAATGTCGGCATCAGGTGCCTCGAAGACGACGACGTGCACGCCGTGATCGGCCCGGACATCGAAGAGGTGAACGGTCATGGTCTGATCAGGGTCGGCCAACAGGTGGACCTCGAAGCGAACGATCGGCTCGGTCTGGGCGCGTGACAGGCCCTCAATGAAGAGGATTTGGTCCTCGGCGGTGAGAAGATCAAGCCCCCAGCCTTCGAGGAAGGTGTCCCGCCCGTGCAGGGGGATCGCGTCGGGCATCGGCGCCAAGGAGCCATCGCTTCCCAACGCCACGGCAATCGCATTGGATGATTCGGCGAGCAGCGCAGTGAGGGCGTCGATGGTCTCGGTCACGGGGACCTCTGACTCGGCATCACTGAGCACGCTCCGGGCAGACACACGTTCCTCCCTCGGCGCATCTCTGCGCCCCTTGCCGTCCCAAGTGCAATTTATCACCTTGCGCTTCACAATTGGTCAACGTTCTGCTCTGGCGCGGCCGAGGGGTATCTCGTGCCTGGTGCGGGCACCACATGCGCCTGGTCACTGCGCGCGGCGTTTCTCGTTCATTACCCTTTTCTTTGGGAACGGAGGGTGAACTCCTCAGCCCCGTCCGCGGTCGATCCGCGTGTTGCCGTAGTGCGGACGTGGACGAACCGAGCCACTGGCAAAGACCACAACAACGTGCTCCAGCGCGGGTGTCGAGCTCGGCGCCGACGTCACCTGCATCTCGTAGCGTCCCCCGGGAAGGAACGTCCCGGAATCCGACGAGAAGAGATCCGCGTGGTGCTGGGACGACGTCCTCGTGTACGACGCCACACTCAGCTGCACCGTCGAGCAGCCCGCAGGCAGCGGCGGCACGTTGAACAAGACGTTCACCCGATCACCCGGGGCGCCGCCGGACGGTCCAATGCTGAAATCGGGAGCGATCTCTTCGTAAGTGAGGCGACGGTCAAGACACACGTCAATCGCATCTTTGCCAAAACAAGCAGCCGGGATCGCGCGCAGGCAGTCGCCTACGCCCATCGGCACGGTCTGACTGATGCCGGGTCGAACTGACCAGCGCCGTGACAGAGATACCGTCTGAGGGTTCACTTGTCCCAGAAAATCTGGCACATCACACAGTGGAGGTGAAGGTGTGAGAGTTCAGGACATTG
>PNAT01000115.1 GCA_003169675.1 Acidimicrobiaceae bacterium
CCAACATGAACGCGAACGAGGTCATCTCCAACCGGGCCATAGAGCTCAGCGGCGGCGTCATGGGGTCAAAGGTGCCCGTCCATCCCAACGACCACGTGAACATGTCGCAGTCTTCCAATGACACCTTCCCGACTGCCATGCACATCGCCGCCACCGAGGAGATCGTCCACCGCCTTCTTCCCTCCGTCGGAGCCCTGCGCGACGCACTGCACGACAAGGAGGTCGCTTTCGCCGACATCACGAAGATCGGCCGTACCCACCTCATGGATGCGGTTCCGCTCACCTTGGGCCAGGAGTTCTCCGGCTACGTGGCGCAGTTGACCGCCGACATCGATCGCATCGCACTGACGCTCCCGGGGCTGTACGAGCTGGCGGCTGGCGGCACCGCGGTGGGCACCGGCCTGAACACACATCCCGAATTCGGCCAACGGGTGGCCGATGCCATTGCGGAGGCGACCGGGCTGCCCTTTGTCACCGCCCCCAACAAATTCGCCGCCCTGGCCGCGCACGACGCGCTGGTCTTTTCCCACGGTGCGTTGCGCACCCTGGCCGCGTCCCTCATGAAGATCGCCGATGACCTGCGCTGGTTGGGCTCGGGCCCTCGCAGCGGGCTGGGCGAGCTTGTTCTGCCGGAGAACGAGCCGGGTTCATCCATCATGCCGGGCAAGGTGAACCCGACGCAGAGCGAGGCCATGATCATGGTCGGGATCCAGGTCTTGGGGAATGACGCCGCAGTCGCCATGGCCGGGAGCCGTGGCAATCTCGAGCTCAACGTCTGTAAGCCCGTGATCATCTACAACGTGATGCAGTCGATCGCACTGATGACGGACGCCTGCCGCGGCTTCCGTGAATTCTGTGTCGAGGGCCTCCAGCCCAACCACACCCAAATACAGCTCCAT
This sequence comes from Acidimicrobiaceae bacterium, assembly GCA_003169675.1. GTDB lineage: Bacteria > Actinomycetota > Acidimicrobiia > Acidimicrobiales > RAAP-2 > Bog-473. The sequence goes on from PNAT01000115.1 coordinate 900, forward strand.
GTGCAGAACTCGCTCATGCTGGTCACCGCGCTCAATCCGATCATCGGGTACGACAATGCGGCCAAGGTGGCCAAGAAGGCGCACAAGGAAGGCACCACGTTGCGCCAAGCCGCCCTGGCGCTCGAACTCCTCACGGCCGAGCAGTTCGATGCCGCCGTGAGGCCCGAAGACATGACGCACCCGTGAAGCAACGTCTGCTCTCGTCCTCGGACGTCGACGCGGCGTTGGCCGAACAGAGCCTGGCCTGGACGCGCCGGGACAATGAGCTGGTAACCACGGTCAAACTGGCCGACTTCGCCGCTGCGCTGGCCTTTGTCAACTCGGTCGGTGCAGCCGCCGAAGCGGCGAATCATCATCCCGACATCGACATCCGGTGGAACACCGTCACCCTCGTCCTCACCACCCATGACTCGGGTGGTCTGACGGTCCTCGACCTGGCGCTGGCCGCGGCCATCGACCTCTTGCGGCCCCTCCGTCAGACTTAGGAAGCCGGTTCGAGCAGGACCAAGCGCAATCGGGCCAGCAGCTCGGCCGAAGCGCCGATGCGGTCGGCGTATGCCTCCACTGACCCGTAGTGCTGGCGCAGGTGAGCGAAGAGGGCGACCATGTTGCCCGGATCAGCCGAAAACACCTCGTCGATGCCGGTGATGACGTCCTTGCCCTCGGGATACTTCAGGATCAGCTTGGCTCGCAGGCGCTCCATGGCCGCCCCGCTGAGGGCATAGTCGGCCACCACCGTGTCCTCGGGCACGCCGAGAAGCGCCAGCACTATGGCCGAGAGGAGCCCCGTGCGGTCCTTGCCGGCAGTGCAGTGGAACACCGCGGGCTGGGCCTCAGGTGCGGCCAGTGCTTCGAGGGCGCCGACAATCTGGTCCCCGGCGTCATCGAGCATTTCCCGGTACTGGGTCCCGAGGAGGCCGGGCCGCCACTCCCACATGTCCGAGGCCGGCAGCTCGTGAATGAAGGGGAAGTGGTGGAATTCCACCGGGTGCGCATCCACGTTGAAGCGGCTCTGCTCAACTTCGGTTCCCGACCGCAGGTCGACCACGGTGCGGATGCCCAACTCGCGTATGACCGACAGATCCGCTTCGGTCAACTCGCTGAGACCGTCGGCCCGGAACAGCACCCGCCAGCGAGTGCGCATGCCGTCCTTGGCGGCGTACCCTCCCAGGTCCCGGAAGTTGACGGCCCCTTCCAGGGTGATGATGCGATCGACGCTCAATGGACCGGCAAGTCCCACATGGGGAACCAGCGCGCCAGGTCCTGTTCGACCGGAAGGTCAACGCCGAGCATGGTGCGGACGCGTAACTCGAGCTCGGTGTCCCGCCGTTCCTTTTGGGCATCGGTCGGAGCAAAGGGATAGAACGTGCCTCGTTTGTACAAGTAGACGAGTGAGAACGCCCTCGCATCACTCGGGGCGTCGGCCCCGGGCACGAACCCGAAGACCGAGCACAGGAGTTGAGGCCCCCAACCGGCCTCGGTGAGGGTGGTGTTCGCCATGTGCGCCTTGGTCACCAGATCGTCGAGTTCAGGCTCGGTCAGCAGCAACCAGCCGTAGCCAAAGGAGTCCTGTGCGTGGGTGAACCCGTCTCCGACCAGGTCGGACACCTCGGTCTGCAGATCTTCGGCCCCTTGCCCGGAGGGTGGCTTCCAGCACACCCCGGCATGTCCGGACGAGACGAGGCCGCCGGCGCTCTGCAGCGTCAGAGCGGCCGTCGGGAGTGCGAAGAGCGCGTCAAGATTGGCCTTGACCGGCTTGGTGCGACCGAGCAACGTGTCGAAGAGGCCCACTCTGGGAAACGGGTGGGATCAGCCAGCCTGGCCGAGCTGGTGCTCCAGCGCGTCCAACTGCGCCAGGCGGCGCTCAAGAGTGGGGTGGGTCCGAAAGAGGTTGCCGAGGCTGAACCCTCCGCCTTGGCCCTGACCTGGGCTCTGGGCGCCATTGCTGGCCAGGGCCGGTGCGAAGAAGAAGGCATTGAACGGCTCGGCGGCCCGAAGGTCCTTGGTGGGAATGCGGCCCATCTCACCGGTGATCTTGATGAGGGCGGAGGCCAGCTGCGATGGGCGACCGATCAGTAACGCGCCCGAACGGTCGGCGGCCAACTCGCGGTAGCGGGAGAGGGCCATGGTCAGGAGGAAACTGATGAAGTACACCAGGATCGACACCAGCATGATGACCATCTCGAAGCCGGCGGCGTTGCTGTTGTTGTTGTTGTTCCGGCCACCACCAAAGATCTCGGAGTAGAACATCACCCGCGTGAGCAGGCCAGCCAGCATGCCCAGGCCACTGGCGATCGTCATGACGGCGACATCACGGTGTGCCACGTGAGAGATCTCATGGGCCAAGACCGCTTCGATCTCGGGCTCGTCCAGGCGGCGGAGCAATCCGGTTGTGGCGCATACCACGGCTGCCTTGGGGCTACGACCAGTGGCAAAGGCATTCGGCACGTCGGTCTGCGCGATGGCCACTCTCGGCTTGGGCATGTCAGCCAAGGCACAGAGGCGATCGATGACCCCATGCAGTTCAGGTGCCTCCTCGGGCGTGACCACCTTGGCGTGCATGGAATACATGGCAATTTTATCGCTGAAGTAGTATTGGCAGAACAGCAGTCCGAACCCGATTACGAGGATCACGATCAGGCTCTTGATGAAGATGAAGAGCACCCCGATCAGCACCGCGTAGAGAACGACGAGGAAGAACCCCGTCATGAGCATGCGCGATGTCAGTCCCCGATCGGCTTTGATGTTGCGGGACAGCGCCATCAGGTGTGCGTGCCTTCCGTTCCATTCGCATCGGCCGCGGGCAGTGCTGCTGCTTCGCTGACCGCGCCGGCTCCCAATTCAGCCTTCAAGGCGGCCAACTCGTTGTCGACCTGGGAGGTCGACGTCACCTTGTCCAGCTCCTTCTGGATGTCATCCACCGGTGTGCTCAGGTCATTGAGGGCCCCGGACGCCAGGAGTTCGTCGATGGCACCGGCACGCGCCTGCATGCTGGCGATCTTGTCCTGGGCCCGTTGCATGGTCTGACCCGCGCTGCCCATGGAGTTCGAGATCCCCGAGACAGCCTCACCGACCTTGGTCTGGGCTTCAGCCGCGGTGTAGCTGGCCTTCAACGTCTCCTTCTGTGTACGGAATCGCTCGACCCGTCCCTGGAGCTGCTGCGAGGTATCAATGAGCTTTTGCTCCTGCTCGCTGATCTGCTCATGCTGCGTCTTCAGCTCGGTGAGCTGCTCGCCGAGAGCGGCCCGCCGTGAGAGGGCCTCGCGAGCGAGATCTTCGTTTCCTTGCTGGAGAGCGGCTTTGGCTTGGGTCTGCAGCTTGTCGGCCTGCTTTTGTAACCCTTGGGCCTGGAGCTCGATCCGCTTGCGCGCCGTCGCTACGTCCGCCACGCCACGGCGGACCTTCTGGAGCTGCTCAAGTTGCTTCTCGTAGGAGAGGTCGAGCGTGTTTCGAGGGTCCTCGGCCTTGTCGAGAACCTTGTTCGCCTTGGATTGAAAGATCGACATGATCCGCTTGAACGTGCCTGCCATGGCCATGAGCATAAGGCCCAGCGAGGGAGAGGTGTCACGAGCCGGTTCAGCCGTGGCCCGACGCTAAGGTCAGCGCCGTGCCTGACCGCCTCTGTCTCCTCTCCGTCCACGCGCACCCTGATGATGAGGCCTCCAAGGGTGCTTCGACCGTCGCCCGGTATCACGCTGAGGGTGTGCGGACGGTCCTGGTGTGCTGCACGGGAGGCGAAGAGGGGGACATCCTCAACCCCGCCATGGACACACCTGAGGTGCGAGCCGACATCGGACGGGTCCGCATGGCCGAACTCAGGGCGGCCACCGAGATCATCGGGTACGAGGAGACGGTAATGCTGGGTTACCGGGACTCAGGGATGCCCGATTCCGAGGCCAACGCCCGACCCGACTGCTTCGCCCGGGCCCCGCTTGACGAGGCCGTCGAGCGGCTGGTGACCATCATCAGGAGGGAACGGCCGCAGGTGATGTTGACCTACCCCGACGATCAATCGGAATACCCGCACCCGGACCACCTGAGGGTGCACGAGATCTCGCTGGTGGCGTTCGACGCGGCGGGAGACCCTGATCAGTTCCCCGGAGCCGGCACCCCGTTCGCCCCCTCCAAGATGTACTACTCGGTGTGGCCGGCCGAACGCTTCCGCCAGATCCACGCCAAGTTCGTTGAGCTCGGACTGACCTCGCCCTTCGACGAGAAATGGCTCTCCCGGCTGACCCGGGATGAAGCCTTCACCACGTCCATCGACATCGAAGGCTTCCAAGACGTCCGGGGACGGGCGCTGAAGGCCCATGCCACCCAGGTCGACCCCAACTCCCCATTCTGGTTCGGCTTGCCACCTGAAGTCCTCAAGGACATCCACCCCGTTGACGAGTTCCGCTTGGCGCACAGTCGCCTGGGTGGCACGGACGTTATCGAGACCGACCTGTTCGAGGGAGTTCGCACCGAATAGCTCAGCCAGGCGGCCCCAGAAAATTCAAGTGGATTGCACCCGCGCTCTGAGCCAGCACCAACGCAACGGCGGCGGCAAGGCAGGCCAACAACACAATCGCCGTCGCAGCTCGCAGGATGGGTGCCCTCCGGCTCTTTCTGCGTCTGGCCGCTCGAGCGGGTACCGGCTTGGCGACATCGGATGACCCTTCAATCGGCAGGATCACGATGGCTGGTGAGACCGGCTGAGGTGCCCTTTCCGGTATCAGGAGATCCGCAGGCTCACGGAATTGTACCGATGTGGACACATCAATGGACGCCAGGTGGGCGACGGTGACTGGAAGGTCAACTGGTTCTTGAAGTTGCTCCGGTGCAGGGAACTCGACTGGTGCCAGAAATTCGACCGGCTCCGGAATGGGCTCCGGATCCAAGAGCTCCATCGGTTCTTCCAGTTGCTCCTGATCAACCGTTGCCCGGTCAGCCACCGAAGGAAATTCCTCCGCTGATTCCGTAAAATACGCCGCTGACCTCAGCACCGGAATCTCCGGCAGGACGAAATCCTCTGGCACGGGGTCATCGTCCCCATTCTGCCCCATGGAGGTGGGCCAAGACAGATCAGAGAGTTCCCGCAGCGGGTCGTCGCTGGGCCAGACAAGCTTGCTCGACACGTCGTCACCGGCGGCCGGACTAGCCACAGCAATACCGTCACCAGGAACAACGGCTTCAACTGGTGTCACCTGTGTCAACGGTGTGCCACGTTCGCTCTCGTCGGGAGTACGGATCGGAGGAGGTGCGAGGATCCGCGAGACGACGTCCTCAAAGCCCAGGTCCCCATCTGACCTTGGCTCGACCACGCGTTCCGGCTCTGCCTCAAATTTGTTCACCAGTTCGGGTCCGCCCGCGGCCACGAGCTCCGGGTCCAATCCTGGGTCGGACACCAGCGAGGCTTCGACCCGAGCTTTGGGTGCCGGGTAAATCTCCGGCTCCGGCTCCACTACAAGCGCTGCCGCAGCCTCCACAGATGACTCCGCCTCGGCAATCGACCAATTCGAGTGGGACGTGACATCACGGAGGATGGAGTCGAGATCGTCGACCTTCCACTTGGGGACGACCAGAGGCGTCACTGAGCCGGGACCTCTGAGGGTCAGGAGGACGCCACCTCGGCGCTCTTCAATTTCCCATTCGGAGACACGTGCCCAGGGAAGGAGGCGGGCCGACTCGCCTGGACGGCGGATCTCGATCCCGCCATAGGTCAGGCCGAGGTCGAAAATTTCCGCATGTCGATCCCATTGCTTGGTATAGAGCGAGACACCCTGCACGATTGTCTCGGGCATCAGTTCAGCCCCCGGCCCGAGCCAGCTCGCGCAGAGGACGGAATCCGATCAGCGTGGCTCCGGCGGCATCAATGGCCTGGCGGACCCAGCCTTCGGTGCAGATCATTCGATGATCGTCCACTCTGGCTTCCCAGTCGTCCCTGGCCAGCGATTGCAGTTCCGGGCTGTCGACGGCCGGGTGCAGATGGAACTCGGTGACACCGGGGCGCAGCGTTTTCAGATCCTTCTCGAACATCTGACGGGACCCGACTCCAGGCACGAAGCGCATGTGATCGGTGAACACAGCACCCGCGTCTGCCGCTACGGCTCGGGCCGGGAAGCCCACGAAACGCTCCATGCCTGTGCTGAACATGCGCAAGGGAAGGCCGAATTCGACCGCCATGTCCAAGTACACGTCGAAGAATTCGGGACGAAGCTGGAGCGTCCCCATGTGGGCGTCGAGGTGGCTCACATCGAAACCCCAGAGGATGGCCCGCTCGATCTGAGCCCGGCACTCGCGTCGCACTTCATCGAGGTCAGCGTGATCCCACACATCCTGGACTGTTCTTGGGAAACCGCCGTCACCGCCGAGCAACGAGGGCGCATGGGTGATCGGCCCCCACCGATAGAGCTCGTACTCGGCGTTCACGGTCAGGTGCACGCCGATGTCCTCGCCCCGGTAGCGGCTCGATGCTTCCCGGGCCCACGGACAGGGGACCATCAAGGTGGCGCTGGTCACCGTCCCCGAGGCGAGGCACTCGAACACCCCGACATTGGCCGAATGGCACGAGCCGAGATCATCGGCGTTGATGATCAAGACCTTGGCCTCGCCCGAATACCCGAGACGCTGGGCCAGGTTGGCCTCAGACACCCTCCGTGTCCTCTCCGGTGACGTCGGCGTCCTGGGCCCGGGCGTCCGACGCGATCTCTTCCTGGTAGGCCAGCATGGTGGCCGTCAATTTCGCATCCCCAACCGCCAGGATACGGACGGCCAGAAGGCCGGCGTTGCGGGACCCGTTGATGGCCATGGTGGCGACCGGGACACCTCGGGGCATTTGGACGATAGACAGGAGCGAGTCGAGCCCGTCCAGTTGGGCGAGGGCCACGGGAACACCGATCACCGGCAAAGTGGTCACGGCCGCGAAGATCCCGGGCAGGTGGGCGGCACCACCCGCTCCCGCGATGATCACCTTGAGGCCTCTCCCTGTCGCCCCGCGCCCGAAGGCGATCGCGTCGTCGGGGGTCCGATGGGCCGAGATCACCCGGACCTCGTAGGGCACGCCGAAACGCGCCAGCACTTCGACGGCGTCATGCATCACACCCTTGTCAGATGCGCTCCCCATCACCACCGCCACCTGGGGTGCCTCCCGATTCATGACGGCACTCCGGCGGGCCGGCGCAGACCATCAGGCCGGGGTGTCCCCAGGGCCCGGGCGGCGGCCCAAACTCTCTCCCGCACCACCTCGGGGTCGTCTCCACACACGGTCATGTCTCCCAGTTTGCGTCCTGAAGTCGCCCCTATGCCATACGGGTGCGCATGGGCCCCCTCCATGGCCAGGCCACAGGTCAGAAGGACCCCGGGATCCTCGCCAGGAGGACCACCGAAGATATCGACGCCGGCCACCTGGGGGTGCTGGGGCGCGCCCCATCCCAGGGGCAGGTCAAGCACGGCGCTCCAGTCCTTCTCGTACCGGGAAGTCACAGCCCCCTCAATGGTCCAGTGGCCAGAATTGTGGGGCCGGGTGGTCACCTCGTCGACCAGGAACCGGCCCACAGACCAAAAGACCTCTATGGCCATCACGCCGACCGCACCGGCGATTTCGGCCACTTTCTGACCCGACACCACACGACACACCCCTCCCGGATGGGCCGCCTCACCCGCCATCCGAGCCAGCTGCCCGGCTCCCACGACCCCGACATGGTGTGTATTCAGGTCGCTAACCTCGGCAGGAGCGGTGTGGCGGGCACGACCGGCACACTAGGCGAGGAGACCACCGTAGCCATGACAAAACCCCTGCGTATCGGAACGCTCATCGACACGGACAAGCCGCTCGCACATACGGTGGCCCAACTCACGCGCTATGCCGAGGCCGGTCTCGATTACGCCTTTGCCACCCAGATATTCGGGCATGACGCGCTTACCCTCCTGGCTGCGGCCGGGGCCCAAGTACCCGGAATCGGGCTGGGCACCTGGGTGGTCCCGGTGTATCCCCGCCACCCCATGATGCTGGCGCAACAGGTCCTCTCGGTGCAGTCGGCCACCGACAACCGGCTGATCCTCGGCCTCGGGTTGTCGCACCAGGTCGTCGTCGAGGGGATGTGGGGGATCAGCTTCGACAAGCCTGCCCGCTACATGAAGGAGTATCTGGCTGCCCTGATGCCCCTTCTCCATGGTCAGACGGTGAGCAGCACCGGGGAGCGTGTCACCGCCCACTCATTCCAACCACTCGAGATCCCTGACGTCGAGGCACCGCCTGTCCTTCTGGCCGCCCTCGGTACCACCATGCTCAATCTGGCTGGACGGTTGGCTGACGGCACCGCCACCTGGATGACCGGCACCCATACCGTCGAATCGCACATTGCGCCGACGATCCGCGCCGCCGCTGAGAAGGCGGGGCGACCGGCCCCCCGCATCGGTGTGTCGCTGCCCGTCTCGGTGACGGCCGATGTCGAGGCGGTCCGGGAGCGGGTGAACAAGGACAACGCCATCTATCCGAGCCTGCCGTCCTACAAGGCCATGCTCGACAAGGAAGGTGCCCAGAGCCCGGCCGACATCGCCTTCCTGGGCGACGAGGACAGCGTCATCGCATCCATCGAGACGCTGGCCGCCGCCGGAGCCACCGACTTCGTGGCCTCTGTGGTCGGAAACGCAGTGGAGCGGGAGCGCACAATCACGCTGATCAGCGAGCTGGCCAGAGCCTGATCGGCCCACGCCTCAGCGCGAAAGCGTTGTGAATTTGAACTCATTGAGGTCCGGCTGAGCGTCGAAGAGCTGCACCACACCTTCGATGGTGCGGCGCGCCAGCGCAGCATCGCCCTCCGGTCGGCTCATGAGGCGCACGAACGCGGCACGCCCGTCGACGACGAAGGTCGGCACCCCGAAGACGCGCCACTCGCCGACGGCCTGCTCATGGGCCTGCCGGATGAGGTCGATCGGCCCCCCCGACTCGATTTCGGCCAGGACCTTGGCCCCCGGCACACCTGCCCGATCCAGCACGTCGGACAGCACGTCAGGCACCCTGAGGTCGAGCGCTTCGTCATGACGGGCCGTGAACAGGGCGCCGTGGACGCGCCCGAACTCGTCCGGGTACTGGTCCCGGACCACCACTCCGGCCGCCAGAGCCAGCAGGTCGGGCGCCCTGGTGGGTTCGTCCCACACCGGTGTTCCACCCTCGGGCACGTGGACCTGGTTCAAGGAGAAGGGGACGAATGTGACGTCCCAGTCCGCCCCATCGGCCAGCGCGGCGAGCACATGCTCATGCGCGTTGCGGGCAAAGGGGCAGCGATAGTCCCAGTTCACGGAGAATGGCTTCATAGTTCCTTCAACCCGTAGGGGCGCCGCCCCATTCCCCGCCGGGCACGTGCCGCCCGGTGCCGGCTCCCCGGGGTCACTGTGTTGACCAAGGGCCGCAGGCATAGGCCGAGGACAGATCCGAGGGCAGCCCCGCCGAGCACGTCCGTCGGGTGGTGGGCTCTCAGATGGATCCGGCTGGCGGCCACCGCGCCGGCGAATCCCACAAAGGCCGTGGTCTGGACCTCGGTCTCGGCCAGGACGAATGCGGTGCAGAAGGCGGCCAGCGTGTGCCCGCTCGGGAAGCTGCTGCTGGTCGGGGTGCGCACGGCGGCCGCCAGGTGCTCGTCGGGCCGCTGGCGTTCGACCACCGACTTCACCGCCCGGCTGACGAAGAGGGAGGAGAAACCGGCCGCTCCCAGTTGCACCACGGCGCGCCGGCGATCCGGACCCCGGCGGCGACCCTTGAGCAGCGCCACCAGGACCCAGACGAAGCCGTAGTCAGCCAGGTTCGACACCACGGCGGCGGCTCGGTCGATACTGGGTCGTCCGCGCAGCGGCTCGAACGCAGCATCAATGGCGTCATCGAGATCGCTCATCGAAGCGCGCTCATGCCGCCCCGAAGGCGGGGCACGAAGGCTTGAAATGGCAGAAATTACAGAGCGGGCCTGTCTTCGGACGGAAGTCCTCTGTCTCGCAGGCCCGCTCAATGGCGCCCCACACGGCGACTGTCCGTTGCTGCTGCCCCCGGATGGTCTGCGGGGTGGCCACCGCCGAGATCGTCACGGGATCGCGCAGGTGCAGGAGCCGAACTTCGGCCGGCGCCCGCCCCAGCACCCGCTCGCACAGGAGGGCATAGGTCTGGACCCCCCCATGCGCATCTGCTCGTAACGGGCCGAAGGCGCCTTCCCGGTCTTGTAGTCCACCACGGTCAGGGACCCATCGGATCCGATGTCGAGCCGGTCGATGATGCCCCGCAGCCGCATCCCGTCCTGGTTGATTTCCACTCCCAGCTCGATGCCGATCGCCCGCACCGCGTTGGGGTCCTCCAATCGGAAGTAGTTGCCCACCAGCACCCTGGAGTCGGCCAGGAAGGAGGCAGCGGCTTCCCGGGTCAGAGCCAGCTCCGTGAACTCCGGATCCGACTGCAGCATCGACCACGCCCGCTCCAGCTCCCCGCCGGCAGCCGCCTCCGTGCGGGCACCGGCCTCGTGGTTCCAGAAGAGGCCTTCCAGGGCGGCATGGACCAGTGTGCCTTTGACCGCATGAGGTGAGGCCGGCTCGGGGCGATGCTCAATCTGCGTGTACCGAAAGGCCAGCGGGCAGTTGGTGAAGGCCGTCACCTTCGATGGCGTCAGGGTTCGAGGAGGGGTGAGCGCCATGGCGGCCAGAATAGGGCGAGGTCCGGAGACCGCCGACCCATGCACTAAAAAGTGAGTTCCAGATGGAACACGTTCTCAATACCTACGGATATGCCGCCATCTCCTTGGCGGCGCTTGTGGCGGCGGTCCGCATCCTCTTCCCATCCGCATCGACCGTCGTGGCGCGGCATCGGCTGGTTGACCTCAGGGTCGGGCGTGATGGCGCCGCCTGATCTCCGCCGCGTCACCCAATGGGCCGGATTGCTCCCGGGCGATCCGGTCCAGGTTGAGGGCACCCGGATCCGCAGTGCCACGTGGGCCTTCGTGGCCCATGTCACCAACGGCGAGTCGGGTGCGGAATGGGTTGAGGTCGTCGGGGGCCGCGCCGGGGACCGCACGGTCCGGTCGTTCCGGCCCGATCAGCTCTACGCCGTCTCGGCCCGGCCGGGGCGGGATCCGTCGTTGGCCGAAGCCCCCGGACTTCCGCTCGGTTGATCGTCCCGTTCACCAATGGTCATCCCGACGCTCACCACCCCGCGCCTGATCCTGCGGCCGTTCGTTCATGACGACCTTGATGAGTTGGCGGTGATCCACGCGGAAGAGTCCTTCTGGTGGTATCCGTTGCGCCGTGGCATGACGACGGTGCAGTCGGCCGAGTTCCTGACCAGGACCATCGAGCGCTATGGATCCGACGGATTCGGAGTTGAAGCGCTCATCGACCGGGGAAGTGGGGTCATGATCGGCTGGGCTGGCCTGGCGGTGCCGCACTTCCTGCCCGAGATCCTCCCGGCGGTGGAGGTGGGATGGCGCCTGGCTGGAGCGTTCCGCCGCCGGGGTCTGGCCACCGAAGCCGGCGCGGCCGCGGTCGATTGGGGCTTCATCCACGGGGGACTCGAACGCCTGGTCAGCATTTTTGAACCGGAGAACGTGGCGTCGGGCAAGGTCATGGAGCACCTGGGGTTCACGCCCTTCCTGACCACCACCGGCATGCTGCATGGTAAGGACGTGGTGGTCACCGAGCTCAGTATCGAGACGTGGCGGGAGCGCAGAACGAATGGGTGATCTCGGGGTGCAGACAGCAGTCGAACCTGTGTCGGGGGGGAGCGACACGGGAGCGCGCCGGTTCACGGCCCTGGTGGGCGACGACTGGGAGATCTGGGGACCCGCAGGTGGGTATGTGGCGGCCATTGCTTTGCGGGCCGCCGGTGCCGTCAGCCCGTTTGCCCGGCCGGCCAGCTTCTTCTGCCACTACCTCTCCGTGGCGGCCTTCGAGGAGGTCGATCTGATGGTCACACCCCTCCGTTCAGGCCGGACCGTGCTGGCGCAGCGGGTCGAGATGACGCAGCACGGGCGCCCCGTCCTCGAAGCCATGGTCTGGTCGGTAGGGCACGTGGAAGGGCTGGCGCACAATGACGTGCACCCGCCTGACGTGCCCGATCCTGACGACCTGAGGTCGTTCGCCGAGCTGAGGCCCGACGACGATGGTCCGCCCTTCGCCTTCTGGAGGAACTTCGATCAGAAGCCGATCGACTACACCGAGACGTGGCCTCCACCTGGCCCTCTCCCGCCTACCTGGCGCACCTGGCTGCGGTGCGCCCCGAGGGCCACCTTCGACGATCCGTGGATTGACGCGGCGCGGTCCCTGATCGTGCTCGACGTCTTGAGCTGGCCGGCCGGGTCCCGCCCCCACGCGTATATGGAGCCTCCGTTCATCGCGCCCAGCCTTGACCTCTACGCCTCGTTCCAGCATGCGGGCACATCTTCGGAATGGCTCCTCCTGGACGCCCACTCGCCCGTGGCCGCCGACGGGCTCCTCTCGTGGACGGGTCGCGTCTGGTCCCGGGACAGGCAGTTGATTGCCAGCGGTGGAGGACAGGCGGTCTTCCGGCACACCTAGGGATGGCTACTCGGTCGAATAGCCATCCATGCGGGCGAGGATGCGCAGCATCACCTCGTCGGCTCCGGCGCCGATGGAGTCCAGGCGGGTGTCTCGGAAAAAGCGCGACGTCCAGTGCTCGTCCATGTAGCCGATCCCGCCGTGGAACTGCACCGCGGTGTCCGCCACTTCTCGTTGGAGCCTGGAGCCCATCAACTTGCCGATGGTGGCGTATCGGGTGGCGTCCTCTCCCCGCATGACGGCGTCCGCGGTGGTGCGCGCGTAGTGCTTCAACATGTCATGGCGGGCACTTAGTTCGGCCAGCACGAATTGGAGATGCTGGTTGGCCAACAGGGGCTTCCCGAATGCCTGCCGCTCGGCCAAATACGCCTTCGTGCGCGCCAGTGCCAACTCTATGGAGCCGACCTGCTTGTAGAACGTGATGAGCCGCTCCGCCTGGAATTGCACCATCTGCTGCTGGAAGCCTCGCCCGATCTCGCCGATGGTGTTGGAGACCGGGACGCGGACGTCGGTGAAGGAGAGCTCCGCGGTGTCGCTCGACCACATGCCGAGTTTTTCGAGCTTGCGTGAGACCACGACGCCATCGGTCGACGTCGGCACCACGATGAGCGACATGCCTTGGTAACCGGGCTGGTCCGAAGTGCGGGCCAGGAGGCAGAGCCAGTCGGCCTGGGTGCCGTTGGTGACGTAGAGCTTTGACCCATTGATGATCCACTGATCGCCGTCGCGGACGCCCCGGGTTCTGATGCCCGCCACGTCACTGCCGGCATCGGGCTCGGTGACGGCGATGGAAGCCACGCACTCGCCCCGAATGGCCGGTGCCAGGTAGGCCTCCTTGAGCTCGGCCGTTCCGTATTGGGCCAGCGCCGGGGTGGCCATCGACATCTGCACCGCCATGGCCATGGGGATCCCCCCGCAACTGATGCGACCCATCTCCTCACCCGCGATGAGGGTGAATGAGTGATCGGCCCCCATGCCCCCGTACGCTTCGTCGTACTCCAGCCCGAAAATGCCGACCGGGGCGAGCCTGGCGAAGAGGTCGTGAGCAGGGAAGGTACGAGCCGATTCCCAGACATTGACATGGGGTTCGATCTCACGCTCGAAGAGGTCCCGCAGAGTCTTGCGAAAGAGCCGGTGTTCGTCGGTCTCAAGCACCGGCGCACGATATCACCGCACGTCTTCGATTCCCCCACCTGCGCAGGCCCCCTACACTGCGCATTCGTGACGGATCAGATCGTGAGAGTGGAGGATGACGGAGCGATCCGCACCCTCATGCTCGACTCACCCGAGAACCGCAACGCGCTGTCGGCCCGCCTGCTCCAAGAGCTGGCCCAGGCGTTTCTTGATGCAACGACTGACGTGAACGTGCGCGCCGTCGTGCTCACCGGTTCGGGCACCGTCTTCTGCTCGGGTGCCGACCTGTCGGAACGTGCCGCCGACGCCCCGACGCGCCTGGCGGAGATCCTCACGGCCATCGTCCGTTCCCGGGTGCCGGTCATCACTCAAGTCAATGGTCACGCCAGGGCGGGAGGTCTCGGCCTCATCGCCGCATCTGACATGGCAGTCGCCGCGGCCACCAGCACCTTCGCCTTCAGCGAAGTCCGGGTTGGTGTGGCGCCGGCGATCATCATGGTGCCCGCCCTCAGGGTCATGGACCGCAGGTTTCTCGCTCGCGCCGCGCTGACCGGTGAGAAATTCGGAGCGGCCGAGGCGGAGCGGGTCGGGCTGCTCACCGACGTCGTGGACGCCGAACCAGACCTCGACACCTGGGTGGCCCGCCAGGTGGCTTCACTGCTCAAGTCGGCGCCCGGGGCGGTGGCGGCCACCAAGAAATTGCTCGGCGACCTTGGCGAGGCCGGCTGGGAGGACGGGCTGCTTGAGGCCACGACGCGTTCGGCCGCCCTCTTTGCGGGATCAGAGGCAGCCGAGGGGATGGACGCCTTCCTGCACAAACGCACGCCGTCCTGGGAGCCCACATCGCCGTGAGCACGCCGATTGGCAGCCGCCTGGCCGTGCACGGCGACGAGTTCGGGGAGAACGCTCGGGCCATGGGTGAGCTGGTGTCAGAAGTTCGAGCCCTCCACGACCAGTTGCTCGCCGGGGGAGGGTCGCTGTACGTCCAGCGCCACCGTGCCCGCGGCAAGATGATGGTGCGGGAGCGCCTTGAAGCCCTGGCGGACCCGGGCACGCCGATCTTGGAGTTGTGCCCGTTGGCCGGCCTGGAGACCGGGGACCCCGTCGGCGGGGGAGTGGTGGTGGCGTTGGCCGAGGTTGCGCACACGCAGTGCTTGGTCATTGCCAACGACCCCACGGTTCGAGGCGGGACGACGAGTCCCACCACGATCCGAAAGTTGCTTCGGGCCATGGATGTGGCCGAGACCAACCGCCTCCCACTGGTGATCCTGGTCGAGTCGGGCGGGGCCGATCTCCCTCGCCAGGCCGATGTCTTCATTCCCGGAGGCGAACAGTTCCGCCGCTTGACCCAATTGTCGGCTCAGGGCATTCCCACTGTCTGCGTCGTCCTGGGTTCGTCGACAGCCGGCGGGGCGTACCTCCCCGGCATGAGTGATTACACGGTCATGGTCGAAGGGCGCGCCCGGGTCTTCCTGGGCGGGCCGCCCCTGGTCAAGATGGCCATCGGCGAGGACGCCGACGAAGAGGACCTGGGCGGCGCTGTGATGCACGCCCGAACGTCGGGGCTGTGCGATTACCTGGCCCGGGATGAGCATGAGGCACTCCGCATCGCCCGCGGCATCGTGGCGCACCTCCGGTGGCAACGCCTCGGGCCCGGCCCGGCCGGCCCGGCTGAGGAACCCCTCTATGCGGCCGAGGAACTACTGGGTATCGCCTCGGTGGATGTGCGGGTGCCCTTTGATGTTCGTGAGATCCTGGCCCGGGTGGTGGACGGTTCCCGATTCGAGGAGTTCAAGGCGTCTTACGGGGCGCAGTTGGTCTGTGGGTGGGCGTCAATCGGGGGATACCCGATCGGCGTGGTGGCCAACAACGGGATTCTCTTCTCCCAGGAGGCGCAAAAGGGGGCCCAGTTCATTCAGCTGTGCAATCGGAGCAACACGCCCATTCTCTTCGTACAGAACATCACCGGGTTCATGGTGGGGACGCGCTATGAGCAGGGTGGAATCATCAAGGATGGCGCCAAGTTGATCAATGCGGTATCGAACTCGGCCGTGCCCCACCTCACGCTGATGGTCGGGGCAAGCTACGGGGCAGGCAACTACGCCATGGCGGGACGGGCCTATGACCCACGCTTCGTGTTCACCTGGCCCAATCACCGTATTGCGGTGATGGGGCCCAAGCAGTTGGCCGGTGTCCTTTCCATCGTCCGCCGTAATGCCGCCGAAGCGGCCGGGAGGCCATTTGACGAAGCGGCCGATGACGAGCTCCGTCAAGCCACCGAGGCACAGATTGAGGAGGAATCGACGGCGCAGTACGCCACCGGGCGCCTGTGGGACGACGGGATCATCGACCCCCGCGATACCCGCACCGTGCTGGCCATCGCGCTGACCGCCGTGCATTCGGCAACGGTTGAAGGGACGGCGACCTTCGGAGTCGTCCGGCACTGATGGTTCCCGCCCAACGCCATCGCGTCCTGATCGCCAACCGGGGGGAGATTGCCCGCCGGCTCATCCGTGGTGCCCATGACGCCGGCTGGGAGGCCGTAGCCGTCTTTGCGTCCGACGACGCGTCGAGCCCGCATGTGGGAGAAGCCGACGTTGCCATCCTCTTGCCCGGGTCATCATTGGCGGAGACCTACCTCAACCCACGGGCACTCATCCATGCGGCCCACGAATCCGGGGCGGGAACCCTCCATCCCGGATACGGGTTTCTCTCCGAGAACCCCATCCTGGCCGAAGCGTGTGCCAAGGGGGACATCGTCTGGGTGGGGCCTCCACCCGAGGCGATGCGAATCATGGGACACAAGCCACGAGCCAAGGAGACGGTGTCAGCGGCCGGAGTACCCGTGCTCCCGAGCGTGGTCTTGTCCGCCGACATTTCCGGTGGTGAGTTGACGCAGGCGGCGGAATCGGTCGGGTATCCGATCCTGGTCAAGGCATCTGCCGGTGGGGGCGGGCGTGGCATGCGCCTTGTCGGCGAGCCCGGTCAGCTCGTTGATGCTGTCTCGGCGGCGCGGCGGGAAGCCGCGGCGGCGTTCGGTTCCGATGAATTGTTCCTGGAGAAGCACCTGCCGTCGCCGCGCCACATCGAAGTCCAGGTGATCGGTGACACCCATGGAGCGGTCCTCCATCTCTTCGACCGTGAGTGCTCAGTGCAGCGCCGCCACCAGAAGGTCATTGAGGAAGCGCCAGCGGCTTTGGTCGATGTCGAGACACGTTCCCGCATGTGGCAGGCAGCCATCTTGGCGGCCCGGTCCGTCGGCTACTACGGCGTGGGCACCGTTGAGTTCCTTGTCGACCCGAGTGGCTTCTACTTCTTGGAGATGAACACCCGCCTTCAAGTTGAGCACGGTGTCACGGAGTTGGTGACCGGTCTGGACCTGGTGGGTCTTCAACTGTTGGTCGCATCCGGCCAGCCGCTTCCCCTGACTCAGGAACACATCTCCATTTCTGGTCACGCCGTTGAGGCTCGGTTGTGCGCGGAGAGACCGCGGGACGACTACCAACCCACACCGGGCACGGCCGATCATGTGCGCTGGCCCGAGGGCGATGGCATTCGCACCGATGGCGCCATTGAGTCAGGGAGTACGGTGAGTCCGGCCTACGACTCGTTGGTGGCCAAGGTCATGGCCGAGGGCGAGAGTCGTCACGTGGCCATCGCCAGGCTGAGCAGGGCGATGGCCGCACTCGAAATCGACGGGTTGGAGACCAATCGGGACATGATCGGCGCCATTCTCTCCGACGGTGCTTTTCAACAAGGCAACATCGGGGTCGAATTCCTGGACAACCGCGCCGACCTGCGTGATGCCGGTCTTCCCGAGGCAACCCGCCACCGTCATGCTGCGGCCGTGGCCTTCTCCCTCCTTGATGCTCGAGCGGGGCGAAGTCTGGTGCCGGTCCGTGCCGCGGGGTGGCGCAATGTCGGCACGGCGCTGCACAGCGACCTGTTCGTTGATGCGGCGGGCACCATTGAAGTGCGGGTTCCCGCGCCCGATGGTCCGGCCAGCATTCTCGTCGGTGACGAGTGGCACGAGGTGGGCACCGCCGTGACCGATGACGGCGTGGTGGATCTCACGTCCTCTGGTATGCGGCGACGGTACCGGGTGCGAATCTCGGCCCACTGGGCCTTTGTCAATGGACCTGAAGGACAGTCGACGTTTGCGCTGCGAAATGAGGATGATCCCGACGAGCAGAATGGCGTTGCCGGAGAGTGCCGAGCGCCTCTTCCCGGCACCGTTACCAAGGTCCTTGTGGCCGTAGGGGACGATGTCTGCGAGGGGGCCGGACTGTTGGTTCTCGAGGCCATGAAGATGGAGCACACGCTCCGGGCGGGGGGTGCCGGAACGGTCAGTCGGATCCTGTGTGGGCCGAGCCAGCAGGTGGATGTGGGTGACCTCCTCATGGCGGTTGATCCCGCGTGACCGGCTCACCCGGGGTGCTTCGGATTGCCAACTGCAGTGGTTTTTTTGGCGATCGTGTCTCAGCGGCCCGCGAGATGGTCGAAGGTGGGCCGATCGACGTGCTGACCGGAGATTGGTTGGCCGAGCTCACGATGTACATCCTCCACAAGACCCGGGACCGCAGTGGAGGGTATGCGCGGACCTTTCTCCGTCAGCTCGAGGAGGTGCTCCCCACCTGCCTGGAGCGTGGCATCACCGTCGTTTCCAATGCTGGCGGGCTCAATCCGGAGGGGCTGGCGGCCGCCGTAAAGGAACTGGCCAGGCGCCAGGGTCTCGAGGTGAGGGTGGCATCGGTGTCGGGTGATGACATCACCCGCCGGGTTCCTGAGCTTCAAGCAGCTGGAGTGCCGTTCGTCAACCTTGACACCGGAGAGCCTCTGCCCACGGACGCTCCTTTGGTGACCGCCAACGCGTATCTGGGAGCGAGGCCTATTGCTGATGCACTGGCGGCGGGGGCACAAGTCGTGGTGACCGGCCGGGTCACCGACGCGTCGGTCGTGGTCGGCCCGGCGCTCCACACGTTCGGCTGGGACGATGGGGACTTCGACGCCATTGCCGGTGGCGTCGTGGCGGGTCACGTCATTGAATGCGGCGCCCAATGCTGCGGAGGCAATTACGCCTTCTTCGAGGACATCCCACAACCGAACCGGATCGGCTTCCCCATCGCGGAGCTCGCTTCGGACGGATCGTCCGTCATCACCAAGCATCCGGGCACCGGTGGCGCGGTCACCGTCGGCACCGTCACGGCCCAGTTGCTTTATGAGATCGGCGGGCCGCGCTATCTCAGCCCCGACGCCGTGGCCCGCTTCGATTCGATCGCCCTTGAGCAGGAGGGACCCGACCGCGTGCGGATCGGCGCCGTGAGAGGCGAGACGCCTCCCGCATCCTTGAAGGTGACGGCAAATCTCCATGCCGGTTGGCGCAACTCAATGACTCTGGCCCTCACCGGTGCCCAAGTGACGGGCAAGGCGCGCCGGGCCGCTGAGACGGTATGGGCCGGCATTCCCGGCGGACGGTCTTCCTTCGAAGAAACGTCGGAAGATCTTTCGGGCGACCTGACCGGTCACGGCATGGCCTTCCTGCGCCTGGGTGTGCGAGGCCACGACGAGCAAGCGGTAGGACGCGCCTTCTCCGGGGCCGTCGTCGAGACAAGCCTGGCCAGCTACCCCGGTACGTTCTTCACGTCGGCCCCAACGGCCGCCCAGGGTGTGGCCCGGTACTGGCCGACCACTATTGCGGTCGGCGAAGTGGTTCCCCGCATTGAGTGCGACGGGAAGCCGATTCTTGCGTCCCCTCCGACACTGTTCCCCATTCATCAGAGCGCCGACCCGGCCCCAGGTGTTCCGGCTGCGTCACGATCAGCTTCTCTCGGTGAGACAATGCGTGTTCCCCTCTGGGTCCTGGTCGGTGCCCGTTCGGGCGACAAGGGGGGGAACGCGAATATCGGAATTTGGGCCGATGACGATGACGTCGCCCAATGGCTGCAGGACGAATTTGACTGCAAACTATTCACCGCAGCCCTGCCCGAAGTTGAGCCGTTTTCCGTGAGCCGGTATCCGCTTCCCAATCTGCGAGCCGTGAATTTTGTTGTACACGGGATCCTGGGGTGGGGTGTGGCATCGAATCTGCGCCTGGATACACAGGCCAAGGGATTGGGCGAGCTCCTACGGTCGAGAGTGGTCGAGGTACCCGCGTCTCTGGTGGCAAGTGGAATGCCATCGGAGCGATGGGCCACGATGCCCGCGGCCGACCGCGCTAGCTTCGTCAACGGAGTGGAGCATTCCCCTCCTACTTGATGAGCATCGGGGGTCTGAAATGAGTCCAGGAGCGTCGGCTGACGCCGCAGCGGCAGGACAGCCACACGTGCAAAGTCGAATGGGACGCTTGCTCTTCGACCACACCATTGATGTGTACCCGAAGGGTGTGCGTCGTGCCGGCTACCTGAGCTTGGCCGTCCTGGCGACGGTCGTTTTGTACTACGTGTACTACACGCAGACCGGAGTCACGCCGAACATCCTGGCCGGCTTCCACATGAGTTTTTCCTTCTACATCGGCATCATCGTGGTTTCCAATCTCCTGGGTGCATTTGCTTCCCTGCCGGCCAGCCAGACAGACCGATTGGGACGAACCAATGTCGTGATCTATGGACTCCTGATCGTCGGCATCCTCACCGCGATTGGCATACCGTTGACGAACGGTCAGTGGTCCTACGGCGTGGTGACGTCGCTCATTGGCATTGTGGAGGGGGCCATTCTGGTGGCCACGCCGGCGCTCGTACGAGACTTCAGCCCCCAACTGGGCCGAGCCTCAGCGATGGGATTCTGGACCATTGGCCCAGTGGCGGGAAGCCTGATTACTTCCCTGGTGGCCTTGCACACGCTGAATCACTTCGGTCAGTCCCATTGGAAGAGCCAATTCGTGATTTCGGGCGTGGCGGCATTGGCCGTCTTCCTGATCTCACTCTTCGCCTTGAAGGATCTGTCCCCGCAGCTTCGTGATCAGTTGATGGTGTCGGCACGGGATCAGGCATTGGTGGAGGCGAAGGCTCGTGGCTTGACGGACCACGAATTGTTGGAAGCAACGGAGCGGCCCTGGCGCCAGATCCTGCACTGGGACCTGGTCGGGTCGTCGATCGCCATCTCCACGTTCCTGCTCGCCTACTACGCCGCCGCCGTCCTCTTCACGATCTACTACCCGGTGATCTTCAAGAACGCCAATGGCACGAACTTCACGGTGACGCAGGCCAATGGGCTCAATACATGGTTCTGGCTGGCGGACATCGTGGGACTCATCGTCGTCGGCCTCCTCTCGGATGCCCTGAGGGTTCGTAAACCGTTCATGCTCTTGGGCGCAGTTGTGTCAATGGTGATGCTTGTGGTGTTCCTGGGCAACGCCACCCACCCGCATACCAATTACTACACTCTGGCCTTCGAAGCCTCACTCCTGGCGGTGGGAGTTTCGCTTGTCTTTGCGCCATGGATGGCCGGGTACACCGAAAGCGTCGAGAACAGGAACCCCGCACTCGTCGCCACGGGATTGGCCCTTTGGGGCTGGATCATCCGCCTGACCGTCGGATTGTCGTTCATCGTGCTTCCGCTGGTGATCACCAGCGTCAATCCGATTGTGGACAACCTGCCGGTGGCGGACACAATCATTCACGGCCAATCCATACAGGACTTTGCGGCTCGGCACCCGGACGTGATCACCTTTGCCAGGGCCCATCAGCCCCTCCTGACCTTGCTGGCCAAGGATCCGGCAGCCGCGGCCGCCGTGGCCAAGGACGCCTCGGCGTCCAACATCGCAGCGGCCGAAAAGGCATTTGGATCGAAGGGACTCCTTGAACTGGCAGCCTTCAAGAACCAGTTGCAGACATTGGTTCAGCCGTACACGGATCAGCTGGCGTTCATTCAGGCTCATCAGTCGGCGTTGAACGATCTGCAGTCGGCCCAGAGCAAGGCGCCACATCAGTGGCAGCGCTGGTTCTATGTCGATCTGGTTGGGATGGTCGTTTTCGTCCCATTGATCTGGTTGACCAAGGGGCGTTGGAACCCAGCGTCGGCCCGACGTGATTTCGAGGAACATGAGGCCCGCGTGCGGGAGGAATACTCCCGGTTGATCGGTGAAGAGGCAGTCGCCGTCTGATCAGGCGCATCGGTCTGGCAGGATGACAAAGTGGAGACGCTCATCCGCCTGGCGGCCTTAGTTTCCGGAATCGCCATTGTCGCCGGGACGGCGTGGAGTGTGTTCACGTCCCTGGTGGTCCCTCGGGTGACTTCGTCACGCGCCATGCGAGCTATTGCCCGGTTTCTTGGGGTGTCGGTACGCCGTCTGTCACCCCATCTCCCGAATTACGAGGTACGGGACAGGGTTTTGTCGTTCATCGGTCCCGCCGCCATGGTCATGCTGTTCGCGGTGTGGCTCGTTCTCCTCGTCTTGGGCTTCGGCTTGATCATTTGGTGGGCCAGCAGTCGGGACTTCGGTTCGGCCATGGCGATCTCAGGTTCGTCAGTCTTCACGCTTGGAATTGCCACGGGGAATGAAGGCGGAACCAAGGCCCTTGAGATCATCGCCGCCGGAACCGGTTTGCTGGTCGTGGCGCTGGAAATCGCCTATCTGCCGGCGCTCTACAACGCATTTGCCACCCGGGAGACCGAAGTGACCCTCCTGGCCACCCGGTCGGGCATCCCGGCCTGGGGACCTGAGATCCTGGCCCGTCACCACATGTTGATGACCATGGACGAGCTCCCGCCCCTCTATTCGGACTGGGAGCGCTGGGCCGCGGCCGTATCGGAGAGTCACGCCAACTATCCCGCCCTCATGTGGTTCCGATCCCCGGTGTCCTCGCGCAGCTGGCTCGTGGGTTTGGTCGCCATGATGGACTCGGCCGCGCTTTACCACTCGGTCAGCCCTCAGCAGACGCCGCATCAAGCTCGGCTTTGCCTTTCCATGGGCACTGGCTGCCTCCGCTCCATGGCCCGGGCGCTTCAGGTGCCCCATGAGACCGACCCGCTTCCTACAGCCGGCATCCGCCTCACTCGAGAAGAGTTCGCTGACGGTTTCCGGCGACTCGAATCGATCAAGTTCCCTCTGGAACGCGACCTGGAAGATTCATGGCGCCACTTCCAGGGGTGGAGAGTCAACTACGAGCCGATTGTCGACGCCCTGACCCGGTTGATCGTGCCTCCGCCGGCACCATGGTTTCTTGCCCGCCCCAATTTGGGCATGGCCGAATGGCCGGCCGTGCTCAACCGCACACCGGACGATCCCGACGGTGTTCAGGCCTTCGGGTCGAGCAAGACCTTCAAGACACCGTCGGCTCGGGAGTCGAAGAGCTGATACGCCTCGGCCACCTGGCTGAGGCCCATGTGATGGGTGAACGTCTCGGCCAGGGAGAACTTCCCGGCCTGGACCAACGGGACGAGCGCCGACCACGTCCCGGGCACCGGGGCGAAGATGGCACGCACCGTCAGGCTCTTGAGAAAGACCAGGCCCATGGGGAACGGAAGAGCCATGGCGAGATTGACGCCGACCACGGACACCGTGCCGCCCGTGGAGGCGCAGGAGAGGGCATCGAGCACGGTGGCGTCGGCCCCGACCGCTTCAATGACGGAATCGGCGCCCCATCCGGACGTGGCTTCGAGTACCTGTTGGGATCCGGGAGCGATCCTGGCGTCAATGGGCTCAGCCCCCAATCTCTCTGCACGGGCCAGTCGTTCGGGCACCATGTCGACGGCGAGGATCCGGGCCGGTCCGTACAACTTGGCGCACTGCAACGCCATGATGCCGACCGGACCGAGTCCAACGACCACCACCGTCGATCCGGGCCGGATGGCGGCTCGTTCCGCACCGGCATACCCGGTGGGGAGGATGTCGGTCAGCAGGACCGCCTCTTCGTCAGTCACCCCATCGGGGATAGGCAAGGCAAAGGCATCAGCAAAGGGGACCGCCATCGCCTCGGCCTGGCCTCCGGGCAAATCGGCCATGGTGCCGAAGGCGGCGGATTGCCCGGCCCGGCACAGGTTGGGCTGACCGGCCACGCAGGGCGCGCAGAGGCCACACCCAATTACTCCCGACACAAGTACCCGGTCACCCACACTGAGCGTGCGAACCGAGGCTCCGGCTTCGGCCACCGTGCCGATCGCCTCGTGGCCCAAGCGGATACCCAACCCAGTAGGAGCGTCGTGGTAGAGATGCAAGTCAGATCCGCAAATGGCCGTTCGTTCCACGGTGACGATCACCCCGTGCGGCCCGGGAAGCACGGGGTCGGGAACCTCCAGCAGCCGGACCTCCATGGGACCTTGCAGAACGGTTGCTTTCATTCCCGAACGCTATCTTGCGGTACTACACTGCACAGGTCCGAAAATCGGCCGACTGACCATCATGACCATCATGACCATCATGACCATCATGACCATCATGACCATCATGACCATCATGACCATCATGACCATCATGACCATCATGACCATCACGCTCAACATGCCATCGACCATCTCCAGTCCCGTGCTCAATGACGCGGACGTCGATTCGTTCTTCGACACGGAAGACCTGTGGGCTGTGATCGTCTGGAACGATGATGTCACCACCTTCCAGACGGTGATTCAAGCGCTCGTCGAGATCTTCAACCATTCCGTTGAGCGGGCCGACCAGCTCGCCTGGAAGATCCATCAGACCGGAAAGGCCGTGGCAGCCGTTCGCCCAAAGGATGAGGCAGAAGCTGCCGTCAAGGACCTCCACCGACGGAAGATCTCGGCATCACTGGCGCCCGCCTGACTGACCCTCAACTACCGGTCGTTTGGCCTTTCAGTCGGGCCGAAAGGCGAGCGCGGATCATCGGCCACTCGGGAGCCAAGATCGAGAATCGGGCCGAGGTGCGCACCGTGTCGTCGGATCCCGGGCGGTCGGCGCGCATGATGCCGTCGAGCTGACCGCCGATGCGCTCGATGGCCGCCCTTGACCGCTTGTTGCGGACATCGGTCTGGAGGGCGACCCGGTGGACGCGCCACTCCTCGAAGGCATGACCCAGCATGAGCAGCTTGGCCTCGGTATTCACGGGTGAGCGCTGGACCGAACCGGCCAGCCAGGTGAATCCGATGTCCACCACATCAGGGATGCCGTGGCGTTGGTTGGAGGCGCCCGGAGGCCACTGCCAGTAGGAGATCTCGCAGAAGCGCGTGGCACCGACCACACGCTCGGCGCCGTCGGCTCGACAGTGGACGGTCGCGAAGGCCACATGGGCGCCGGTGGCCACTTTGGCCAGCGCGTCAACCACATAGCTCGTCATCTGATCGACACCGTCCGGCGTGTAGGTCCACTGGTAGTTGCTGCGGTCCTCAGCGGCCGCTTCGACCAGAGCCGGAATATGGGATTCGGACAGCGGTTCCAAGCGAACGTGGGTTCCCTCCAGAACGAATGGCTCAACCATGTCCGCCTCCACCTCCGGCCGGAACCACGAAGTCACGCTGCCGCACCAACACATAGCCCCCCACTGATCCTGCGGCCGCCACAATGGCACCGATGGTCATCAGATGGTTCAAGGTGGACGAGAAGCCGATTTGGTACGCATGCATCAAGGCGGATCGGGCGGCGGCGATCGGTATGTGCAACGCCAACTGGTGCACCTCTCCTGCCGACAGCGCGGCCTTCAGTTGAGTGCCATCTCGATGGATGACCGACGTTCCCACAGCGGTCTGACGGAGAACGGCGGATGTCCTGCTGACGATCTGGCTCTGAAAGATGGCTCCCATCACGGCAATACCCGTGGCGATGCCCACTTGGCGGAAGGTGTTGTTTGTACCCGATGCCATCCCGCTGCGTTGTGGCTGCACGACGGAGATGGAACCAGACGCCAGGACCGGATTGACCATGCCGATCCCGGCTCCAGACACAAAGAACCCGGGTAGGAGCACCGTCCACGTTGAATTGGGGTTCGTATGCGCCATCAGCAACATCCCGGCGGTGACGAGGAGCATTCCCGTTCCGAGGAGGTAACGGGAGTGCACACGCACCGTCAAACGCCCGGCAATCGGAGCAACCATGAAGGCGAGGAGCGTCAAGGGGAGAAACCGCACACCAGCCGGCAAGGGATTGAAACCAAGATCATCTTGTACGTACAGCGTGAGATACAAGAACATGGCGAAAATGGACGCCGAGAGGGCAAACGCCACCAACGAGACTCCGACGAAGGCTGGGATCTTGAAGAGGCCCAGGTCCAACATCGGGTCCTTACTTCGATTCTCATTGACGAAGAAGGTCAGCATGAGGATGAATGAGGCCACAAGGAGACTGACGATCGTGGTGCTTGACCATCCCTCGTCGTTGCCCCGGACCAAGGCGAAGACCAGCAGGAAGAGGCTGAGAGAAAAGGACACGAAGCCAACCCAGTCAATGCGCCGCGTACTGGGGTCTTTGGACTCGGCGATCCTGGTAAAGGTGATGAAGACGGCTGCGATTCCGATGGGCACGTTGACAAAGAAGATCCAGCGCCAACCGAACGCGCTCGTGATGGCCCCTCCGACAAGAGGACCAATGGCGACCGCCCCACCAGTCACCGCACCAAAAATCCCGAACGCTGTGCCGCGGTCCCTGCCTTGAAACGCTTGGGCGATGAGGGCGAGGGAAGTAGCAAACATGATGGCACCGCCGACCCCTTGCACGGCACGTGAGAGGTTGAGCATGAGGGGCGTGGTCGACAGCCCACAGACAAGCGAGGCGGCTGAGAAGACACCCAGACCCACGGCAAACACTTCGCGTCTCCCGTACATGTCGCCGACGACACCGGCCGTCAAGAGGAAGGCAGCCAGGGTCAGCGAGTAGGCATCGATGACCCATTGCAGGTCAGAGAAGCTCGAATGCAACGACCTTTGGATATCGGGCAGGGCGACGTTGACGACGGTGATGTCGAGAAGAAGCATGAAGATTGCAGTACACACTGCGATCAGGGTCCACCACTTGCGTTCGAGCGTTGGCATTTTCGGAGTGTATCGAGGCCCTGTATACGCTCGTACAATGTGGCGTGATCGTAGGTTCGTCACTGACTATTGAAATCGGCGATCGGATGCTGGTGTCCGACGCTTCATTCGTCGTGGGAGCCGGCGAAAAGGTAGGGCTGGTCGGTCGAAATGGCACCGGAAAATCCTCATTCATCTCCGTCGTGGTCGGTGAACCCACACCCCAGCTCCGCCATCGTGGAAACGTCAGGTTGCTCGGGTCCTACGGCTTCCTGCCCCAGGCACCCGTACCGGGTGGTCTCGGCCTTGAGGACACCGGCTTCTCCCACATCCTCTCGGGGCGGGGTCTCGACGTCCTCGACGACGCTCTCGGCACGGCGCGCCAGGCCATGGCCGAGGACTCGTCGGAGGAGAACATTGAGCTCTTCACCGACCTTCAGGACAAGTTCCAATCCAATGGCGGCTACGAAGCGGAGTCGGTCATGGCGCGCCTGGCGGATGGCCTCGGTCTACGCCAAGAGCTCCTCCTGGAGGACATTGAGTCCCTCTCAGGAGGCCAACGGCGGCGCGTCGACCTGATGCGTGTGCTCTTTTTGGAACCGGAACTGATGATCCTCGACGAGCCGACCAACCATCTCGACCGATCGGCGAAGCGCTGGTTGCTTGACGAGCTTGAACGGTTCCCAGGCGCATTGCTGGTGGTCAGCCACGACCTGAAACTCCTGGATCAGTCGATTTCCAAGGTGCTGCACATCTCGAATCAGCGACTGACCGAATGGAAGGGCAATTACTCCAAGTTCGAAGCCCAGCACGAGGCAGACCAATCCCAGCGTGAGCGGGCATCAGCGCTCGAACGGCGAGAGATCACCCGACTTTCCACACAGGCCGACTCAATGAGAGGGAGCACGGCGAAACGAGCCAAGATCGCCAAGTCGTTGGACAAGCGGGTCGAGCGCATTGAAGGACAGCGAACCCATGTCGACAAGCGGGAGAAGGCGAGTAAGTTCCGCCTTCCCACGCCCCTCCGCTCTGGTGCCACCCCACTTGAGATCAACAAGTTAGCCGTGCGCTACGGGTATAACGAGGTACTCTCCAACGTCACCTTTCATGTGACCAGGGGCGACCACATTGTGATCATCGGGCGTAATGGCGCCGGAAAGTCCAGCCTCCTTCGTTGCTTGGCCGGAGTCCAGGAGCCCACCAATGGCGTGGTGGAGTTCGGCACGAACGTTCAAGTTGGCTACTTCGCCCAAGAGCATGAGCAGATCGACCCCGCTCTGACTTCGTTGGGCAATGTGAGCGATTCCGTGTTGACGACCGAGAGG
The DNA here is from genome assembly GCA_003169675.1 of Acidimicrobiaceae bacterium. Classification (GTDB taxonomy): domain Bacteria; phylum Actinomycetota; class Acidimicrobiia; order Acidimicrobiales; family RAAP-2; genus Bog-473. The sequence goes on from PNAT01000115.1 coordinate 28,799, forward strand.
GAACGGCGGACCCTGCTGGGTTCGTTCGGCCTGCCCTCCAAGGCAACGGATCAATTGCCGGGTACGCTTTCGGGCGGAGAGAGGGCCAAGCTCGGGCTGGCCATGCTGTCGGCCGGCGAAGCCAATTTTCTTCTCTTGGATGAACCCACCAACAACCTTGACCCATCATCCATTTCCGCCGTCGGGTCCATGCTGGGCCATTGGCCCGGGACGATCATCGCCGTGAGCCATGAGCGAAGCTTCGTGGATGCCCTGAGGCCGACGTACTGCCTGCGTCTGCCAGAAGAGATCTACACGCACTGGCGAGACGAGTATCTCGACGACGTGGAGATGCGTTAGCTCACCCACACCTCACCCGGCCAGATCACCCCGGCGTCAAAGCCAAGGGCCTTCGATCCGTTCGGGGTGGTGGCGTTGTTGAAATTCTGGACTTTGGGATTGGCCACCACGGCCCAGGTTGAGCGGTCACCGTAGATGTAGGGGATGTCCTCGCCCAGGTACTGATTGATGTGCTGGTACGCCTTTTTCCGGGCGGCGGGATCGCTAGATGTACGGCCAGTCGTGAGTGCGGCTTGAATGCGTGGATCGGAGTTGCGGGCCATGTTGAGTGGCAGCGGAGGCGCCACTGTCGTCGTGCTCCACCACACGTAGTTGAGGTCGGGCGCCACCGCGCCGAACTGCCGCCACGTGGTGGCTTGGTACTTACCGGCCAACGCGTCATTGATCAAGGCGGCCTGCCCTTGAATATTGATGGATACCTTGAAGCCGGCCTGGGACCACTCCTGCTGCAGGTACTGGGCGGCTCGCTCGACATCGGGATCACTGGTGGAATTGAGCGTGAATGCGACTGGCTGGCCCGTATCCTTCTTGATCTGCTTGACCAGTTTTGCCGCACCCTTGGGATCGAAGCTCGGGTAGGAAGTCTTGGTGTAGTAAGGGCTCCCCTGAACGAACATTCCCGACACCGGCTCGTTGATCCCCAAATCGATGACCTTGGCGTACTTCTTGGAGTCACTTGCTTTGGCCAACGCCACACGCAGGGTGTGATTATTGAATGGAGGTGCTCCTGTGTTGAGCATCACGCAATTCACGTCCGGCTGTCCAACGACGGGGCCACTGTCGTCTAGGTAGGACCACTTCCGGTTGTGCCGGAACGGCGCGAAGCTCCGGACCGCGTTGCTGTGCATGATGTCAATGGTGCCTGTTTCGAGTGCCGACACCCGGGATGAGGAATTGATGATCGGCTTGAACGTGATCTGGCTGAGGTAGGGGAGACCGGTGCGCCAGTAGTGCGGGTTGGCGGTTGCCGTGAAGTGGTCATTGGGGATCCACTCCTTGAACAGGAACGGGCCTGTCCCCACCGGATGAGAGGTGCCATTTGGGTTGTTCAACATCGACGGTGCCGCGATGTACCCCGTCTGGGCCGCCGCCAAATAGTACGGGAAGGGCTGCCACGGCGTCTTCATGTTGACGACCACCGACAGGGGATCAGTAATTTGGGTCGAGGCGACATTGGAGAACGCCGGACCGGTCAAGATGGAAGTCGACTGCTTGACCAGGTTGAGATGCAGAGCAGTGGCATCGAGTGGGGTTCCGTCGTGGAAGACAATCCCGGGGCGCAACGTAATCGTAAAAGCGGTGAAATCGGCGTTGGGCGTGATCGACTTGGCCAAGTACGGCTGAACGTCGCCCGTGGACGTGACGATGGCCAGTGGATCGAAGATACAACGGCCGTAGAGGAAGCCACCCTCGTCCCAACGGGCCGAGGTGGGATCGAAGCCGCCCTCCTCGGTGTCGATGCCGAAGGTGATCGATCCACCCCGCTTCGGCTTGGCCGAGGAGATGCCGTTGCGGCCCGAACCGTTGGTGAGCGATGCGCCTGCCCACTCGGCACCAGAGCCCAAGACTGTTGCTCCGGCACCAAGGGCGACTGCCCCGGCGAGAAACGATCGGCGATCAAATTCCTGTGTCATTGCAACCCCCCAGGGTTCCAGTCGAGAAGCCAAGATCCCACGTGGAATGGCCCTGGCGGCAGGATACCGCTCCCTGGGCATTTGTGAGTGGCACGGCGTGATGTGGCAACCTGACGTAACCCATCTGAACGGACAAGGAGAGAAATGGCAATCGCAATCGGTGACCGGATACCCGACGTGAAGGTCTTCACGTTCGGAGAGAACGGCCCCGAAGTGACAACTTCCGCCGAGGTTCTGGGCTCAGGAAGGGTGGTGCTCTTCGGGGTCCCCGGCGCCTTCACGCCCACCTGCTCTGACCATCACCTGCCTGGTTTCGTGATGCGGACCGAGGAGCTCAAGAATAAGGGCGTCGACAAGATCGTCTGCGTGTCGGTGAACGACCCCTTCGTGATGGGCGCGTGGGGTAAGGACCAGAACGTGGGCACGTCGATCGTGATGCTGGCCGACGGCAACGGTGAGTTCACCCAGGCCGTAGGGCTCACCATGGACGGCAGTGGCTTTGGACTGGGCTCCCGCTCCCAACGCTACGCGGCGATCATCGAGGATGGGATTGTGACCTGGCTTGGAGTGGAGCCGGGTCCCGGTCTGAACGCCAGCTCCGTGGAAGAGGTCCTGCGCGCTCTTTAAGCGGCACGCCGGAGATACGAACCCGGATTTGCGGGCACCACGATGGTCGGTTCGCCCTTAGGTCACCCAGTACCCAAGGTTGTACATGGCCTGAAAGATCAGCGCGAGGACGACGCTCCCTCCAACGGCAAAGCAGATGAGTCCAGTAGACCGGCGAATCAAGAGTGCGCCGGCAATGTACAAGGGGACGACAACGCCGATGAAGCGTGCCTGGCCCTCACTCGAGGCATAGGTGGGCAGGGCGTAGGGGGAGATGGTCGTGCAGGCGGCCAAGGTGACTATGACGAACGTCACGACCAAAAACGACATGGGAACCGGACCAGTCTCGAGCCCGAGGGCGATTCCCGGCTCCCCACCACCCCTCCATCGGGTGACATACAGGTACGCAAGACCGAAGAGTAGGAAGGTGGCGAGAACGAGCGCTCCGTCGTCGAGCAGCCAGATCCACTTGATGTTGCTGAACGTGGGCGATGTCCCGCCCAGTGGTGGCCCGGGTCCCACCAGATAGTGCCGCAAGGCGAGGACATTGCGATAGAGGCCGACGAAGGGAAAGTGTTCTGAGCGTTTCCAATACTTCTGTACCGTGACGAATTCAAACGGTTGGCCGAACTTTGCCCACAAGAGCATCATGTACGCCACGATGCCGATCCCGCTGATTGCTCCATACGTCAGCACCCGGAGAGTTCCCTTGCCGGCGAGTGCCGCAGCCACCATCACGGCCAATGTCAATGCGACGGACTCGGGAGAAGTTGCAGACGCAAATGCCGCCACAAAAGCGGCGGCCAGGAACTGCTTGCGCTCAATGAGAGAGAGCACCACAAGGATCTCGAGCGCAAAGAGCGCTTCGGAATACGGCGACATGAAGAAGAGCGACGTCGGGAACCAGCAGAAGAGGACAGTGGCGACGAGGGCAACCCGTTGCCCGTAGAGATTTATCGCCAAGCGGTAGATGACGACCGCTCCCGCGGTGAAGGCCAACCACGACAACAGCGTGGCGGATTGAAGGTAGGAGAGCACTCCGAGCGACAAGGTGTGCCCTAGGGCGACCATGAGCGGATACCCAGGAAAGAAGGCCGTCTGGGCGGCGTCGTGGGTCGAGTAGCCGTGTTGCGCGATGTTCACGTAGTAGGCACTATCCCAGCGATCGAAAGCCCCCAGCCAGGTGCCATTGTTCAGAGCCCCCCCCGGGAAATGTTGACGGGACTGGGGTAAGAGCACGACCACCAGATGAGCGAAGATCAAGCCCAATGCGATTCGGGAGGCGCTTATCCAAAACGGGACTGAAATGTCGTCCCTCAACCGGCGAGCCACAACCAGGCCGGATGCGGATTGGGGCTCTTTATCGGGCGCAACGTTGATGTCCTGCCGGGCCGAGATCTGTGACTCCTGCACTGCCATTTCCACCATGTCATGGTACGTGACGGATGGTCCCGGAATATGGGCCCCAACCTTGAGGGCCCCCTCAAGGTGCCTTATGTGGGTCCGTCGCTCCACTGTGTGCCGAACGTCTTCGGGCATACAGAGTGCTGAGCGAGAGCGCTTTTCCGGGCTCGTTTCTGTACGGGTCAGGGGTCAGCGAAATGCAGTCGTGGAAGGAAGACCACAGACCAGGATGTCACAGAGCGGCTAGCCGCGCCTTTGAAAGGAGTTGTGTGGCCTGGAGTTCATCGGATCCTTGACTTCGTCGAACTTACGGGAGTTCGTTGCACTGCAATCGTGTGTGACCGAAGTCATTATCAGTTGACCCTCCACCTTGGTGGTAGTCCTCCGTTGGACGATCCGAGCGGTGTGCTCATTCCTATTTGCATCTCGCACAATGCCCAATTACGTCCAACGCGTGAGAGGTTGGGTGAAAGTCCTCCTGAGCAGCGAGTTCTTGCACCATTTTGGCCACTGTCCGTTCAAAGGCTGGCGTCGGTGTGACGTCGATCACCCGGCCACAAGTGGTGCAGAGCAAATGGTGATGATGTTCGGTCAGATCCTCGGCTAGCTCGAATCGAGCGAACTCATCTTTGGCCGCAATCCTCCGGACGACGCCCGCTCCCTGAAGGTCAACCAGGTGCCTGTAGGCCGAGCTCCTTGGCACTTCAGGAAGGTGCACGGCAATTTCGGAGATGCTCACCGGGTGACCGAGAGTAACCAAGAGGTCAATCATCGCTCGCCGCCCTCCCGTATAACGCTGATCGACACGGCGGAGGCGGACCTCGACGAGGTCGTGCAGGCCGCCGACATTCGGGTGCGTGTGCAACGGCCTGTCTCCCATCGATCGTCGCCTCCCCGGCCAGCGTAGTGGCCTGATGTCTCAGTTGTAATGAGACTCAGTCTCAGTCTATGTTCTATGCGTGAGCCCTTCTCAAGGACTGTCAGGCGCACGCCACGCCTTGTGCAGCGTGGGGAAAGTCACAGCCGCTACCTCGCTCCTCGGCTCGGCGCTTCTCCTCGGACTCAACGCCCCCACTGCAGCGGCACGAAGTGCCAAGGCGAGCGTTGTCAAAGCGGTCGGAGCAGAGAACCAATATGCGAATGTGCTCGGCCAGATTGGAGGCAAGTACGTCAAAGTCTCATCCGTCCTCGACAATCCCAACACCGATCCCCACACATTTGAAGCAAGTACCAGCGTGGCGGAGGCAGTGAGCCATGCCGAGTTGGTCGTGCAGAATGGCCTCGGGTACGACGCCTTCATGAACAATATTGAATCGGCATCACCCAGCTCGATGAGAAAAGTCATCGTGGCCCAAAAGGTGCTTCGACTGCCCGACGACACCCCGAATCCGCATCTCTGGTACAGCCCGAACACGATGCCGGCTGTGGCCACGGTCATGGCCAAGGATCTCTCTGAGCTCGACCCCGTCCACACGGCGTACTTCCATGCGAGATTGAATTCATTCATCCTCTCGCTCAAGCCGTGGTTGAGCGCCATCGCGGCATTCAAGGCGAAGCACATGGGAATTCACGTAGTCACGACAGAGCCGGTAGCCGACTACCTGCTGTCTGCGATGGGTGCGAAGAACCGCACTCCCTTCATCTTTCAGGCCGACGTCATGAACGGGGTTGACCCGGCACCGGAGGATGTCACGCTGGTGAAGGGGTTCTTCACCAAACATGAGGTGAAGGTGTTTTGCTACAACCCACAGGTGGTCGACTCGCTCACCTCGTCAATCCGGCAGAGTGCGCAGTCGGCTCGCGTGCCGGTCGTCGCCGTCTATGAGACGATGCCCACGCCGGGCTACGACTACCAGTCCTGGATGTTGGCCGAGGTAGCTGCCATCAACGTTGCCGTGACACACGGAACCTCAGTGGAGCACCTGTGAGTGAGGTCCCCGTTCTCGAGGTCGACAATGTCAGCCTCTCCTTCTCTGGTCGGAGAATTCTCGACGGCGTGTCATTCGAGATTCACCGAGGAGAATTCACGGGGCTGATTGGGTCAAACGGAGTCGGCAAGACCACACTTTTGAGGATTGTTCTCGGCCTCCAGCGACCCGGCGCGGGTGAGATCCGCGTGCTCGGATTGCCGTTGTCTCGGCACAGCCGATCCCTGGGCTACGTCCCGCAGAAGGTGGTATTGGATCCAGACGTGCCTCTGCGTGCCCGAGACCTGGTGGCACTCGGATTGGACGCCCATCGCTACGGCTTCGGGCGGCGCACCAAGCAGCAGCGCGAACTCGTCGACAAGATCCTCTGTGACGTCGACGCCGAGCATTTCGCCAACAGCAGGGTGGGCAGCCTCTCGGGCGGTGAGCAACAGCGGGTCCTGATTGCGCACGCGCTCGTCAGTCAACCGAAGCTGCTTCTTCTCGACGAGCCACTGGCGAACCTGGATCCGAAGAGCGTCCAGGAGATTGTTGCCCTGCTCCACCGGGTGTCCAGCGACCATGATGTCGCAATCCTCCTTTCGGCCCACGAGATGAACGCTCTGCTGCCGGTCATGGATCGAATCGTCTACCTGACGGAGGGAAGAGCAGCCAGCGGGACGACAGAGGAAGTTGTGAGATCGGACGTCCTGAGCAAGCTCTACGGACACCACGTCGACGTCCTCAAGCTTCACGGTCGGGTGCTGGTCGTGGCCGAACCCGGTGCTGAGGCAGGGGATATCCCGGATCACCCGACGCTCACCGTCTCCTAGGCCATCATGCATATTCTTTTCGAACCGGGCTTCTTCTCCAGCAGTCCCGTCCGTACAGCTGTCGTGATGGGTGCGGTGACGGCGATCGTCTCGGCGATCGTTGGGGTCTTCACGGTGGTAAGAAGCCAATCATTCGCCGGGCACGCTCTGACCGATGTGGCCACCACTGGTGGTTCCGGTGCCTTCTTCTACGGGCTCAGCCCTCTGGTCGGTTTTATCGGAGCCGGAGTTATCGGTGCCGGTGCGATGGACCTGATCGGTGTCCAACGGGCCCGGAGCCGGGATCTGGCGACGGGCATTGTGCTCGGTGCCGCGACCGGCCTGGCCGCGTTGTTCTTGTTCCTGGACACCACCAAGAGTGCAACCACCGGAGCGACCCAGCAGATCCTCTTCGGGTCGATATTCACCATCAACCCCAGGGTCATTCCCATTGCCATATTCCTCAGCGGTGTCACGCTCCTCCTTGTGGGTGTGATCTACCGCCCGCTTCTCTTGAACTCTCTCAATGCCGACCTGGCCTCGGCTCGGGGAATCGGTGTGCGGACGGTGGGCCTGTTGTTCATGTTTGCTCTCGCCGTCTCTGTCGCCTTGTCGTCGATCGCCATTGGATCGATCCTCTCGACAGCCCTGCTGATCGGCCCGGCCGCCGCCGCGCTACGAGTAACTCGCACCATTGGTGCCGCCATGGTGGTTGCGTGCATTCTCGGGGTCGCGACGACGTGGCTGGGTATCCTCCTTTCCTACGACAGTTACTATTGGGTGTCTTCGGGCCAGGGGCTCCCCGTAAGTTTCTTCATCGTCTCCATCGCCCTCCTCCTCTATCTCGTATCAGGACTCCCGGTCATTCGCCGAGTCGTTGAGACTGGCAAATTGGGTACGGTGGCCTGATGTTCTCCGGCTTCATGGCGAACGCGTGGGAAGTGGCCACGATCGTCGCCATCGTGGCCGGAGTGGTCGGTTTCTTTGTCGTACTTCGAGGTTCAGCCTTTCCGGCGCATGCCATTCCCAATGGCGCCTTCGCGGGTGCCGCCGGAGCCAATCTCATCGGTGTCAGCCCTCTCGTCGGCCTGGGGGTCTTTTCCGTCATTGCCGCGCTCGGTATCGGAACGCTGGGCCGGCGGGGAAGGTCCGATGTGGTGACGGCCCTCGCCCTGGTGATGATGCTCGCCCTCGGAGCGGCGTTCCTCAGTCAGAGCACCGAGTATGAGCCGGAGATTTTCTCGCTGCTCTTTGGAGAGATCCTGGGTGTGAGTTCGAACAAGATCCTTCCGGTGGCACTTCTCGGACTGGCGTGTGTCCTCGCTGTGGCTGTCTTGTACCGGCGTCTGATGTTGACATCCATTGTCCCTGATATCGCCGCAGCGCGAGGCCTCCAGCCTCACCGGATGGAGGTGGCCTTCATGGTTGTCGTGGCGTGTGCCACCACAATGACGGTGCCGGTTGTGGGTGCGCTCCTCATTTTTGCGCTGATGGTTGGGCCACCTGCGGCGGCTCGCTGCATAAGCGATCGACCTGGCCGCGCACTGCTTATCTCAGTTGCCATTGCACTGAGCGTCGTCTGGACCGCGATCGCCTGCTCCTTCGAGTCGAACTGGCCGGTGGGATTCTTCGTCGGAACTTTCAGTGCAGCTTCCTATGGCTTGGGGCGTGTCTATGGCACCTGGCGTCGAGTCCGCGGCACCCGGTTCGCCAGGATCTCCCATTGAGCGGCCTGCCTTGCCCCGCCTCGGCGCTGTCTTGCCCGTCCGTGGCCCATCAACTCCCATGACCTCACAGAGCAGTCCTTGGAGTGTCAGAAGTTCAGTGTGCCTCGCTAAGCTCGCAGGTCAATGCACTCGCAAGGGGGAGGAAGGCGGGTTGCTCAGACCGCAGAGAGGAGCGCAGCAATGACGAGCAGCGACGTTTTGATCGACGCCTTCGAGAGGGTACGCGATGCCGTCCACCCCGCGGTCAACGGCCTCTCACCCGAGGCATTGGCGTTTAGGGTCGACGGCGAGTCCAATTCCATCGCCTGGCTCGTCTGGCACCTGACCCGAATTCAGGATGATCATGTCGCCGGCCTTGACGGCAGTGAGCAGGCATGGACGTCCCTCGGATGGAGCGAACGATTCGCACTGCCCTTCGACGCCGCCGACACCGGATATGGCCACGGACCCGAGGACGTGGCGATGGTTACCGCTGACGCCGCCTCCCTGCTTGGTTACTTCGAAGATGTCCATGACAAGACAAAGGCATTCGTGCGATCGCTCGCGGACGCCGACTTCGGTCGGGTAGTAGACCGAAATTGGGATCCTCCAGTCACGTTGGGAGTACGGCTTGTGAGCGTGCTCGCGGACGACCTGCAGCATGTAGGTCAGGCGGCGCTCGTCCGGGGCATACTTCAGCAGCAGTAGGTTCGTCGGAATAACGCCTACTTCTTGGCGTAGTTGGCGAATCCCTGCCAGTCGATGACGACGCATGCCTCGTCACCAACGGTCCATGTGTCATGTCCGGGAGCCATGATGGCGAAGTCACCGGGGCCGTATTCCATCTCCTCCCCATCGTCCATGACGACCTTCATGCGTCCAGAGACGAAGTAGCCCATGTGGGGGTTTGGCAGCGTGCCGTCTGGGCCCAGTCCACGGACTGAGATGCATCGGTCTTGAACTCTCGCCACAGGCGAACATGGATGCGAGGAGACGCTCGACCGTACGCAGCACAAGCGCCGAATTGGAGCGGCCGACCGGGATCGAACC
>PNAT01000123.1:0-272 GCA_003169675.1 Acidimicrobiaceae bacterium
CTCGTCGGTCTATCGGACCCTCGCAGCCATACCTGACCGTCCCCCGTGCCGGGCTGAGGTCACCCCGGAGACCGTCGGTGCTTGCTGAAGTTTACCTGCTGCCAGTCGGCACCCTGGGGGCAACCCTCGGCCGCAATGGTGCGGTTTATGGGCCAGCTATCCAGGCGCATATCTGGGTCGCCGCGATCAGTTGGTTACTTTCCGAGCTGTGGTGTAAGTCCGTCCACGTGCATCTCGTAGTACTCGTTGTTCGCCCATGGTCCGACCGCGCC
>PNAT01000123.1:329-43164 GCA_003169675.1 Acidimicrobiaceae bacterium
TCGGGGTCGTGAATTCGGTGGATGACTGTCACAAACATGCGTTACCGTCCATTCATCGGGGTGACTGCGCGGAAGCGCAGCCCCAATTGCTAGCACACCCGAAAATGGCGCGCTCTGGTGCGTCCGAGCACCTCCACGTCGCGGCGGCAGATTGCCCGCTCGGGAGCGCCCTCGTCCACCTTCACGGCCACCCAGACCCGACCAGATCAACGGATCTGGGGAAGTGCATGTCCCACAACGCGCGTCGGCTATTCGTGGGCTTCAGGTGTCTCCTTACGCCGGGAGGGTGAGACAGACCCCAGTGTGTTGCCGGGCGAGCGCAGACCTACTTCAACGGGGCACACTTCTCGTCGTGGCAGTGAGCAGACCTGAGCGCAGGGCCGAGCGGACTCCGGCCGTTACGGCAGCCTTCGGGGACGAGAGAGCGCCGTTGGCGCTGGACCTTCTGGAGGTCTTGGAGTACGGCTGGCATGACTGCTACGGGGAAGTCACGCCGCCGCCCGAGGTGCTCGAGGACGTCCTGGTCTGTTCCGAAGTGCAACTCGACAAGATCATCCGGGCGGTTCGTCTGGCGCTCGCCGATTGGAGGGACTTGCGGCTCTGGGCGGACGACCGCCGCACGAAGTGAAAGGACAACGGCTCACCGGGTGACCATATCGCCGGACCGGGGCCACCCTCAGCGGTGGATAGTCGCTTCACCGAGGACCCTGGGGTGGCAGATTTCAATGAACAGGTCTGGCGGGTTCTACGTGAGTGTGGTCATACGGGCAGAATCTCGACGCCGGGGTGGTCAATAGCCAACCTTGACAGGTCGTCAGGGTCCGACGTGACGATGAGCGTTCCACCGAGACGGATCGCCGTTGCGACCACAATGGCGTCGATAGCGGAACCGGAGTCGAGGTTGGCTTCATTGAGAAGGCGTGCCGCCACTCGGGCGGTGCCGCGATCGACTGGGAGGACATCGACGCCTTGGTTCAATATACGAGACACGGCAGTGTCACGGGCTTGACTACGGCAGGCTTCTACGAGCACCGCGGCAGAAGTGCGGACGGGGGCGTTCCTGAGAGCAGCCGCTTGGAGGATCGCTTGAGCACGGCGGGCCGAGGCTCCGCGCTCCTTTGGTGACGCGAGAACGCTGAGTGCCTCGGTGTCGAGAAGGACGACTGGCACGGGAGTCAGCGCCGAGTGGAGTGGCGTTTCGCGCGGCTCTGCTGCTTCTCGAGGCGGTCCAGGGAAGCGAGCGCTTCAACCACCATGGCCTCATCAGGCGGGCCGAGTTCATTCTCCAGGTCGGACAGGAGTTCTCCAAGACGCCCGAGCTGGAGCTCGTGGCGCACGGCCTGATTCACGAATGCACTGATACCCCGCTCTCCTGCTCGCTCGCGCAGTTCATCCACAAGGTCCTCTTCAACTGTCACAGATAATTTTGTCATGCCCATGCATGAAATCCTACCCAAGTAGGATTCACCGGTCAACACCTGCCCCAATAACGCGGAGACGTGTGGACTTCACCTGCCTCCGTCGCCGGGAGGGTGGGACGCTCAGGCACGAGTGGGCACTGCTCATTGGGCCTACGGGGCGTCCTGACGCGGGATGTTGAAGTCCGCGTCACGCAGACGAGGGGTCAGAATCCCCATGTCCTTGAATGCAGTGAGTGCGTCGTTTGCCAGTGCTCAGAGGGCGGCCCATCTCGGATCGTGTCTCACCCCGTCTTCGGTGAATGCGACAGCATTCCCAGAGGACTGAAGTTCAAGCCTAGATTCTTCCAACAGGGAGAGAAGCGCCTGTGTCACCACTTCCGCACTTCGTCTGGCCCCAGGAGACAACGCCCCCTGTCGTTGCAGCTCGTCGAAGGCGAGGGTGGACCAATTGACGTAGCCCAAGGCCAACTCCTCGTACCAGCCGTCATCTCCAGTTAGCTCAATCTGATCTACCGGAGGACTTGCAACCTCGACCAACCGCTCGATGAGCCGATAGCGCAAGAGACGAGTGCCGGAATCGCTCATGGTTCAATCTTGGCATCGGCCGCCTTGCCGGGTAGCCCCGTTCACCCGGTAGGTGTGGCGTCACGCCGTTCGTTAAACATCGTGTCCAGCGGACCGGTGGACATCCGCCTTGGTCTGATCGAAACTCTTACCTATGGCCACAGCGGTTCGGAGCAAGCTCGAAGATCGGGTGGTCAAGGCGGCCGAGGCGGCGCTGGTCGATCGCCACTTCGTGACAGCGATCGACGTGCTGGTAGGCATCGGATGGCTGACGACACCCCAGGTCGATCGGTGGCGTCAGGGTCGGGTCGACTACCTGGAGCGCCAGGTGACGGCCAATCTCTCGAAGATCTCGATCGCCATGGCCGCCTTCCGCCATTGGGCCCACAAACAGGGCCTGAACCCCAGCGAGACCGCTTACCTGTTGCGATCGAGGGATCATCGACCATTGCGGTTCTCCAAGAGCGGTGATCCCAGAATCGAAGCCGCCTACAGAACCCATTGGATCTCCCCGGAGCTCTCCGAGGCCAAGAAAGTGCGTCTGGCCGAGCATCAGGGCCGGGCTCCCGATCTGGTCGTCATCTCAGCACTCAAGGAATGGATCTGCATGGAATGCTCCGGCACCGGCGACCTGCTGTTCATGGAGGGTGACGGACCCCTGTGCCTCGTGTGTGCGGATCTCGACCAACTGGTCTTCTTGCCCGCCGACGACGCTGCACTCACCCGGCGAGCAAAGAAGGCGAGTGGACTTGCTGCAGTCGTGGTGCGGTTCAGTCGCTCCAGGGGCCGCTACGAGCGCCAAGGGGTTCTTGTCGAGGAAGAGGCACTGGCCCAGGCCGAAGCAGCCTGCCTGGCGGACGAGGAGGCGCGGGCCAGGCGCCGCCTGCGCGAGGCCGAACACCGATCGGTGGAGGACAACTCCTTCAAGGAATCTCTAGGCAAAGGGATCATCAGGCTCTTCCCGGGGTGTCCACACGAGAGGGCCGAGGTCATCGCGGCCTATGCCGGAACTCGAGGGAGCGGACGCGTGGGCCGGAGTGCGGCTGGCCGGGCGCTCGACCCCGACGCCGTGACGCTCGCCGTGGTGGCCTCGGTGCGTCACGGCGAAACCCCGTACGACCAACTCCTGATGTCCGGGGTCCCACGTGCTGAGGCTCGTGATCGGGTGCGATCTGACATCCAAGATGTTCTCGAAGCGTGGCGTAGACCTGACAAACGCAACTGATCGACCTTCCGAGCGTCGCCGGTGCAACGCATTGCATCTGAGACGGCCGGACAACGCGAGCAGTAATACGACTCGTGGTGGCCGCGGAACTCCACCCGTGTCCTTTATGTGCGGGCGCACGATCACATGACATTGGGCCAGCTGCGCCCATATCGCCGGACCGGGGCACCCGGCTGGGGCCTCCATCTGCTGAAATGAGGCAGTGACTTTGATGGCGGACTGGATCCAGCGGTCAGGCCAATTTCTGGTCGCCATGATCGCTGTCGCCCTCGACGACCTCTGGGCGAAGGAGGCAACGTGATGCACCTGCGCGGGCGGTCAAGGGCTTCGTTGCGGTTAGCCACCCTGCTGGTGGTCGGCGGATCGCTGCTGTCGGCCTGTGGCTCCAGCTCCGCCGGGCCCACGACGATGGTGCAGAGGTACCTCGCTGCGTGGTCCAAGGGCGACTATGCCGCCATGGCCACTCTGGTCTCGCATCCCCCGGCAGACTTCGTCACCTTCAACCGCCGGGTGGCAACGGATCTCGACCTCACGAAGACGGCGCATGACGTCGGGGCGGTCTCCACGAGCGGGTCGACCGGCACGGCCCAGGTTACGAGCCACCTCACGGTCGGGTCTCTCGGAACTCTAGGGGTGCGCAGCCGGCTCGAGCTGACCAACGCATCGGGCTCGTGGAAGGTGCTGTGGTCGCCGAGGTCAATCATCCCCTCACTCGGGCCGGGGGACTCAGTGTCGACGACCCTGTCGTGGCCGGCCCGGGCCGCCATCTTGGGCTTGGGCGGCACGTCCCTTACGACTTCGGTCCCGACGGTCTCGGTCGGCATCGAGGGCTCCCGGGTGACGAGCCGATCGGCCCTCACTGCAGCCCTGACGCAGATCGGGGTACCTGCAAACCAGATTCAGGCGGCCGAGCTCACCGCGCTGGCTCACCCGACGTGGTTCGTACCGGTGACAAAGCTGAGCCAGGCCGCCTACGAGCAGTACAAGCCCGTGATCTACCCGGTCCCGGGCACCGTGTTCAACGCGTACACCGCCCGCGGCGCCCTCACTCCGGAACTGGCCGCGCACGTTGTGGGGACCGTCGGCCCGATCACGGCCCAGGAGCTCAAGTCGCACGGCCCGCCCTATGCGACGGGAGACGTTGTGGGCCAGAGCGGGATCGAGCAGGCCTATGAGCGTCAGCTGGCGGGCACACCCGGAGCCGTGGTGAGCGTGACCGACCGCTCGGGCAACACCGTGGCCACCATCGAACGCTTCCCCGAGCACCCCGGCACCGCAGTCGAGACAACCATCGACTCGAGCGTCCAGGATGCGGCGGAATCGGCCCTGAGCGGCCAGACGCTCCCGGCCGCCATCGTGGCCATGCAGGCATCGACCGGGGACGTGCTGGCCTCGGTCAGCACGCCGGACTCCGACGCAGTCAACGAGGCCTTCGATGGCGCCTACCCGCCCGGCTCTACCTTCAAGGTCGTCACCTCGACCGACCTGATCGAGCACGGGCTCAACCCGTCGAGCCCTGCCACATGCCCTTCCACGATCACGGTCAATGGGGAGGTCTTCCACAACTTCGAGGGGGAGACGACTCCGTCGCTCTCCATGGAGCAGGCATTCGCCATGTCATGCAACACCGCCTTCATCGGGCTGTCGAGTTCACTCCCCGACGCGAGCTATCCCACGACTGCGGCACAGGTCGGAATCGGATCCACCATCAACATGGGTCTGACCGCCTTCTCAGGGCGGGTCCCGGTGCCCACCTCGACCTCGGATGCCGCCGCCACGGCCATCGGCCAGGCCCAGGTGGTGGCCTCCCCCCTCGCTATGGCCGACGTGGCCGCCTCGGTCGACTCTGGAATCCTGCATCTCCCGCGACTCGTTTCGGGCGCGTCGGACGATTCGACTCCTGCACAGGCCCTCAATCCAGCGGTCGTCTCGGACCTGCGGACCATGATGAACGCGGTGGTGACGAGCTCCATGGGCACAGCCGCATCGGCCGGACTTCCGGCCGGCACCTTCGGAAAGACGGGCACCGCGGAGTTCGGGACGGCCAACCCACCCCCGACCGACGCCTGGTTCATCGGCTACAACGGCGACCTTGCTTTCGCTGTGCTGGTGGTGAGCGGTGGCGTCGGCGGCGCTGTGGCCGCTCCGATCGCTGCCAAGTTTCTTGCAGCGGCCGGGAGCGTCCCCTAACCACCTGTCGTGGTCTCAATGAACCGCAACCGGACTCATAGCCGGCGTTATGAGGCCGGGGGCGGCCCGTCGACTGACTCTCGTCAGGGCCCCTCGATCAGCGAGACACTGGTGCTCTTGCGCATGCAGACTCGGTTCGCTGGATCAAGTCCAAGTTGAGTTTCGTGCTCTTGGAGAGCCCGAAGTTCGGGATCAAGTTCCTCTTCAGACAGGGCGACGAACCCGAGATGCTCATACAACGGGCGATTCCAGGGGACGTGCGTGAAGGTGGTGAGAGAGATCGCCGGACGTCTGGATTCGACCGCCCACAATCGTACGGTTTCGAGCAATTCCCTACCGAGACCCTGGCCTTGCTACTCAGGAAGAACGCTGATCTGCACAACGTGAGCATTCCCATCGACGGCATCGACAATGACGTATCCAACTGGCTGATTGATTTCGTCAATGGCCACCCAACTGCGCCCATTGACAGCGTAAGCATCCAACTTCTCCTCAGACATGGGTTCCGCGTCTGCTATCGATCCCATTCCGATCGACCGGAACGCCTCTCCGGCCACCCTCTCGATCTCTCTGAGCGCTGGACCTTCTCCTGGGTGGGACGGGCGAACACAGTTCATCTCCCAATACTGGCGCGCCTGTCCGGTATCGCCATGGTGCCTGTCTGGCGGCAGGTCAACGGGAGCAAGCGGTTGTGGCCTTCGATGGCTCCTCGGACCGGCGTTTAGGGGTTAAGTCCCCGTCCGAGGTTCATTCGTCACTGGCCGTTTTTGATCAGACCGAACTACAGCGAGAAAGTCACCCCATTCAACTTGGCGAGCGACAAACGCCACGACTATGCCCCACGCACCCCCCATGAAGAGGCCGAAGGTGACATCGCTGAACCAATGGACGCCGAGCACGAGCCGCGTGTCGATCACAAACAGTGAACCGATCAAGGCAATAAGCCACGGCCACCAGATGTGATAGGTCAGTGCGATGCACCCCAATAGCGCAAAGAGCACTGCCGTCACGGCCACAGAATGGCCGGACGGGAACGAGTAACTTGTCTCGTGCACGCCGTTGACGGCTCCGGCGGCGGGATAGTTGGCAGTCGGCGGTCGATGACGGTGGATGACGGTGCGGATCGCAAATACCTCGAACTCGCCTCCGAAGTAGGCGACAACGGGGATCAAGGCACGACTGGATCGGAGGGTCACGGCCAAGACGGCAGTCAACACGACGCAGATGACGCCCAGAGGGAGAGCATCAAGGTACGTGGCGACGACCTTGGAGATGCCCACGAGCGAACCGCGATGATGGAGATACCAGCGACCGACAGAGTCGTCCCAACCCTGGATCGGACCTCCGCCATGGCGTCCGATAATCACGAAACCGACGACAATGCCGACCACGAAGATCGCCACGGCGACCCCGGTGAGGACCAAGGCAGCCTGCAGAACTCTGCGGGGTTCAACGACTCTCTGACTGGGCGGTTGAAGCACCGTGGAGGAAGCCTCTGTCGCTGACATCTACGGATCATCTCATGGCCATGACCACCGAGAGGTCGTCGCGATGTTCGACGATCTAACCGTGACGTGACGGTCTTGGGCTGCCCCAATGGTGCCGAAGGGCATCAGGTCAACAGGTGCAAGCACAGGCTCCAATTCGATTGCCTTCGGGCCGACGTTTTAGGGCACCCTTGCGAGCGATCAAGTTATCGCCACCTCATGCGCCGAGCAGCGATTATCATCGACTCAGACGCCGCAATCGCTCCGAAAGGTGATCTCGTGTTCCTTTCGTGTGGCTGAACGGTTAGGCGACCTGTCCGTTTTCAGCAGGCATAGTCATTGTCAAGATGTCCGGAGAACTGGGTGACGGTGATCCTGCCCCCGGTGAATGACGCGTTTCTACAGTTGGACTCTGCACCCGAAAGTGACTTCGCTCCGGGCAACCAGTCGGGAATTCCGGAGAGTGACCCAGCCGCCGAAGTCGTCCCACCGGTGATCTGGTTCCACTGGGACGAGGTTGAGTATGCCCCGATGATCGAGGCACCAGCGGAAGTGAGCGACGCGATCATCCCTTGCAGATCATCGACGTTCATCGTCTGTCCACTTGTCCCGGTCTGCCAGGTGTTGCCTGTCTCGACGTCGAGCCACCACGGGTAGTGCCCCGGTGCGTCAGACACCGTGGTCGGAGGTGGAGGTGTCTGGCCATTGATTGCATAGGCAGCGCTCGTGAGCCTCACCGCGTCTTGGGTGGCGCTGTTGTAGCCGTACTGCCATGCACACGCCGGTGAGTTCTCACCGGCAGTGGCCGTGCCCGTGCTCGTGGTCACACTTGTCGTGGTGCATGTCCCGTAGGGGGTGGTCCCCGATTGTGGCCAATCGCCGATGAGCGTGCCGTTGTACACGTTACCCGGATCGCCGGTGTTTACGTAGAGGGAGGCTTTCGGCTGCGGGGTCGAGCCAGTGGAGGAGGCGACAGCCCAGTACAGCTCGCTTTGTGTGTACGACGGGTATGACTTCGACGGTCCAAGGCATGGGTTCAAGTCGTTCGCACGGCCGTCGTTGACTCCGACAATGCCGAATGCCGGACTCGATGGGAGGCTCCCGCCGCATTGAGGGTAAGAGATGTCGTTCCCCGTCGGAACTGACGAGGAACCTCCACCACCGGATCCTGGCTTGGCGGCAAATGCCGGGATAGCGTTCGCAACGACGAGCATGCACACCAGGCCCGCAAGAACAGATACACGGACAGGCGTGCCACTTCGGTTCCGCTGTGCGACCACGCCGCTCCCTCCATCGCTGCCAAAAGCGATACTAAGAGCATTACCGATCTGTGTAAAGAGTACCGAAACCTCGTTCCACGTGGCTATCCCCGATGTGTACGGAGATAGTCGGATTTCTGTGGCGGTTCGAGAGGTGGCGAGTTGTCCATCCTTTTGTCCATCTTTTCGACGACATTCAATCGCATTGAGCGGACGGCTTGGACGGCTCGACCTACCCGAGCAGGACAAACAGAACTGGGCCGAATTCACTGGACGTCAATGACTGAACTCTCAAGGTGGCGACACGGGTTGGAATCCCGATGGGGCTGCCAAGAAAACTCCAGCTCAGAGGCTGTCGCACAGATATGCGCCAAGTCACTGACCTGGGGGTTCACCGACCGTTAGGGCCCCTGATCGATCTCTTCCTGGGTCGGAATCGGGGCGCGGCGGGATCAGACGGCCGCCAGCCGCCTGGACCTGACCTTCATCAGGTTGTGCACCGAGCAGATGAGTGGCCATTCGCTCCCGACCGCCGACATCCCGTGTCGCGAGAATCGTCTGTGACGGAGGTTCGCCTTGACAGGGATTACACGTGTAACGCCGCGAGCGGGATGAGTAGATCGGGGCAGAGAGGCACCTATGCTTCGTCGTCTATGCAGGTCGTGGTCACGGGATCGAGCGGTCCGATCGGCCAGGCACTGTGTTCCCGTCTCGCCAGGTCCGGCCACCACGTAGTCAGGGTCGTGCGCCGCCCGGTTCGATCGGGCGAGGTCGCCCTTGGTTGGGATCCCGAGGCCGGCACCATCGATTCCGGTGGCCTCGAAGGTGTTGATGCGGTGGTCCATCTGGCTGGCGCAGGTATCGGCGATAGCCGCTGGAGTGAGGCCCGCAAGCGGGTTCTCGTCGAGAGCCGCACCCGCTCCACTGCGCTGCTCGCTGGCGCGCTTGCGGGTTTGGATCGCCGGCCTCGGGTGCTGGTGAGCGCTTCGGCCATCGGGTTTTACGGTGACCGTCGCGACGAGACCCTCATAGAGCAGAGCCCACCGGGTGACGACTTCTTGGCATCGCTTTGCGTGCGTTGGGAGGCCGAAGCTGCCCCTGCCGCAGAGGCCGGCATCAGGGTGGTCTGTGCTCGCACCGGCCTTGTCTTGGGTAGGGAGGGAGGTGCGCTCCCCAAGCTGTTGCCGCTTTTCAAGCTCGGCCTGGGCGGGAGGTTCGGATCCGGTGCCCAGTGGTGGAGCTGGATCACCCTCGACGACGAGATCCGGGCGATTGAGTGGTTGCTGGAGAATGACGTGCGCGGGCCGGTGAACTTGACTGCGCCGAACCCCGTCACCAACAGCGAGTTCACCCGGGTCCTCAGCGCGGTGCTTTCCCGACCGGCCCGGTTACCTGTGCCCAGGTTCGGCCCGAGGCTGCTGCTGGGGTCCGAGCTCGCCGACGCCCTGCTGTTTACCAGCGCCCGGGTGCGGCCCGCAGTCCTGGAATCGAGCGGGTTCGCCTTCTCCCACTCCGACTTGGAGGCGGGTCTGCGAAACATACTGAAGCCGCCCGCGTCGTGAGGCATACGCCACAGCATCAAGTGGGGGATCCCGCCGAGAATCTGAATGGTGATACGGGGAAGGATCTGGTCGCCACAAAAGCCCACGGACGCCTTACGTCGAATCATGCCGGGTACAGCCTGGAGGGGCCACCGACGGGTTCAAGCTGGACAGAGTTGCCCCCGAATGCCGACCATTCCATGAGCCAGGGTCGCCCCGCTACCGGGTCGGCGACCATCTCGCGAGTGACCCGAGCGATACCGCGACAGTCGACCGACACCGTCCGGGCTCTGTCGAAGACGGTGTTCGGGACGCCATACCACTCCGGGCAATTCGGCCCAGTTGGGCCGGTCGAAGGCTGCTCAGTCAGTTCGTCGACACCGCCACAGTCCTCCGTTTCTCCTGACGTGGGTGCAGCTCGCGACTCGGCTCGACACCAGTCTGGGGACTGTAGTGAACTTCGACCCATGACCAAGAGGCTCGAGATCTCGCGTGACATCGCCGCCCTGCCCGAGCTGGTATACGCCGCCATCTCTGACGTGACACGCATGGGTGAGTGGTCAGAGGAGTGCCGTTCCAGCGAGTGGCACGAGGGCTTCGACGGTCCGGTCGTCGGCGCTACCTTCGACGGCCACAACCGCCATGGCGAACACGAGTGGATCACGCAGGGAAAGGTCATAGCGGCCGACCCCGGCCGGGCATTCGCATTCGAGTGCTCGATGATGGATTTCCACTTCTCGACCTGGGGGTACCGCATCGAGCCGATTGAGTTGGGATGCCGCGTGACCGAGTGGAACGAAGATCTCCGGCCTGAGTCCGTCATGGAGTTCAGCAAACAGTTGTCTGGAGTGGATGACCGTACGGAGCGAAACCGTCGGACCATGAACGGCACCCTTGAGCGCCTCGCGGACGCCCTTGAGAACTGAGTGGCTCCCCGATTGTCCGGACTGTCGACCATGGCCGTTCAGAACGGACCAACTATCCCCGTTCGCAGCCAGGTTGATGCGGGATGTTTCTTCGCAGTCCTGGTCTTGCCGGATGAGGCGGGCCAGTGGACACCCGTAGCCTGACCGGCCACATCCGTGACGCCAACGTCCAACCGTCCCTGGAGAGTGGCTTGTTTGGACTAGGACCTCCCTTGCAAAAATGATTGGGCGTAGGGGAGTGATGAAGGCGTCGGCGCCTGAGCGGGTGAGCAAGCAGGAGATGGCATGAGCCCAAAGCTCCGAGTACATGGCGTGGCAATGTCGCTCGACGGGTTCGTTGCCGGACCCGATCAAGGTCTTGACAACCCGCTCGGCGTCGGGGGCACACGGCTCCATGAGTGGATATTCGAGACCCGCACGGGGCGCGAGATGACGGGGGCCGAAGGGGGCACGACAGGCATCGACGATGACTACATCGCTGGGGGCTTCCTGGGTTTCGGCGCCACCATCATGGGGCGCAACATGATCGGTCCCGTCAGAGGACCGTGGCCTGATGATGATTGGCGCGGATGGTGGGGCACCAACCCTCCGTTCCACCACCCGGTGTTCGTACTGACCCATCACCCACGGCCACCAATGGAGATGGAAGGCGGCACGACATTTTATTTCGTCGACGATGGCATCGAATCGACACTCGAGCAAGCTTTTGACGCTGCCGGAGGCGCTGACGTCCGGCTCGGTGGTGGCGCGTCAACTGTGCGCCAGTACCTGCAGGCTCGTCTCGTAGACGAACTCCACATCGCGATAGTGCCGATTCTGCTCGGAGGCGGGGAAGGTCTCTTCGAGAACCTCGGGAGCGCGAGTGCGGACTATGAATGTGTGGAGGTCCTGAGCTCACAGGTTGTCACCCACGTCCGAATGGCCCGGACACGCTAGGTCCGCATTCGTCCGAAGCCAGTGACCTTGGGACAATCCCTGGTGCCCCAGATCAGCCCGGTCGTGGCCATTATGGAACCCCCGCGTCCCTTATGCTTGGCCCGCACCGAGAACTGAAGGGAATGTTCATGTCGAAGCCCACCAATGTGAGACGGCCTGTGGGTCTCTGTCTTGTGGCATGTGCCGCCTTTCTCTCAGGCTTCGGGACCACACTGGCGTCCCGAGCGGGCGCGTCGGCACCACTTCCGGACATCGCCGGAACGCCGGTGAACTTTGGCGGTGCGCCATCGTTGGGGGGAGCTCCCTCACACACGGTCGCCCCGGTGGTTGGTATGGCATCCACTCCTTCTGGAAACGGGTATTGGCTTGTCGCCTCCGATGGTGGAATCTTCACCTTCGGGGACGCCGGGTTCCATGGCTCCACTGGGGGCAGCCCTCTCAATCGACCGGTGGTTGGCATGGCGGCGACTCCGGACGGTGGCGGGTACTGGTTGGTGGCCACCGACGGGGGCATCTTCACCTTTGGTGACGCCGTGTATTACGGCTCCATGGGTGCCAAGCCTCTTAACCAACCGGTAGTCGGCATGGCCGCGACTGCCGACGGTGGTGGGTACTGGTTGGTCGCTGCTGACGGAGGCATTTTCACTTTCGGTGACGCCAGATTTTTCGGGTCCATGGGTGGAAAACCCATATCCGAGCCTGTCGTTGGTCTGGCCGCGACGCCCACCGGCAGCGGTTACATGGAGGTCGCCTCCGATGGGGGCGTCTTCACCTTCGGTGACGCTGCCTTTCATGGATCAGCTGTCGGCCTGGCCAGTGCACCGGTCGTTGGTATTTCCATCACTTCTGATGGCGGCGGCTACAGAATGGCTTCACAAAATGGAGGATTGTTCACCTTTGGTGATGCTCAGTACCTCGGCAGTATGGGGGGCCAGACACTGACCGTTCCGATTGTGGGGATCGTTGCCACACCTAACGACAGCGGCTACTGGCTCCTTCCCTCTCCACTGGCGCGTCAGACCACGAATTTGCCTCGTCTTTCGTTTGGCCAAAACGGTCCCAGCGTGCTGATCCTGCAGCAAGAGCTCACGGCCTTGGGTTATTGGGTGGGCACTCCCGATGGGGTGTTCGGTGACTCCACGCAGCAAGCTGTTTGGGCCGTCCAGAAGGCCGCCGGGCTTCCAAGGGACGGTGTCGTCGGGGCATCGACCTCCCAAGCTCTTGTCGATGGGGTCGTACCCCAACCTCAGAGCACATCGGGGTACGTCATTGAGGTCGACCTTCAGCGTGATCTCGTGATGTTCGTCAACAACGGAGTCCTGCAATATACCTTCAACACTTCAACGGGGGGTGGGTACATTTATGACGGCAATGTCGTCGCGGACACGCCGGTCGGACACTTCTCGATCCTTCGGGCAGTGAATGGATCGGTGACCGATTCGTTGGGCACGCTTTGGAGACCTCGCTACTTCACCGGTGGCTTCGCCATCCACGGAGATTCAAGTGTGCCTCCCGTTCCCGTTTCCCACGGGTGTGTTCGGGTCAGCAACGAGGCGATTAATTTCATATGGACCGCCAACTTGGCTCCCATCGGCACCGCATTCTGGGTGTACTGACCCTCGGAGGAGTAGTGCGCCCCTGGTTGGATCACTTTGATGATCCGGAGCATGAGCGGGAACTGTTTTGCCCGTGAATGTCGCTCGGTTGATCAATGAAGGTTGAAGGGTCGCCGGAGCAGTCCCATTTTGAAATGCGAGTCGGCAAGCTGTCAGCCAATCTCCGGCATCCCGAGATTGGCCCGCCATTCTTGAGTTGAGTTGGTTCGGGGAAAAGCCTCCTGTGGGATGTCGAGGCCCAAGCGTTCACAAAGGGGCTCCCACCCCTCGTTGGCGTTCCACTCCAGCAGCCGGGTGGATGGGATCTCATTCCGTACGGCCGCGTTGTGGCGCTCGAATGCGTCCATCATCGCGGCCGGGTCATCAATTCGATCGCAGAATCGATTTTGGAAGAGTTGCCGCATCGTGTCAATCCACCCTCGCATTTCGGGCGGTGGATCGGCGAATACCAGGAAGATGGTATTGGCCGCACTCCGATACCAGGACTCGGGATCACGAACGGACAGCAACACGAGTGCATCGGGATTGGCAGTCGACAATTCCGGCCAGAACGACGCCCCGGGCCAATCCACCAAGGAGGAGTATCCGGCGGGCATGGTTGACCAATCCACCGGGCGACCCTCAATGGCATCTGTCCATCCAGGAACTTGAAGTGGATCGGAGAAGAGCTCGATCATGTGATGGCAGGGCTCGCCCAGCAACATCTCCAGAGCGAGTTTCAACGAATGGGTTCCCGTGCGGCCCACGCCAGCCCCCACCACTTTGAGTGTCATGTTCCTCTTCCGTCGCTCCAGTCGCCTCGAAGCGTAGTCAGATCAGAGAGCTTGCCGAGGCGTTCAACTCAGAGGCTGTGCCGTTGCCTTCTCAATGGCCGCCCATCCCCCCAAGGCGTCTCGTTGTTCCATTGCGGCTCGGTTGCCGCCTCTCAGCCCGAACAGCCGCTTGGCGAAGAGCAGATAGATCACGACGGCAAGATTGATCACCAAGGTCACGATTTTGAACACGCTCACCTTCAGAGTGAGTTCGTAGATCTCAAAGGGCACCAGCGCGGTGGTGGCAATGAACGTGAGGTACTCGGCCCATCGTTTGGCAAACCAAAGTCCCACCATCTCAGTCGCCTCCAGAGCGGCGTATGCCGTCACGACCAATGCCAGATTGATCAGGTGGGCCGGCGAATACTTGAAGGCCCGTCCTAGGTAGCCGAGAATTCCCCGGGCCTGGGACGATCCGGGGTCACCCCCCGAAAGGTCGCTCATGATATTGACGTAGTCGCGGTGCAGGGTGTGGTTGTGCTGAGCAAAGGTGAAGAGCACGACGGCAAGTAGGGTCAAGACGAAGACGTGGATGGCCCGGTCGACGGCAATGAGGCGTAGGACATATCGGTCCCGCAAGGCTCTTCCTCGGAGCGGCAGCTCAATCTCGTCCCGACGAGTGACCGATTCGCGTGTGGAGTTCTGCGGGATCTCACGTAACACCCAATCAGCACAACGAAGGCAGCGGTACCAGCGGACCCCCCCCTCTTCACGGACCACCAGATGGTCATCTGGGGTCACCTGGCGTGCATCGGTCCCGACGAGGATGTGTCCCTTCCAGGCACAGGTGAACAATTCATAGCGGTTGGTGGGTCGCTGTCTCCTCGGCACCCAAGCACATTAAGTCAGAGCACGACGGAGTCACGTCATGTGACACATTCTCCACGCCCACCCACGGCATCAGGCTCCGTGCTCTTGCTCACGCTCGAGCGAGGACTCGCCGCACCGCATCTCCAGCGAGTCGGGCGACTTCCATCGGAGGCAGCAGACGAAGTGCATCGGAGAACACTTCCACGCCGATGGGGGCATTCGTCCCGATGGAGCGCAGGCTGGCCAACAGGGTATCGAGGTCGAGGTCGCCCTCCCCAGGCAGCAAGCGGTCATGGAGTGTGGCCTGAGGGAGATCGGGCTCAGGCACAGCCGGGGCATCGTTGAGTTGCAGGGCCACAATCCGATCTCCCGGGATCGCGCGGAGAAGTTCGTCGTCAGGGGAGCTCCTGAAGTAGTGCCAGGCATCGAGGGCAATGCCACCGTTCGGCTCGTCGGCATCACGAACGACGCTCCAGGCAGTGGCGAGGTCAGGGATCCTGGACCAGGGCAGGAATTCAACATGAACCAGCAAGCCGTGATCGGCCGCCCGGCGGCAGAGTGCGCTGAATGACGCGGCGGCTTCCTCCAGACCCCAATCACCCCCAAAGACGTCAACCGCGTTGATCGAACGCGCCTCCAATGCTTCGGCCATGGCAAACACGTCACGCTCTTTGAACCGGAAGATGTCCTGGTCGTCGAATGCGGGAGGGATCTGCACGGCGTCCGCCCCCGGCAGCCACCACCACGCCAGGTCCATCTCGGCGACGGAGAGTCCATATTCGTTGAGCATGGCCCGGAGGTCACCATCACTCAGTCCACTGTCGCGGGCCTCCTGGTAGTCCCGCCCCCACAGTGACACGCCGGCGAACCCCGCGGCACTGGCCGCGGCCAACCGCTCTTGGAAGGGAAGGCCACGCCGGAGCGTGCCGGAGCAGAGCACGAGGTCGCCCGATTGGAGTGCCACGGACCGTTCAGTACCCCGACGACAGGTCGACCACCCCGTGGAGCGGCTCTCCAGCCAGGTGGAGGCGGACATTCTCGGTGAACAAGCCGACACTGCCACGGGCAGTCTCGGGGGAATTCCAGCTCACATGCGGGCTGATCCGCACTCGCACGTGCGAGTAGAGAGGGTGTCCGGCTGGGAGCGGCTCGGGTTCGGTGACGTCGAGTGTGGCCATGGAGACCTGACCAGCGTCAAGAGCATCCAGAAGATCATCGTGGTCGATCAGCGAGCCCCGAGACACATTGATCAGGTGGGCCCCGGGCTTGAGGGCGCCGAGGGACTGGGCGTTCAGCAAATGGTGGGTAGCCGGGGTGGCGGGGGCGGCGACCACCAGATGGTCGACCTGGGTCAGGAGATCCTCCAGCGAAGTGACGAGCGCGACATTCCCCACAGGGGAGGGCGTTGGAGTTCTGCGGTACGCCAGGACGTCCATGCCGAAGGCCAAGGCCCGGGTGGCCACCGCGCCCCCGATGGCACCGATGCCGACGAGGCCGACCTTTCGTCCAAAGAGTTGGCCGAGACCATTCTCGTGCCATTGCTCGGGACCCGAAATCCACACAGACGAGAGATGCTTCTCGAAGTCCAGCATGGCGGCGAGGACGAATTCGGAGATGGCGATCGCGCTGGCGCCACGCGAGCACGTGAGGACCCGGCCTTCCATCAGGTCGAAGGGAAAGCCATCAACTCCGGTACTGAGTACATGAACCCAGCGGATCTCGGGTGTGAGGACCTGTTCGAGGCGAGCCCGATCCGGCCCCAAGACAACCAGCGCTTCAGAGTTTCGGCTGTCGATCTCGAATTCCGACAACGTGGCCATCTCGGATGGCGCAATACCCAGGGATTGGGTGAGATGTGCCGCCACGAATTGACCGAAGGCACCGACATCGATGGCGATCATCGGGCCGACCGACGCATGCGTTCTGAGGGCGCGTCATTGACGAAGGCGTTTCCGACCAGCAAATCCGTCGAACCCATCGATCCCCCGACTTCTGTCTTGAGGTGGCTGATCACGTCGATCATACGGTGAGGTGAAATGAAGGGCCGAGGGACCAGCGGCTCTCGGTATCGGAAGCTCCCGCCTGTCGCTATGGTTGCCCTCGTGCGTGACGAGTTCGTGAAGGCGTCCCGGCCCGACGCGATCGAGGATGCCCTCGTTGCCTAGGCTCATCTTCCGGGCAGCCAACGTCCTGGACGCTGACGGTACTCGTCCTGGCTCCACCGTGGTGGTCGAGGAACGGCGCATCACGGTTGTGCAGCAGGGACCGATTCTTGACGTCGGGCCTCTCGACCGCCTCATCGATCTCGGCGGACGGACGCTCATGCCCGGCATGGTGAGCAGCCATTTCCATGCCACGTACCACGAGCTTGGATCCCGCCCCACACCATTTGGGCTGGAGGAGCCGCCGGCGCTCCAAGCGGTGCGGGCGGCCAACAACCTCGAGAAACTCCTTCGCTGTGGATTCACGGGAGCGGTGAGCGCAGGAGCACCGTTTGCCATCGATGCGGCAATGAAACTTGCCATTGCCGAAGGGCTCTTCCCCGGCCCCCGGCTGATGGCTGGGAGCAATGACGTCAGCACGACAGGCCACGCTGGTGACAAGAGCTTCCCCTGGTACTGGGAGGTCCAGGCCATGGGGGCCATCAATCGATGCGACGGGCCGGCCGAATTCCGTCGGGCTGTGCGCCAGGAGATCAAGCAGGGCGCGGAGATCATCAAGATGTTCGTGACTGGAGGGCACGGGACCGTCGCCCCCAGCGAACAGATCGAGATGACCCGAGATGAACTCTCTGCCGGCATTGAAGCGGCCCACCAGCGCGGTGCGCTGGTGCGGGGCCACATTGCCAACCGGGAGGCCATACATCTGGCGCTCGACGTCGGCATCGATGTCATCGACCATGGCGATGGGCTCGACGATACGGCCATTGAGCGGATGGCCGAATCGGGCACATTCCTGGTCCCGAGTCAACTCTTCCCCAAACGATTTGCCGAGATGATGGACGGGAGTGGGCTCGGATTCGGAGCCTCCATGGCCCGCGACATTGAACGGGCCCTCGACATCCTTCCCAAGGCAAATGATGCCGGAGTCAAGCTGCTCTGTGGCGACGACTACGGAGCCTTGGGCCTGCCCCATGGTCACTATGCCGACGAGCTCGAGTTCTACGCCAAGGAGGCCGGCATCCCGCCGCTCGATGTCATTACGTGGGCGACCCGGAACGGAGCCGAGCTCATGGGTCGCTCCCACGAAATGGGGTCCATCAGGAGCGGCAACCTGGCCGACATGCTTGTGGTTGACGGCGACCCACTGGCCGACATCAGCATCTTGCAGGACGAGGCGAGGCTCTTGGCCATCATGAAGGGCGGGGCGTTCGTCAAGGATGAGTTGGCACCGCTCGAAATTCCCGAGAGGGATCGAGTCTCCGGAGCCGTTCAATGATCATCATCGCCGGGTCGCTCAGCTTCGACCCGTCCGATCGTGACGATGTCCTCGCCAGTCTTCAAGAAGTCACCGCATGCAGCCGAAGCGACGAAGGGTGTATCGAGTACACGTGGGCCGAAGACATCGAGTCACCCAACGTGTTCCGTTTCTTTGAATGTTGGGAGTCCCAGGAACACTTCGATGCCCACCTTGCGGCACCGCACGAAGAGGCATTCGGCGAGCGCAACATGCGCCGTATCACCGGGGCGACGGCCCAGATCTATTCGGCCACCGAGGACTGAAGTGGTGCACCGTCGATCGCACAGTGGTAACTGCGCAGGTGCTGATCAGGTATGGGTGCGGCCCGGTCCGGGTTCCGGATAGTGGCCACGGCCAGGAGTCCCCCGGCCGCGCACGTCACCCCGGCGATGAGGACGGCCGTCTGGAAGCCGGACGCGAATTGATGCGGCGTGAGAGCCGAGCCTCCAGTGATGCCGGCGAGCAGGGGGAGGACGGCCACGGCCAGGAGCCCGGCCGCCCGGGCCACCACGTTGTTCACGGCGGAAGCCAGGCCACTGTGCTCGGCCGGAGCGGCACTCATCGCGGTGGCGGTCAGCGGGGCCACTGTGATGGCCAACCCGGCGCCGAAGAGCACGACCGCCGGGAGCACGTGCGTGACGTAGGCCCCGTCGCGCGACGCTGGTGCCAGCAGCGCCAGGCCGGAGCCAACCACGCACGGTCCGACCGACATCTGGAGGCGGGGGCCGATACGTGCCGCCAGCTGACCCGATCGGGCCGAGAAGACCAGCATGATGAAGGTGACCGGGAGGAGGGCCAGCCCGGACGCCAGCGGACTGTAGTGCGACACCACCTGGAGCTCTATGGGGAGAAGAAAGAGCGCACCCCCCAGCGCGCCATAGACGATGAACGTGACGGCGTTGGCCCCGCTGAATTGCCGGGAGCGAAAGACCCCGAGGGGGAGCATCGGGTGAGCGCGCGCGTGCTCGGTGAACCCGAAGGCCGGTCCAGCCAGTCCGGCAATGATCAGCCCGATGAGCACCTTCGCACCGGTCCAACCGTGCGACGGGCCCTCAATGAGGCCGTAGGTGAGTCCCCCGAGGAAGAGGACGGCCAGGGTGGCACCAATGGAGTCGACCCGACCGGCACTGGTGGGGTCGTGGGACTCGGGCACATGTTGGGCGGTGATGACCATGACGCCCGCGGCCAGGGGAATGTTGATGAAGAACACCCACCGCCATGATCCGGCGGCGATCAGATAACCCCCGACGAGGGGACCGGCGGCGGCGGTGACCCCGCCCAGCCCCGACCAGGCGCCGATGGCGCGGGAGCGATCCTTGGTCTGGAAGGAGGCCTGAAGGATGGCCAGGCTGGCCGGCACCAGAAGCGCCCCACCCACACCCTGGAGGACCCTGGCCACAATGAGCGTACCGGCATTCGGTGCCACCCCGCAGGCGACCGAAGCCAGGGCGAACCAGACGATGCCGATGGAGAAGATCCGCTTGCGACCCAGGCGATCGCCGAGGGAACCACCCAGGAGGAGGAACGCAGCCAGGGTCAACGCGTAGCCGGTCACCACCCACTGCAACGTGCCCACCCCACTGTGGAAATTGCGACCGATCGTCGGCAGTGCGATGCCGACCACGGTGGCATCGAGCGCGGCGATGCCAGAGCCGAGCACCGTGGCGGCAATGACCCAGCGGCCCTGCCTGGAATCGAACGAGATCAGATGGTCGGGATCGCACACGCCGCATTCCGGGGGCAAGGTGGCCAAGGTGGTCGATCTCCCGTTCTCCAAGAGCCAGCTGTCGGGTCACGATGAGACTGTTGCGCCCGAACGTTCATCCGACCGCCACACTACGGGCGCTGACCATTCTCCGGGCCCTTTCCGGGAGCCTGGACCTTCGGGTGTTCTCCCGAGCAGATCGCTCCCTAGGAACCTAAGCTGCCCGTATGGAACGACTCGGGGGACTCGACGCCGCTTTTCTGTACTTCGAGACTCCGAGCATGCACATGCATGTGTGCGGACTGCTCGTACTCGACACATCCAAGGTCGAGGGGGGCTACTCCTTCGAGCGGATCCGGCAGATGCTGCTGGAACGCCATCCGCTCATGCCCGCCATGAGCCGCAAGCTCGTGGTGCCTCCTCTCAACTTCGGCCGACCCCATTGGATCAAGGATCCCGATTTTGACATCGACTACCACTTGCGGCGTATCGCTGTTCCCGCGCCCGGAGGTGATCACGAGCTCGCCGAGTTGGCCGGCGACATTGCCAGCCGGCCGCTCGACCGGGCCCACCCCCTGTGGGAGATGTGGGTGGTCGAGAACCTCCAAGACGACAAGATTGCCATCTTCGCCAAGATGCACCACTCGACCATTGACGGCATCTCGGGAGCCAACATGATGGTCTACCTCTTCGATCTGGAAGCGGAGCCGGAAGCCCCCCCGGAGATTCCCGATGATCTGGCGCCGGAACGCATGCCGAGCAGTTTCGAGATGTTGGGGCGGGGTGCACTTGAGGCGCTGGTCCGTCCCTTTGAAATCGCCCGCCTCATTCCGGCCACGGTCTCCCGGCTGGGCAGCGTGTTGATGACCACGGGTCAACGACGCGGCCAGGGCATGGCGGCGCCCTTCGCCGCTCCCCGTACCTCATTCAATGGCGCGGTCACGCCCCACCGCACGGTTGCCTTCACCGAGGTGCAAATCGAAGATGTGAAGACGGTGAAGGACTCTCTGGGGGTCAAGGTCAACGATGTGGTGACCGCCGTGGTGGGTGGGGCGCTTCGCCGTCACCTCCAGGCACGGGATGAATTGCCGGAGAAGTCGCTCATCTCCGCCATTCCCGTATCGGTGCAGGGTGAGACCGCCGGCAGCGAGGGCATGACGAAGATCTCCGTCATGTTCTCCAGCCTCATGACCGATGTCGCCGATCCCGTCGAGCGCTTGCAGGCCATCGCCGAGACGAACATCAAGGCCAAAGAGGTCCACAAGATGGTGGGTGCGGACACGCTGATGAAATGGGCCGATCACGCCGCCCCGAACACGTTCTCGCTGGCCGCTCGTCTCTATTCGAGCTTGCGACTCTCGGAGCGCCATCCTGTCGTGCACAACCTCATCATTTCGAATGTGCCGGGACCGCCGATCCCCCTGTTCATGGCCGGCGCCCGATTGGTCGGTCTGTACCCGCTCGGTCCCATCATGGAGGGAGCCGGGCTCAACATCACCGTCCTTTCCAACGAAGACCGGATCGGTTTCGGATTCATCGCCTGCCGAGAGCTCATGCCCGAACTCTGGGAGCTGGCCGAGGCGATACCGGCGGAACTGGCCGAGCTGGTCAAGGCGGTGAGTGGGAGGGTGCCGCAGGCTAAAGAGGCGCCAGCGCTTCCTGGCTGACCGGCCCGGTTGACGCCAGGCCGGTCTGCACCAGCGCGTCGGTGACAAGTTGTCTCACGACTCCCGACCAGAAGAACCCGATGTGCCCACCCCCGTAGGTGGCCATTCGGGGCCGGTCCCAGTGCAGCCAGAGACGGTGAGCCTGGGCGAAGGTCGCCATCCGATCACCGAGACCGGCGAAGATGAAACGGCCTTCGTGCGGCACGCGGCACTCCATCGAAAGGGGAGAAACGACGCCATGGACGGCGTCGCCGGCCGGACCCAAGACCCCGAGCGACTCCGCCTGGCGAGCGATGTCCGGCACGCTGTGACGGCGATAGAGATCCGGCAGGTCGACGACGGGAACGCCCGCGATGACGCAGGCCAGGTCATCCTCGAGCCCCGCCACCAGGGAGGCGATGCTCCCGCCCAGTGAATGCCCGAAGACCCCGACTCGCTCGGCCCCTTCGGCGTGGCGGAGCCAGGCGATCATCCGGCGGACGTCCCAGGCCGCTTGGGCCAATCCATGCAAGCTGTCGACCAGGTCGATGGACATGAAACCCTCGCCCATCGCTTTTCCCTCCGAGCGCGCGCCGTGCAAGGGCAGGACCACGATGGCGACATTGACACCGCTCCGCGTCAGCTGTTTGGCGCGGAAGGCCCTCATGTCCATCAGTGCATTGGCTCCCAGCCCAAAGCCGTGCACGCAGACGAGCCACGTGTTCGACGGCTCAGGTGAGCGCGCAATCCACGCATGAGACGTGTGGTTGGCCTTGTGGGCGAGCCATCGGTCCCGGCCGGCTTCGTCCTCATGGGGTTCCCAGCCGCTTGGGTACGAGACATGTTCGTACCTCATGCCGAGCACGCGGCCGGGTTCCATCAGCACATCTTCAGGGGCCGGGGGCGCATCGTGATAGCTCGCCGGATTGGTGAGCCAGCCTTGCGAGGCGAACTGGACGAGAGCGGAGGAGATGTCGGCGGCCGCATTGGCAAAGTCGTCACCCTTTGGGAGGAGGCGGGGGTTCCTGAAGGCGGCGATGAGAACCTCATCGAGAAGGACCTGGGCCGCCAGGCCGGGGGTGGTGTGGACCGGCACGATGGTGTCGTCGTTCCCGGCACCAGCCGTGCGAGCATGGGATCGGGACAAGAACGCCGCCGCCCGGGGACCCGCACGCATGACTCCGGTGGTCCGTGGGTCATGCACCACCCGCTGGGTGACCTGCCACACTCCGTTGACGGCGTTCGACACTTCCTTGGGGAGGTTCACCGTCACGGGAGCCACATTACCTACGATGGGAGAGCCGCCAGCCAATTGGGGGCGAAATCGGCTGCCGTCACCGGCAGGTCCTACGCGGCCCCGGATTGTGCAAAGCCAATGGGCGCGATGGAAGATGGTGCGCGTGCCGATCGTCCACTTGCCGCATGACGCCCGCGCTGAAGTTGTGGCCGAAGTCATCTCGGGCGATGGGGCGGTCATCGTCGATCGGCTGGCCCCCCTTGAACTCATGGATCGCGTCGACGACGAGCTGCGGCCGTTCCTTGACGCCACGCCCACCGGTCCCGATGAATTCAGCGGCGACAAGACGCGGCGCACCGGGTCCCTGATCGCCCGCTCCCCATCCTCCCGGGAGTTGGTCATGCACCCCTTGGCCCTCGGGACCACGCGGCTCTTTCTCAGCCATGCCACCAACTTCCAGCTCCACCTGACTCAGGCCATCGCCATCGGCCCGGGGGAGTCGGCCCAACCGATCCACCGGGATCAATGGGCCTTCGACTTCTTCCCCTTTCCACCGGGCTACGAGGTGCAATGCAACACCATCTGGGCGCAGACGGACTTCACCGAAGAAAATGGCGCCACCAGGGTCGTGCTGCGGAGCAACCGGGCGGAGGACCGGCTGTCCTTCGAGCTGGCCGACACCGAACCGGCCGAAATGGCACGAGGCTCGGCGCTCTTCTATTCGGGCAGCGTGTACCACGGAGGAGGGCCCAACCGGAGCGGCACCACGCGCATCGGCCTCAACATCACCTACAACGTGGCCTGGTTACGTCAGGAGGAGAACCAGTACCTCTCGGTCCCCCGGGAGGTGGCCGAGACACTCCCGACGGAACTCCTGCGGCTGATGGGATACGACCGTGGTGCCTACGCGTTGGGTTACATCGACGACCTGCGTGACCCCATCGAAGCGGTCCGACCCGGCACCGGGTCGGTCGGGTTCGCGGTGAGCCAACCCGAGGAGTGATCGTGTGATCGCACTCGGGGTGGAACTACCGTGTGGGCCGTGCCGGTGGAGATCCGATTGGCCAGCGACAGCGACCACCACGACCTCTTCGAGGCCTTCGAGCGGATCGTCAACGCACTGGACGGCTTCCCTCACGCCCCGCCGCTCACCCGAGCCGAATTCAACGAGTATTGGATCGCCCACTCGTCGGCCGTGTCGATCGCGCGGTTCAACGGCCACCTTGTCGGGGCCAGCTACATCAAACCGAATTTCGTGGGACGGGCCGCGCACATCGCCAACGCCGGCTACTTCGTGCTGGGGCCGTATCGAGGCACCGGGGTCGGCCGGTCCCTGGTGGAACACTCCTTGAAGGAAGCCCGGCGCCTGGGTTTTGATGCCATGTTGTTCAACCTCGTCTTCGAATCAAATCCGGCCCGCGCTATGTACCGCAAGCTCGGATTCGAGGAGATCGGCCGCATCCCTTCAGCCGTCAATGGGGAGGACGCGTTGATCTACTGGCGCAGCCTGGAGGACGTCGAGCCTTGAGTGACGTGACCACAGAGATGTGTGGGGACCACGTGGCCGCCGTCTGCCTGCGTCGCCCGCCCAACAACTTCTTCGATACCGCGTTGTTGAATGAACTGGCCACCGCCTACGAAGACCTGGCTGCCGGCACATGGTGCCGGGCCATCGTCCTAACGTCGGAAGGGAAGAATTTCTGCGCCGGGCTCGATTTCGGGGCCAATGCCGGGCAGGACATCGCCGAGCTCTATGGCGCGGCGCGGCGTCTGTTCGAGGCGCCGCTTCCCGTCGTGGCCGCCGTGCGGGGGAGTGCCGTTGGTGGGGGATGCGGCTTGGCGCTGTCGGCTGACTTCCGGTTCGCCACGGCAAAGAGCCGCTTCAGTGCCAACTTCTCACGGCTGGGTTTCCATCATGGTTTCGCCCTGACGGTCACCCTGCCGGCGGTGGTCGGGCAGCAGCGCGCAGCCGACCTCCTCTTCACGGGCCGCCGGGTAGGAGGAGAGGAGGCCCTCGCCATGGGCCTGTGCGACCACATGGCCACGGAGGACGAACTCGTGGAGCAGGCCACGGCCTTCGCCGGCTCCATTTCGGCGTCGGGGCCGTTGGCCGTGCAGGCCATTCGGGCCACTCTTCGGCGGGGGCTGGTGGAGAAGGTACGTCTGGCCATGGACCATGAGTGCGCCGAACAGGAAAAGCTCCGGGTCACGGCGGACTTTGCCGAGGGAGTGCGGGCGAGCGCCGAACGCCGGGAGCCCCGCTTCTCGGGTGCCTAGGGCCGGTCGGCCAAAATTCCCGCGTTAGGGTGACGCCCACGCCGTTGCCGCAGAAGGTCTAAGGGGGCCCCATGACCGACACCGTGCCCGTCATCGACTGGGCCAGCGATTTCGATGTACTCGATCCGCGCTACATCACGGACCCCTTCAGCATCTGGGACGACCTGAGAACGACCTGTCCCATCGCACATACCGATCGGCGGATCAGCAGCTGGCTGCCGACGCGCTATGAGGACGTGACGGCGATCGCCCACGACATTGCGCACTTCAGCTCGCTGCGGGTGGCAGTGATCCCCGGGGGGGAGGATGACGAGCCCCCGGTAGATTTCGAGGGACCGAATCTTGAGTACGGGCTGCCACCTATCTCGGCCGACCCGCCGCTGCACACCTGGACCCGACGGCTGCTCTTGCCCTGGTTCTCGCACCGGCGGGTGGACGGCTACGTGCCGATGACCCGCGACCTTTGCCGTGGCCTCCTGGACGGATTTGCCGAGGGCGCGCACGCCGACGCGGCGGCGGGCTACGCCCAGCAGATCCCGGTCCGGGTGATCGCTCACATTCTGGGCGTCTCCACCGACATGTCCGATACCTTCACCATGTGGGTGCGTGACATTCTTGAATTCGCCGATGATCCCGAACGGCGCCAGCGGGGCGCCGAGGGCCTCTTGATGTACTTCGTGGAGCAGCTCGAGTACCGCCGCCACAATCCGGGCCCGGACCTGCTCAGCGAGTTGCTGGGGGAGGAAGTCGATGGCAAGCCGATTGACGACGGCATCATCCTGGGGATCGCCGCGCTGGTCCTGATCGCCGGGGTGGACACGACGTGGAGTGCCATCGGGTCATCGATCTGGCACCTGGCCACCCACCCCGAGGACCAGCAGCGCCTGCGGGACGAACCCGGGCTCATGGCGCTGGCCGTCGAGGAGCTCCTCCGGGCCTACTCCCCGGTTACCATGGCCCGCCTGGTCACCGAGGATGTCGAGTACGGCGGCTGCCCCATGAAAGAGGGTGACAAGGTCTTGATGAACTTCCCCGCCGCCAACCGGGATCCCGAGGCCTTCGAGGAACCCGATGTGGTGCGGCTCGACCGGGCCCACAACCGGCACGTCGCCTTCGGCTCAGGCATCCACCGCTGCGCCGGGTCGAACTTGGCCCGCATGGAGCTCCAGGTGGCGCTGGAGGAGTGGCTGCATCGCATTCCCGCCTTCTCGTTGGAGCAGGGCAAGGAGATCACCTGGGCCGGCGGGCAGGTCAGAGGGCCCCGCATCCTGCCGGTGGTGTTCTGATGAAGATCCGCGTTGATCCCGACAAGTGCCAGGGACATGCCCGCTGCTACGGGCTGGCTCCCGAACTCTTCGATGTCGACGACTACGGCCAGGCTTCCGTCATCGTGGACGAGGTGCCCACCGAACTTGAGGACAAGGCCCGCTTGGCCGTGGCCAACTGCCCGGAGTACGCCATTGAGATCCTGAGCGAATAGCGCGGCCCGTCCAGCCCGGATGACCGACCCTCTTGCCGTTCCCTTCCCCGCGCCCGCCTGGTTCGACCGAGCCGTCTCCATTCCCTACACCGATGAGGTGGTGGAGGTGGACGGGTGCCCGATCCACTATCTCGCCTGGGGCGAGCGCGGCAAGCGGGGGCTGGTGTTCGTGCACGGGGGTGGTGCCCATGCGCACTGGTGGACCCCGGTGGCCGCCACCTTTGCCGCCGAATTCCGGGTGGCGGCACTCGACCTCTCCGGGCACGGCGACAGCGGCCATCGGGAGCTCTACGACCCCGAGCAGTGGACCGACGAGGTGGTGGCCGTGGGGGGAGATGCCGGGATCAGCGGCCCACCGGTCATCATCGGCCACTCCATGGGTGGCTTCATCACCATCGCCACGGCGGCCCGCCACGCCGACCGGGTCGATGGCGTCATCGTCTGCGACTCGCCGGTGGCCGAGCTCGACCCGGAAATCAGCGCCTTCCACCTTCGTGAGGCCTTCGGGCGCCCGAGGACGTACGCCGATCGGGACGACGCCGTGGCGCACTTCCGCACGGTGCCGGCGCAGGAGCACTACCTCGACTACGTCATCGACTACGTGGCGCGCCACTCCCTCAAGGAGGTGGACGGGGGGTGGCAGTGGAAGTTCGACCGGAGGATCTTCGAGCAGTTCGGCTTCGGCATGCGCTCCATCGCCTCTCCGTACCTGACCGAGGTCGACTGCCGCCTGGCTCTCCTGCGTTCGGAGTGCGGGCTGGTCACGCCCGACATCGGCGCCTCCATGTACGAGAAGCTGGGCCGGGTGACCCCGGTGATCGAGATCCCCGAGGCCGGCCATCACGCCATGCTGGACCAGCCTCTCCTGCTCCTCACCGCGCTGCGCACCCTCCTGGCCGACTGGGACCACTCGGTCCCGTATCGCCGCTGAGCGGCCGGCCGCGCTCAGGCGGTGATGGGCTCGGGCACGAACTCATGCTCGGTGTCGGTCACGCGCTCGACCGACCTGATCAAGGTCAACGCGGCCGCCGCGGCCAGCACCAACATGACGGCACTGAAGGCGAACGCACTGGTGTAGCCGTGGATAGTACCGGCGGTCAGGGCGGTCAACGATGAGCCGTGGCTGGCCACATAGGACGCCGTGGCGGTGGTGGCGATGGTGTTGATCAGCGCCGCACCCATGGAGCTCCCGGTCTGCTGGGTGGCGTTCACCAGTGCGCTGGCCACGCCGGCGTCCTCGGGGTTCACGCCGGTAAGCGACGTGCTGCTCATGGCCACGAACGACATGCCCATGCCCAGGCTCACGATGAGTTCGGCCGGCAGGACGGTGGTGAGATAGGAGGAGTCCACCGACAGGGTGGTGAAGACGACGAGGCCGAGGGTGCCCAGGGCGAGACCACCCGTCATGATGGCGCGGGGGCCGAACCGGGGCAGTAGGCGGCTGGCCAACGTGGCGCCGGTGATGATGCCCAGGGAGAACGGCACGAAGGCGAAACCACTCTTCATGGCCGAATAGTGCAGGGTCCCCTGGAAGTAGTAGGTCAGCGAGAGGAACGTCCCCAGCATGGCCGTGCCGACGAGCAGGGAGGACAGGAACGAGCCTCCACGGTTGCGGTCGAGCACGACGCGGAGCGGGAGGAGGGGGTGGGTGGCCCGGCGCTCAAAGGCCACGAAGGCGACCAGGAGCAGCGCGGCGGCGGCGAAGAGAGCCAGGGTGGTGGACGACTGCCAGCCGTCCGTGCCCGCCTTGGTGAAGGCGTAGACCAGGGCCAGCAGGCCCCCGGTGACGGTGACGGCGCCGGGGAGGTCGTACCCGTGACGCACCGAGCTGCGGCTCTCGGTGACCAGGCGGGA
Source organism: Acidimicrobiaceae bacterium (assembly GCA_003169675.1). Taxonomy (GTDB): domain Bacteria; phylum Actinomycetota; class Acidimicrobiia; order Acidimicrobiales; family RAAP-2; genus Bog-473. The sequence continues at coordinate 28,775 of PNAT01000123.1, forward strand.
GGCCGTCACGGCGGCGACCACGGCGATGGGCACGTTGATGAGGAGGGTCCAGCGCCACGAGGCGTACTGCGTCAGGGCGCCACCGAGGATGAGACCGATGGCGGCCCCGCCGCCAGCGATCCCTCCGTAGACGGCGAAGGCGCGGGCCCGCTCCTTGGGCTCGGTGAAGGCCACCGTGAGGAGGGAGAGGGCGGCCGGCGCCATGACGGCGGCGAAAGCGCCCTGGAGGGCTCGGGCACTGAAGAGCATGGCGGAGTTCCGGGCCAGGCCGCCCAAGGCGGAGGCGCCGGCGAACCCGATGAGGCTGATGATGAACATCCGCTTGCGGCCGGCGTAGTCGGCGATGCGTCCGCCGAGCAGGAGGAGGCCGGCGAAGGACAGGGTGTAGGCGGTCAGCATCCACTGCCGGTTGGCCGCCGAAATGTGCAGCGAGCGCTGGGCCGAGGGGAGGGCGACGATGACCACGGACGCATCGAGCACCACCATGAGCTGCGCCACCGCGATCACAGCCAGGGCGCGGAATCGTTTGGGATCGGGGGCGGGTGAGGCTGCGGAGGCTCGGGTGCCCGGGGTGTCGAGGTCAAGGGTGGCGGTCATGGGCTCTCCTGAATGCGGTCGGTCTGGTGGGGTGCCAACGCCCGATCCATGCCTCCCGGTGGAAAAATGTCTCGCACCTTCGCCCGGATTGTCGTACAATCGGAGTGTTAGTTCCATTTAGACTATACGGAACCTTTACTCCGTTTGTCAACAGGGAGGGCGAAAGAATTTGGCGTCGAACCCGACCACCGTGGCAACCGGCAGTGGCGGCCCCGCCGTCGATGGCCAGCGTCCCCTGCGGGCCGACGCCCTGCGGAACCGGGCCCGTGTGCTCCAGGCAGCCGAGGCGCTGTTCGCAGCCGAAGGGGTCGGGGTGCCTGTCGATGTCATTGCCGAGAAGGCGGGGGTGGGCGTCGGGACGCTCTACCGGCATTTCCCGACCAAGGAGAAACTCTACGAGGCCATCCTGATTGAGCGCATCGCCGGGTTCACCGCCGACGCCCGACGCCGCCTCGGCTCCGAAAACCCAGGGCAGGCGTTCTTCGGATTCCTGGAGGACCTGGTGGCACAGAGCTCGCTCAAGCGCGACCTGATCAACGCCATGGCGGGCGCGGGCGTGGAGTTCGAAGTGGTGGCCGCGGAGGCCAAGCTCGCCTTACAGGCTGCCGTGACCGACCTCCTGGTTGTGGCGCAACGAGCCGGCTCCGTGCGCTCGGATGTCACCGGTCCGCTGGTGCTGTCCCTGATCGGTGCCACCTGCGTGGCCGCCGACCGGCCGGGCCAGGCGGCGTCATCCAACGAGATGCTGGCCGTCGTGTGCGACGGGCTGAGAGTGACCGGCGCCGGGCGCTGAGCCCGGTCCCTTGCCGTCGGGGTGATCATCTGGCTCGCTGCCGTCGCCGTGTGGCAGTCTCCCGCCTTGTCGACCCGACCGGGATGTGCTGCGGGCGGCCATTACGTATCCCATCCCGCCGGGCTCCGGCGTGGCTGACCGGAAAGACGGCAGTGGGAAGCGTCCGATGGTCGAGGTACCGTGTTGAGAAGCGATTTCACGAGGCAAACCCAGACGTGAGAATGGCGCTCACGTTGTCGGACAACCGATCTCTTAAAGGGGTACGAACGAGTTGACTCTCTTCGCAGGATCTTGGGACGTGACCATCGCGACGCCCATTGGCGTGATGGCAGTCGTCTTCAACATCACTGAACAGGATGGCGCGATTCAGGGAATCGCGCGTTCCGACGCGGAGACCGTAGAGTTCCTCGACACAGTCGCCGATGGGAACCGGCTTACATGGTCCCAAAATGTCACGACCCCGATGCGCCTCGAACTGAAGTTTGACGTCACGGTCGAAGGCGACATCATGACCGGCACTTCGAACCCTGGCGGCATGATGCCCTCCTCAAAGGTCGACGGAACTCGCTCTTCAGCGGTCTGAGTGATCGCTTTCGAAGGCGACGGCGTTCGCTCGAAACGGAACCTATAGCAAATGGCCGTCCGGTAGAGGTTCGGATCGGGTGCGTAGGAACCGATCATCTCCGGCGTGACGGCGCTCAGGGCGAATTGTCCTTCCCCAGGCGCGGCGCGGCGGCGAAGGCATCGATCGGGCTGCGGAGCGAGAGCCCGCCATCACAGTCGAGCACCTGACCGGTCACCCATTCCATGTCGTGGAGCGACACGATGGCCTGCGCGATGTCCTCGGCTTGCCCGAGCCGGCCCAGCGCCGTGCGGTCGGCCACACCCGAGAGCCACGGAGACCCCTGTGGCGACCGCCCGAGCATGGGCGTCATCGTCACCCCGGGGGCGATGGCGTTGACCCTGACCCCCGACGGACCCCACTCCGAGGCCGCCACCTGGACCAGCATGCTCAGGGCCGCCTTCGAGGCACAGTAGATCCCCATGTTGCGATCGACCAGGTGGGCGCTGATGCTCGATGTGGCCACGAAGGATCCGGCATGTCCGCCCTCCACCATGACCCGGGCCCAGGCCCGCATGCACAGCCACGGTCCTCGGGCGTTGACCGCCATGACCCGGTCCCATTCTTCGGGTGTGGCCTCGCTGAGCAGTCCCGCATGGCCGACGCCGGCGGTGACGGTGACCCACGCCGGGATGCCCCACTGTGCCGTGGTCTGCGCCACCGCGTCGTCGATCTGCTCGGCCCGAGCGATGTCACAGTTGATATCGCTCTCCCCGTCGATGTCCCACACCACCGTGACGATGTCGCGTGCGCGGTACAGCACGGCCAGGGCGGCGCCGATGCCGGAACCACCTCCGATCACCAGGGCGATGCGTGGGTTGTCGGTGCTCATGTGCCTCCATTCGTGACGAGACCTTCGAGGACGAGCTGCGAGAGGGTGTCCGCCATGTCGGCCACGGACGCCGGTGGCTCCATGCCGGTGGCGTGCATCCCCGTGGTGGTGACGGCACCGAGGAGGGCGGCGGCCACCATGCGCGGGTGGGGGATCACGCGCAGCGAGCCGTCCCGACCGCCCTCGCGGATGAGCTGGGACACCGGACCGATGAAGGACGCCTCCACGCTGGTGGCGATGTCGGGCAGGCGGGCGGCCCGGCCCAGGTCGAACTGGAGGGCCCGGCTGGCCGTGGGGTAGTCGGCGAACACCTGGAGGTGGGCGGTGATGACCCGCCGCAGCCGCGCCGCCGCGGTACCCGGGCCAGCGGCGGCCTGGGTGACGGCAGCCTGCACCACGCCGAGCACCTTTTGGAAGAGGAAGGAGAGGATCTCCTCCTTGCCGGTGAAGTAGTAGTACAGCGTGGCCTTGGGGATGGCGGTGGCCGCCGCCACGTCTTCCATCTTGGTGGCGTCGAGGCCGTCCCGGGCGAAGAGATCGGCCGCCGCCATGAGCTTGGGCTCCATGTGCGGGGGGAGCGGTCGCATGGCCTCCTCTTCGTGGCGGGCCCGGGTCGGGGTAAGCTTGGACTCGAAGTCTAAACTCAAAAACGGAGGGCGCAGTGGCCTTGATCCACCATTCGGCGATCGGCACCCGGGACGTCGACGGCAGCCTGGCCTTCTGGCGCGACGGCCTCGGCATGCAGATCCAGATGGACCAGCGCTTCGAGGGCGCCTGGCCCGAGCTCTTCGGCGGGGACGCGACCACCTTGCGTGCGGTCTTCCTCGGGGATCCGTCGGCGCCGGGGAGTGGCGTGGTCGAACTGGTGGAGATGGACCATATGGCGCCGCCCGGCGCGCCACCCCCATCTCCGGCGGCGGGATTCTTCCTCCTCTCCCTCTTCGCCGACCTCGACGAGGTCCTGCCGCGGCTGGCCGCGCTGGGCCTGGGCGGGACCCCGAAGGTGATCACGGTGAGTGGGGTCCGCCTGGCCGTGGTGCACGATCCCAACGGGGTGCGGGTCGAGCTGATGGACAGCCCGGCCCAGGCCAACATCGCCCTCCTGGCCACTTCGGAGGTCTCATAGGTGGAGGCACCGCAACGGTGGAAGGTGGCCATCCTGGGTGCCGGCGCGGGAGGGCTCGGGTTGGCCGTTCGCATGATCAAGGCCGGACAGCGCGACTTCGTCCTCTTCGAGGCGTCCGACGGGGTCGGTGGCACCTGGCGCGTCAACTCCTACCCGGGCGCCGCCTGCGATGTGCCGTCCCATCTCTATTCCTATTCGTTCGCCATGAAGCCGGACTGGACCAAGACCTACGCCAAGCAGCCCGAGATCCTTCAGTACTTCGAGGAGTGCGCGGACCGTTTCGGCGTGCGCCCGCACCTGCGGGTCAACACGGCGATCGTCTCGGCCCGCTGGAGTGAGGCCGAACGATGCTGGACGCTGCAGGACGCTTCGGGTGGCGCCCATGAGGCGGAGACGGTGGTCAGCGCGCTCGGCACGTTCAACGCGCCTTCCTTTCCCGACATCGAAGGGCTGGCCACCTTCACCGGCCCCTGCTTCCACTCGGCCCGCTGGGAGCACGAGCACGATCTGACGGGGCGCCGGGTGGCCGTCATCGGGACGGGTGCCAGTGCGGCGCAGATCGTGCCCGAGCTGGCGGACAGCGCGGCCAAGGTGTCCCTGTTCCAGCGCACACCCCAATGGATCCTCCCTCGTTCCGACAAGCCGTTCAGCGACGAGGAGAAGCGGCGCTTCGCGCGCAACCCGATCGCCGCCCGGCGCCATCGTTGGCAGATCTACCGCGCCTTCGAGCGGAACATCACTTTCCGCCAGGGTGATGTCATGGCCGATCAGCTCAAGGCCTTGGCCCTGAGCCACCTGGACCACCGGATAAAGGACGACGAGCTTCGGGCCAAGCTCACGCCGGACTACCCCTTCGGGTGCAAGCGCACCCTGGTCACCAGTGACTTCTACAAGGCGGTCGTGCGCGACGAGGTGGAGTTGGTGACGGCGCCCATCGCCCGGATCACTCCCGACGGCGTGGTCACCGAGGACGGCCGGCAGCGCCCGGTGGACGCCATCGTCCTGGCTACCGGCTTCCGGGCCACCGAGTACCTCTCCGGGCTCGACGTCGTCGGCGTGGAGGGTCGCCGCCTCCGCGACGAGTGGGCCGAGGTGCCCCATGCCTACATGGGCCTGACGGTCTCGGGCTTTCCGAATTTCTTCATGCTCTACGGCCCCAATACCAACCAGGGCGGGAATTCCATCATCTTCATCCTCGAAGCCCAGGCGGCCTACGTGGTCCGTGCCCAAAAGGCCATGCACCGCCGCCGGGTCCGGACCATCGACGTCAAGCGCAACGTGATGGACGCCTACAACGCGGCATTGACCGAGGCACTGCACACGACGGTATGGGACAGCGGGTGCCAGAGCTACTTCAAGAACGAGCACGGGAAGATCGCCACCCAATTGCCCTATCCGTCCCTGTGGTACTGGCGCCGCACCAGGTGGTTCCGCATGCGGGACTACGAGCGGCACGGTGCCCCCGGAAGCAAGTAGAACGTGGGGACCACGACGCACGCCAAGGGGGCACTCACGTGAAAGCAGCGGTCTACTACGAGACCGGAAGTCCTGAGGTCTTCCGCTACGAGGATGTCCCCGACCCGGTGGTCGGCCCCACCGACATTTTGATCACGGTCGAGGCCATCAGCATTGAGGGGGGTGACACTCTCAACCGGCTCGGCGGTGATCTGAACGCGGTGCCCCACATCGTGGGCTACCAGTGTGCCGGCACCGTGACCGAGGTGGGGTCCGATGCAGTCCGGTTCGCGGTGGGGGACCGGGTGGTCACGGTGGGCATCGACGGCTCCCACGCCGAACGGCGTGCCGTGCCCGAGCCGTTCGCCTGGGTGATCCCCGCTGGCGTCTCAACCGACGAGGCGGCCTGCGTGCCGGTGCCCTTCGGGACGGCCGATGACTGTCTGTTCGAATTCGGCCGCCTGGTGGCCGGTGAGACCGCGCTGATCCATGCCGGCGCCGGCGGGGTGGGGATAGCCGCCATCCAGCTGGCCAAGCGGGCCGGGGCGCGGGTCTTCGCCACCGCGTCGAGTGACGACAAGCTGGCTCGGCTGAAGGAGCTCGGGCTCGACGAGGGCATCAACTACGCCACGCACGACTTCGTCGCCGAGGCGCGCCGCTTGACCGATGGCCGCGGGGTCGATGTCGTCGTCGACTCGGTGGGTGCCACCACCTTGCAGGGGAGCATTGACGTGCTGGCCTACCGGGGCCGTTGCGTGAGCGTGGGTGACGCCGGACGCGCCCCCGCCGAGCAGCTGAACATCGCCAACATGCGCGGCAACAACCAGACCTTCTCGGGCTACTTCATGGGCGCCGAGATGCTCTTCTTCCCCCGCCCGCATGCCCTCATTGCCGGGCATCTCGACGCCATCGCCAAGGGTGAGCTCCGCGTCGTCATCGACCGGGCCTTCCCCCTATCGGATGCCGCGGCTGCGCACGCCTACATAGAGAGCCGCCAGTCGTTCGGGCGGGTCCTACTCACCCCCTGAGAGGTTCACCGCATGCGCCGCGTGGCCGAAGTCGCCATGAGGGCACTGGCACGGCTCTTGATCCGGATCTTCTTCCGTCAGGTGGAGGTGCGCCAGGCTGAGCACCTGCCGGCGGCGGGGCCAGTGGTCCTGGTGGCCAACCACATCAACGGGCTGGTCGATGGCCTGCTGCTGATGGCCCAACTTGATCGCTTCCCTCGTTTCCTCGGCAAGTCGACGCTGTTCAAGGTCCCACCGCTGTGGCCCTTCTTGAAACTCGGCGGCGTCATCCCGGTCTACCGGCAGGTTGACGGCGCCACCGGTGACCAGAACGCGTCCGCCTTCACCAGCTGCCACGAGATCCTCCGCCGGGGGGGCCTGGTGGCCCTCTTCCCCGAAGGGATCAGCCACGACGAGTCCTCCCTGCAACCGCTCCGCACGGGCGCGGCCCGCGTCGCCCTGGAAGCGGGGGTGGACCACGGTGTGCCCGGCCTGTCCATGATCGCGGTGGGGCTGACCTACGACGCCAAGGCCCGCTTCCGTTCCCGCGCCCTCATCCGGATGACCGAGCCGGTCCCGGTCGCCGGGTGGGCCGAGGCCTATCGCCAGAACCCGCAGGAGACCGTGCGCCGGGTGACCGCGGAGGTGGCCAACCTCTTGAACTCGGTGAGCCCGCCCTATGCATCGTGGGCCCAGGCTGAACGTCTGGGCTGGATCGCCGACGTCGTGGCCCGCCCGCCCCAGGGCTCGCTGCCCGACGAGGTGGCGCTGGCCGACCAGGCGTCGGTGGCGGAAGAACTGGCGCAGGCGGAACGTCGCGGCGTCTCGACGGCCGATCTCCTCAGTGCCTCGGGCGAGTACGAGCGGGACCTCACGCTCCTGGGCCTGACCGATGCCCAGGTGGTGGCCAAGTACCCCAAGGGACACCTCCGTCGCACCCTGGTCTGGTCGATCTTCAAGGTGGCGGCGGCCCTGCCGTTGGCCGCACTGGGCTTCGTGGTGCATGTCATCCCCTTCCAGATAATGAAGCGAATCGCCAAGGTCCCGTCCAACGAAGGGATCAAGGCGACGGTCAAATTGCTGGGATGCACCGTCTTCTTCACCCTCGTCTATGCCGGTCTCGGGGTGCTGGCCGGTCGGACCTTCGGCGCCTGGGCCGGCGTGGCCACCGCCGTCGCCGCGCCGGTGTGCGGCTACGTCACGGTGCGCCTGGCCGAGCGGGTGCAGCGAATCGGCGGGCTCCTCGAGGGCTACCACACGGTGAGGGGCCGCCGTGCCGTGCTCTCCACCGTGGTGGCGCACCGGGCCGATGTGGTCCGTGCCGCGTGCCTCGTGCGGGACGCGCCGTGAACCACACCTCCATTTCCTATGGACCCGGCCATGCGCAGAGCGTTGATGTGTGGCGCCCCGATGCCCCGGGGGATCTCCCGGCGGTCGTGCTGATCCACGGAGGATTCTGGCGCCAGCTCTACACCAAGCGACTGATGCACGGGCTGGCCAAGGCCGTCGTGGCCCACGGGTGGATCGCCTACAACATTGAGTACCGCCGGGTGGGGACGTTCGGGAGCGGGGGATGGCCGGCCACCTTCGATGACGTCTCGGCCGCCGTTGACGCCCTGGCTCAGGTGGCGGGCGCCGATTGCCGCAGGGTGGTGACGTGCGGCCATTCGGCCGGCGGGCACCTGGCGCTCTGGGCCGCCACGGCCCGGGCCACCCGAAGTGCCGCACCCGACGTCCCGCACCCCGTCCGTCCCTGCGCCGCCATCTCGCTGGCCGGTGTGGTCGACCTGATCGCCGCCGCCCGCACGGGGCTGGGTGGCGGCGCGGTGGAAGCGCTCATGGGCGGGTCCCCCGAGGAGCAGCCTGACCGCTATGCCCTGGGGTCCCCGCGGGAGCAGTTGCCGTTGGGCGTCCCCCAGGTTCTCGTGCACGGGCTGGCCGACACGTCCGTCCCGGCCTCGCTCAGCGAGGACTACGTCGCCCGTGCCGTCGCCCTCGGCGACGAGGCCACGTTCGTGCCCCTGCCCGGCGCGTCCCACCTGGACATGATCAATGGCCATGGTCCCGCGTTCGAGGCCGTGGCCGCCGCACTCGATCGCCTGGCACCGGCTCGCCCCTGACCACAGCCGGCACCGCCCGAGCAACCCATTTGCATCGAGGGCATTACCTGTTAGTCTCTACTAACATGTTGTGCGGTGACCGACCTGTTGGCCGTGCTGGCCGAACCAAATCGGCGACGCCTGCTGGAGCTCTTGCGCCGTGGGGAGCAGACCGTGACCGAGCTGGCCTCGCATTTCGAGGTGACCCGGCCGGCCATCTCCCAGCACCTGGGCGTGCTCGCCACCGCCGGGCTGGTCGAGGTGCGAAAGGACGGGCGCTTCCGCCGCTACCGGCTCAACCCGGACGGCATGGCGTCGCTTCGGGTCGCCCTCAACGCCTTCTGGACCACCGAACTCGAGCAGCTGGTCGCTGCCGATCCACCCAAGAGAGGAACAACCGATGACCATTGAGAAGTCAGTCCTGGTGCCCCTGGACGCCGAGCAGACCTTTGCCCTGCTGACCGAGCCCGAACGGCTGCGCCGATGGCAAGGCATATCATCACGGGTCGACCTGCGGGCCGGTGGCGAGTACCGCTGGACCATGGTGCCCGGGGCCAACGCGGGGGGCACCTTCGTCGAGATCGAGCCCGGCCGGCGCCTGGTCTTCACTTGGGGCTGGGAGGGCAACGAGGCGCTGCCCCCCGGCGCCTCGACCATCACCATCACCCTGGAGCCGGCCGACGGCGGCACCATGGTGAGCCTGGTGCACGAGGGGCTGACCGAGGATCAGGAAGGTGGCCACCTGGAGGGCTGGACCCACTACGCCGGGCGCCTGGCCGCCGCCGCCCGTGACGGGGACGCCGGGATGGACCATTGGATGGACTTCCCGGCCGAGGACCTCGACCAGTTCAAGGCCGCCGAGGCCTCGCTGGCCCTGTGCCAGCACATGCTGCGCCGGATGGGTCCCGACGCCGGGTCGGCCCAGACCCCCTGTGCGAAGTACGACGTCGACCAGCTGGTCGAGCACCTCATGGGGTCACTCACCGCCCTGGGCGCCGCCGTCGGTGTCACCGTCAACCCTGCGGAGGGTTCGCCCCGAGAAGTGCGGGTGGCCAATGCCGCGCAGGTGGTGGTGGAGGGTTGGCGTCGCCATGGCCTGGAGGGCACCGTGCCGCTGGCCGGCGGCGACATGCCGGCCGAACTCGGGTCGCGCATCCTCTCGGTGGAGTTCCTGGTGCACGCCTGGGACTTCGCCCGGGCCACCGACCAGGAGCTACCGGTCTACGAAGGTCTCGCTGTCTATGTGCTAGGCCTGGCCCAGGGGTTGATCGCGCCGCAGATGCGCGACGGCGACCGCTTCGCCGACGAGGTGACGGTGGGTGCTGACGCCGATGACATCGCCCGGCTCGTGGCCTTCACCGGCCGAGAGGCCTGAGCCTCAGGTGGCAGCCCGCCACTGGCGCTCGAAGGGCAGGCGCCAGCTGCGCGGTGAGATGAGGTCGGCGATTCCCTCGGGTCCCCAACTGCCCTTCGGATAGGGCTGCACCGGGAGCGGCCCGTCCAGCAGCGGGGTCGAGAGCTCCCACAGGCGCTCAATGCCCTCGGCCGTGTTGAAGAGGGTGTGGTCGCCCACCATGGCGTCATGGATCAGGCGTTCGTAGGCCTCGAGGACATCGCCGTCCTGCCCCGTCTCGTGCAGGGCGAACTGCAGACTGAGCTTCTCGAGTTTCATACCCGGCCCCGGCTTCTTCCCGTAGAAGGAGAGCGACAACTTCGACGAGTCAGCCAGGTCGAAGGTCAGGTGGTCGGGCCCCTGGGTGCCCACGCCCGACCCCTGGGGGAACATGCTCTTCGGAGGCTCCCGGAAGGCGATGGAAATAATGCGCTCGCCCCCACCGAGTTGTTTGCCGGTGCGCAGGTAGAAGGGCACCCCGGCCCAGCGCCAGTTGTCAATTTCGCAACGGAGCGCCACGAAAGTCTCGGTGTCCGAATCGGGTGCCACGCCCGGAATGTCGCGGTAGCCCTCGTACTGTCCCCGCACCACCTTCGTCACGTCGACGGGGCGGAGGGACCGGAAGACCTTGTTCTTCTCCTCGCTGATGGCGCCGGGCTCCAACGCCGTCGGAGGCTCCATGGCCATGAAGGCCAGGATCTGGAACAGGTGCGTCACCACCATGTCCTTGAAGGCGCCGGTCGCCTCGTAGAATTTCACCCGGTCGTCGACGGACAGGACCTCGGGCACGTCGATCTGCACATGGTCGATGTGGTCACGGTTCCAGATGGGCTCGAAAAGTCCGTTGGCGAATCGGAAGGCGAGGATGTTCTGCGCCGCCTCCTTGCCCAAGAAGTGGTCGATGCGGAACACCTGCTCCTCGGCGAAGATCTCGTGTACCAGGTCGTTGAGGGCCTTGGCACTGGCCAGGTCCGTGCCGAACGGCTTCTCCATGATCACCCGTGATCGCTCCACCAGATCGGCCTCGCCCAACATGTGGATGACGTCGCTGGCGGCCGCGGGCGGGATGCTCAGGTAGTGCAGCCGCCGTACGTCCCCACCGATATCCGCCTCCGCCTTGGACACGGCGGCGTGCAAGCCGTCCGGACCCTCCGAGAGGGGGACGAAGCTCAGCTTCTGTTCGAATTGGGCCCATTGCAGCAGGGAGATCTTGCCCATGGCGTACTGGTCGCAGGCGTGTCGGGCCACGTGGCGGAAGTCCTCGTCGGACAATTGACTGGTGGAAGTGCCGATGATCCGGTACTCGGGCAACATGCCCGAGATGGAGAGGTGAAGCAGCCCGGGCAGTAGCTTGCGTGCGGCCAGGTCGCCGGTGGCACCGAAGAGCACGATGACGTGGGGGAGGAGTGGTGCCAGGCCCGGCGGGTCCTGGTCTGGCGGGGAATCCGTTTCGATCATCTCGATGCGCCTTCCGGCTGCCGCTCGTTCAGGGCGGACACGTTGCCCCCCATGATCCTCGCTACCGCGTCGGCGTCGAGCTTCTGGAGCTCGGTGGCCCAGTCTCTCGGTTCGGGCAGCCCTTCTATGTGGGGCCAGTCCGAACCGAAGATCACCCTCTCGTCGCCCATGAGGTCGACGATCTCGTTGACGTCGTCCTCCCAGAAGGGGTTGATCCACACATGCCTGCGGAAGGTCAGGACGGGGTCTTCCGAGAAATAACCCGGCATCTTGCGCGCCGCACCGGCCATTTTGCGGAAGAGCGGACCCAGGAACTCCGACCCGTTCTCCACCGAGGCGATACGGACGCCTGGGAAGCGGTCGAAGAGCTTCTCGAGAATGAGGGTGACCAGGAAGTCGTGGGCCGCCCGCTCAATGGCAAACATCTTGATGCTGGGCTTCTCGCCCCCGCCCTTGAAGGAGGCAGAGAACCCGTCGCGGGCGTAGCCGTTGGAGGACTGCCCGGCATCGCCGGCGTGGACGACCACGGTGATGCCGGCCTCGTTGACCCGGGCCCAGAAGGGGTCGAACATCGGATCGGCGGGCGAGTAGGGACCGGTGACCGTGGTGGGGGCGGCCGCGCGCATGACGACGGTGCGGGCACCCTGGTCCAGGCTCCACTCGAGCTCGCGCACGGCCTCGTCCACGTCGGCCAGAGAGATGTAGGGAGCGGCGAAGATCCGGTCCGCATACGCCATGCCCCAGTCCTCGGCCAGCCATCGGTTGAAGGCCCGGAAGAGCAGCACCACGGCACCGGGATCATGCTTGAGGGCCTCTTCGTACAGCATGCCCAAGGTGGGGAAGAGCCAGATCTTCGACAGGCCCTGGGCGTCCATCACCTCAAGGCGGGCTTCCCGGTCCCGGTACTCGGGTCTGATCGGTTCGGGAGTGCCCATGAGCTGGCGGAGCGACAGGCCGCTTGGATTGCCCCTGAAGTACTCCACGAGTGAGCCGGCCGGTGAGATCGGATTGAAGGTGGGATTGGTCACCGCCTTGCTGATCTGTCCCCCCAGGGCGTGGTAGTGGCGTCCGCCCACCTCGACCCATTGGATCACCCGGGGGCCATCGGCCGGATTGAGATGGCGGGTGAAGGCGTCGAGTGCCTCGTAGTAATGGTTGTCGGCATCAAATACCTCTGTTTCGATGCTCCGCATGATGAGCCTTCCCGCCGGCGGGTGTCGTGGGCCAACACTGCGAACTTTAGGTGTCCCGGGGAGGTCCCGCCGCCGTGTGGGTGACGCCGGGGGGATCGACCGCCCAGACCGGGGCCTCGCCCCACCGTTCGCCATAGACCAACTCGGGGAGGGGGCGCCGGCGGACCGGACCGTGACGGCCCGCCGGACGACCGATGGTGATGGTGGACACGATCTCCACCTCGTCGGGGATGGCCAGCAAGGTCCGGAGCTCGGCGTCGACCGCGTACTGCCAACTGGTCATGACGCCCCCGTAGCCGAGGGCGCGCGCCGCCAGCAGGAGGTTCTGACACGCCGGGAAGACGGAGCCGCCATCGGTGTGCGCGGCCTCCCGGTAGCGGATGAAGCAGGCCAGGATGACCACCGGGACGGACTCGTAGGTGTCCACGTAGTGCTGCATGGTGCGGGCCAGGCGTGACTTGGGTGAGTCCACCCGCGTGCCCGAGCCCTTCCCGTATCCATCGGCCAGGCGTTTGGCCTCCCAGAACTTCCGGGCTCCGGCCCCGATCATCCGCTTCGCCTCCGCCGCCACCGCGCCGTCGGTGAGCACAATGAAGCGGAAGGGCTGCCGGTTGGAGCCACTGGGTGCCCGGGTGGCGGCGAAGAGGATGTCCCGCAGGACGTCGTCGGGTACCGGCTCCCCGGTGTAGCGCCGGATGGCCCGGGTGGAGATCAGTCCCTCATAGAGGGGCACCTGTGCAGCACTCCCGCTCACCGGGTCACCCCGGCGCTGGCGAGCGGCATCAGTGGCCCGAGACGTTGACCCTGCACCATTGCGGCGAACCTACCAGCGGCAAGCGAATGGCCACGTCAGGTACGCATCGACACCTGGTCGAAGTAGAGGTCAGCGTGTCGCTCGTCCTCCAGGTGGGCGCAAAGGCCGTCCCGCCGGAGGGCCAGGTGAAGGTCGATGCGATGGACCAGCAATTCGGCCCGGCTGGTGCATCCGGGTACGGATCGGCTGGCTTCGGCGACCACGGTGCCGGTCGGGGCCACAATCCGGCTGGCGCCGAGGAGGGTTGAAGAAGTGGCGTGGGAGCCGGCCTGGTTCGCTTGCACCCACCATTGGCTATTGGTCAGGGCCACCGAGGGGCAGAGGAGATCCCACGCAGCGGCACCCTCAACTTCTGTGGCCGAAGGAGCCAGGATAAGGCGGGCGCCGCGCAACGCCAACGTCCTGGGCACTTCAGGAAAGTCGCCGTCGAAGCCGATGACCAAGCCGACCACGCCCAAGGTCGGGTCGGTAAAGGTCGTGAGGGACTTGCCTGCAGTAAAGACCCGGCGCTCAAGGGTCGGAGGATAGAGGTGTGCCTTTCGGTGCCACGCCACCAATTCACCCTGGGGGTTGAAGACCAGCGCGGTGTTGTAGATCTCGCCGCCCTCCCCGAATTCGGGGACGCTTCCCGCCGCCAGCCACATGCCGTGTCGGAGGGCGGCTTGGGCCAGCCGTTCGCTCCGGGGGCCGTGGCGCGGCTCGGCATCGCGGCGCGCATCGTCGGGCAGCCTCTCCGGGTCGTAGCCGCACGACCAGAGCTCGGGCAGCACGAGCAGTTCGACACCACGGCATGCGGCATCTTCCATCATGCTCAGAGCAACCGTGAAGTTCTGCTGCGGCTCCCCTGGAGTCGCCAACCATTGCGCCACGCCGACCAGAAGGTCTCGTTTCACCCCGGCACCTGATCCACCGAATCCCACTCTCTCTGTCTCGGTGTCCAGGCACGCTATGGCGGCAACATGCGCGAATCGTTTCCCGATTGTGAATGGACTGTTACAGGG
>PNAT01000060.1 GCA_003169675.1 Acidimicrobiaceae bacterium
GCCGACATCATGGAGCAGGGCATCGTGCTCACAGGGGGGGGAGCGCTGCTGCACGGGCTCGAGAATCGCCTGCAACATGAGACCGGCATGCCGATCGTGGTGGCCCGGGACCCGCTGACCTGCGTCGCCGTAGGCGCCGGACAGTGCCTGGAGGAGTTCGAGGCACTCAAGCGGGTGCTGATCACCACATCGACGCGCTGACGGATCGTCTCGTCTCTCGGGGGTGGCGAAGTCCCGGCGGTCACGCCGCACCCTGACGGTCATTGTGTTGGTGGTGGTCTCACTCTCCATCATCTCGTTTGACCTCAACGGCCGTACCCACAGCCTGACCTCGGGAGTGAAGTCGGTGGCCAATAGCGTGTACTCGCCGCTGCGCCAGGGCGTGGTCGACATCCTGAGTCCCATCGGGAACTTCTTCGCCGGCGCCGTCCACTACGGATCCGTGCAGTCGGAGAACGCCAAATTGCGAGCGACCATCGGGGAGCTGCGAGCCAGGGCGGCGGAGAAGGGGTTCGAGAGCGGCCAGCTGCGTCAGCTCATGGCGTTGGAGAATCTGCCCTTCTTGCAATCATTGCCCACGGTGACGGCGCAGACGCAGGACGAGAACGCCTCGAACTTCACCCAGACCATCAGCATCGACAAGGGTCGATCCGACGGTGTCGATGTCGGGATGCCCGTGGTCGGGTCCGGTGGACTGATAGGACAGGTCATCC
Source organism: Acidimicrobiaceae bacterium (assembly GCA_003169675.1). Lineage (GTDB taxonomy): Bacteria > Actinomycetota > Acidimicrobiia > Acidimicrobiales > RAAP-2 > Bog-473. The sequence continues at coordinate 714 of PNAT01000060.1, forward strand.
AGTCCTTCCATCACACCGCCGTGGTCCGCCTGATCACCGACGGCGAGTCGAAGGTCGGCGTGACATTCGGTCAGGGGGCCAACGCGCTGGTGGACGGCCAGGGTCCCGGCAACGACCTGACGGCGGACCTGGTGCCCCCGCACACCCCATTGCACAAGGGCGAGGTCATGTACACCAGCGGCCTGCAGGCCGCCTCGTTCCCGATGGGCATCCCGGTCGCCGCGGTCCAGACGTTCCATACCAGTCCCGGAGCCAGCCAGGTGTCCATCACGGTGTCACCCCAGGCCGACCTGAGCCGGGTGGCCTACGTCGACGTCGTGCTGTGGGCCCCGGCGCCATGAGTTCCCGTTCCGTCGTCCGCATCGCCTTTGTCGTCTTCGTCGCTCTGATGGTCCAGTCGGCCGTCCTGGTCGGCGTGCGGGTCGGCGTGGTGCATCCCGACCTCCTGTGGCTCCTCCCGATCACCGCCGCGTTGATCGGCGGCCCCGAGGCCGGTGCCCTGGTCGGGTTCTGGTCCGGACTGGCCTTCGACCTGGTGCTCCCCACGCCTTTCGGCCTGTCCGCCCTCGTCGGGTGTGTGCTGGGTCACACGGTGGGGTCAGTCACGGCGGCCGTGGACCAGCGGGCCACCTGGCTCAAGCCGGTGGTCGCGCTCGTCGGGAGCGTCGCTGCTGACATGCTCTTCGCCGTGCTCGGCGCCATTCTCGGGCAGCAACAGATGGTGCAGGTCGACTTCCTGGACGTTTTCGGGGTGGTCGGGGTCTCCAGTTTGATCCTGGTCTTCCCGGTCAACCGCTTGATGAGGTGGGCCCTGACTGCAGAGAGCGCCCGCCGCTCCCTGGTCTCGGCCCAGCCCACCGATGGTGCGCTCTGGTGAAGCGCTCGCTGCGCCATCCCATCCGAGGCGATCGGCTGCACCCCAAACCCTCGTCGCGCCCTGTTCGTCAACCTTCGTGGCGTGTCAGTGCCCGCCAGCCGCGCATGCGTCCCCGCAAGGGTGTCCATGTGGCCTCGCTGGTCGGGTCGCCCGAGGACGAGCCGTCCCGTCCCAATCTCCGGCTGCGGGTGGTGGGGATCACCGTCTTGCTGCTCTTCGGCGTGCTGGTCCTTCGCCTCTGGACCTTGCAGGTGCTTGACGCCAAGTCGTTCGCCGCCGCCGTCACGCGCAACCAGGTCCGGGTGGTGAGCGTCGCTGCGCCGCGGGGGGAGATCGTCGACCGCAACAACAAGGTCCTGGTGACGAACGTGCCCGAGCAGGAGATCCTCCTGTCCCGCGCCGCCGCAGTGCTACACCCTTCGATCGTCGGTCTGGTCGCCGCCCTGGTCGGGCAGTCGCCGACCCAGGTCAAGAACTCGGTAGGCAACAACCGCTACAGCCCGTATGAACCCGTCCCGGTGGCGACCGGCGTGCCGGCATCGACCGTGCAATTCCTCCAAACCCACCAATCGCAATATCCGGGGGTGAGTGTCGAGACGCTGACTCAGCGCACCTATCCCCTGGGCGGGACCGCCGCCACCCATGTGCTGGGCTTTGTGGGCGACATCTCCGCCGCCTTCTTGAAGGCCAATCCCAATGCCGGCTACACCCAGGGGAGCCAGGTGGGGCAGTCGGGCGTGGAGCAGCAGTACGAGGCCTACCTGCGGGGGGTGACGGGCCGCCAGGCCCTCTCGGTAGATGCCGGGGGAACCGTGGTGGGCACCCTCTCCCGCACGGCGCCCCAACTCGGTGACACCGTGGTCCTCAACATTGACGCCGGATTGCAACAAGCCGTGGAGAACGACCTCGCCGCGCAGATCTACACGGACCACCACACCCCCGATCTGGTGGACGGTGGCCGCATCCCTCCGGCCATCAACGGGGCCGCCATCGTGCTGAACCCGGGGAACGGGCAGGTGCTCGCCCTGGCCTCCTACCCGACCTTCGACCTCAACCAGTGGGTCGGGGGGATCTCCACAGCGAACTTCGCCGCGCTGCAGGCCACCGGGGCCGAGAACAACTACGCCATTCAGGGCCAGTACACCCCGGGGTCGACCTTCAAGCTGGTGACGGCCACGGCCGCGCTGCAGGACGGCGTGATCTCGGCCAACCAGTACTACAACGACACCCTCACGTTCAAGGTGCCCAACTGCACCGGCGGGACGTGCACCTTTCACGACGACCCGGGAGACGGCGGCGGCGAGGTCAACCTTCCCCTGGCGTTGACGGTGTCGAGCGACTCGTACTTCTACAACCTCGGTGCGCTGTTCTGGGAGGGCCGGGGCACCTACGGCACCGACGGCATCCAGAATGTGGCGGCCCAATACGGCGAAGGGCAGATCACGGGCATCGACCTGCCCGCGGAGGGCCGCGGGCGGGTGGACAGCCAGACCGAGCGGCAGAAGCTGCACGCCGCCGCCCCGGGCGCCTTTCCCAACACCACCTGGTACACCGGTGACAACGTCGAGATGGCGTTCGGCCAGGGGGCGACGGCGCTGACGCCCATTGAGCAGGCGGTGTCCTACGCCACCTTTGCCAACGGCGGCACCCGCTACGCACCACAGGTGGCCTCGGCGGTGGTCAGCCCGACGACGGGCAAGGTGGTGCAGTCCTACAGCCCCTTGGTGACCGGACACGTCAACCTGCCGCCCGCCATCTTCGATCCCATCCTGCAGGGTCTCGAGGGCGTGATCGCCAACCCTAAGGGCACCGGCGCCGCCGACTTCGTAGGATTCCCGGCGTCGTGGAACCTGGCCGGAAAGACGGGGACGGCATCGAACCAGGCCGGGCTGGAGCCCAACAGCTGGTTCGTGGCCTTCGGGCCCAACCCGAACCCCCAGTACCTCGTCCTGGCCGTGATCGACCAGGGTGGCTACGGGGCCCAGGCTGCCGCCCCGCTGGTACGGAGCATCTTCAACTACATCGTGGCCAACCCACTCTCCCCGGTGAAGCTCCCCCCCACCACGAACACGACGCCACCGGGGGGCTAGTCGTCGCCTACGGTGGTCACGCGATGGACACACTCTGGCCCCGGATAGAGCGCCTGCTGCTGGGCGTGTCCAAGCCGGCCCGCTACATCGGGGGCGAGCAGGGCGCCCAGTACCCCGAGCACGGTCCGGGCAAGGTGGCCTGGCTCCTGGTCTACCCCGACACCTACGAGATCGGGCTGCCCAATCAGGGGTTGCAGATCCTCTACGAGATCCTCAACGAGCGGGCCGACGCCGTAGCCGAGCGCTCCTACGCGCCGTGGGTGGACATGGAGGCGGCCATGCGCGCCGCCGGCATCCCGCTCTTCAGCGTGGAGCAGCACCTCCCGGCCCGGGCCTTTGACGTCGTCGCCTTCAACCTCTCGGCCGAGCTCGTCTACACCAACGTCCTCAACCTGATCGACCTGGCCGAGGTCCCCCTGCACACGTCCGATCGGGGGGCGGACGACCCCTTGGTCCTCGCCGGGGGCCACTGCGCCTTCAACCCCGAGCCGTTGGCCGACTTTGTCGACGCCTTCGTGCTGGGGGACGGCGAGGAGGTGGTGGGCGAGATCAATCAGGCCGCCTCCGAGTGGATGGGTGGTGAGGGTGAGCCGGACCGGGGTCAGCTCCTGCGGTCGTTGGCCCGGATAGAGGGCGTCTACGTGCCGGCCTTGTACCGGTCGACGTACGAGGGCGGGCGCCTGGTGGCCACCCTTCCGATGGAGCCCGAGGTGCCGGCCGAGGTGGCCAAGCGCACGGTCAACGACTTGGCCGACTGGCCCTATCCGGCCCACCCGCTGGTGCCCCTGACCGAGGTGGTGCATGACCGGCTCAACGTGGAGGTGTTCCGGGGCTGTACGCGGGGATGCCGCTTCTGCCAGGCCGGCATGATCACGCGCCCGGTACGCGAGCGGCCGGCCGCGCAGGTCAAGGACATGGTGCAGAAGGGCCTGGCCTGGAGCGGCCACGACGAGGTCACCCTGACCTCGCTGTCCACGGCGGACTTCTCGGGCATTGAGGAAACCGTGCGCGACATCATCGACGATCCGGTCCATGAGGGCCGCGTCTCGGTCAGCCTGCCCTCGCTCCGCGTGGACGCCTTCACGGTGGGCACGGCGGCGCAGATCCAAAAGGTGCGCCGCACCGGGCTGACCTTCGCGCCCGAAGGGGGGACCTGGCGCATGCGCAAGGTGATCAACAAGCTCATCACCGAGGAGGACCTTTACAGCGCCGTCGATGCCGCCTTTAGCCAGGGATGGCGGAGGGTCAAGCTGTATTTCCTCATCGGGCTGCCCACTGAACAAGACGAGGATGTCCTGGGCATTGCCGAGCTGGGGGCGCACTGTGTCGAGATCGGGCGGCGCCACCAGAAGTCGGTGACGGTGGTGGCCTCGGTGGGAGGGTTCGTGCCCAAGCCGCACACGCCGT
>PNAT01000005.1 GCA_003169675.1 Acidimicrobiaceae bacterium
GACGTGACGACGGTCGAGGTCGAATGTCCCAGGCCAAGGGTGAGGAGCGGGGTGGCTCCGGTCAGGCTGCTCAGTGCGCCGCCCAGGCCGGGTAGCGCACTGGTCACACCGGTGAGCACCTGGCACAACGGGCTGATGGTGCTCGACGTATTCGGGGCGGGAATCGGCGGCGCACTTGGGGCGACGGCGCCCAGAAGGTTGTTCACCGTGGTCAGGATTCCGTTGACCACAACCGCCGGGACGGTAGCTGATGCGGCCGAAGAACTGGATGAGCTCGGGCAGAGTGCTCCCGAACCCAACTTTCCCGACGGCGACAGGAGGGTGTCGAGGGTCAGCGTGACGGAGGCCGTGCCCAGATCACCCTGTCCCGAGGCGGTGGGGTGACCGTTGGCGTCTTCCGAGGCCGATGCGTGGCCGCAGGCCGCGGCGACGTTGACCGCGCCCAGCGGGAGGTTCAGGAGACAGGCCGAAGCCGGGGTCGGGGCCCCGGTGGCGTTGGCCGCGTTGGCGGTGGCCCGCTGGGTGGTGTCGATGAGGTCCCCGCTTGAGAGGGGGCTGGTGGCCGAGGTCGGGCACGGGCTGGTGGTGGCGGCGAGCGACAGGCAGATGCCGGTACCCGAGGCGTCGGTCGGGCCTCCACCGGTGGCATCGGCGGCGGAACCTCCACCGGTGGCCACAACCGAGTTCAAGAGGCCCAGGGAGATGAACCCGCCGTTGGCGGTGACGCCATAGGTCGACTGGGTCGCCGCCCCGGCGCCGGACGCCAGGGTGAGGACGGTCATGACAGCGAGGAGCCCCGTTCCGGTGATTCGGGTTCGACGGTTCATAGGTTCCCCCTCTCCGGCCCAGTGCGAGCACGGAATACTCATGTGGCGCTGGGAGGAAAACTGGGGGGAACGGGGAATCTTGCGCCTGGACAGAAAAATCTTTTCGGGCCACCAAGGGGGGACGTCCGGCGCCCCGTAGCCTTGGGCCCATGGCGTCGCTGAGCCCGTCGCACACCGTCCTGGTCTTCCTGGCCGGGATCGGGGCCGGGTTCGTCAACGGCGTGGCCGGAGGCGGCAGCCTGATCTCGTTCCCGGTGCTCCTCGCCCTCGGGTATCCGGCCCTCACGGCCAACGTGACCAACACGGTCGGCATCTGGCCTGGATACGTCGCCAGCTCCGCCGGCTTCCGCAACGAGATCACCGGCCAACGGGGGCAACTGGTCCGCCTCAGCCCGGTCTCCATCGCCGGCGGCGTGGCCGGCGCCGTCCTCCTCCTCACCACGCCTTCCGCCCTGTTCACCCAACTCGCCCCATGGCTCATCCTGGGGGCGGCCGCCCTGTTCGCCGCCCAGCCCTTCCTGCGGCGTGCCCTCGACGGTGCCTCGTCGACCCCGCCGGACCGGCCCGTCCTCCTGATGGCCGGCACCTTCGGTGCCTCGGTCTACGGCGGCTACTTCGGGGCCGGCCTGGGCGTCATGCTCATGGCCATCCTCGGGCTGTCCCTGCCCGATTCCCTGGCCCGCACCAGCGGCCTGCGCTCATTGGTCTCCATGGTGGTCAACGGCGTGGCGGCGGCCGTCTTCCTGATCCACGGCGGGCTGGCCGCCGAAGCCGTCGGCCTGCTAGCGGTCGGAAGCCTCTTCGGTGGGTGGATCGGCGCTCGTGCCGCCCTGGCCGTCCCCGCTTCGGTCCTGCGCGCCTTCGTGATCCTCGTCGGGATCGGCACTGCCGCAAGGTTGCTCCTCTAGTCCACGGCCAGGGGGTAGTGCCCGACCACTGCGCTCTCCATGGCCCGCATCTGGAGTCGTCGCTCCCGGCGGGCCTCTTCGAGGTCGAGCGGGACGAACTGCACCGTGTCACCCGGCGCGCACTGACCGAGCCGGCCGTGGTCGACGGCGGCAACCACGGCCACCACCGGGTAGCCACCGAGCGTGGCGTGATCGGGCAGCAGTACGACCGGATGGCCGTCCGGTGGCACCTGGACGGCGCCGGTGACCACGCCCTGCGAATCGAGCCCGCTTCGGTCCCCGTCGGCCGAGAGCAACCGCAGTGCACCCCCCTCGGGTCTGAGGCGGAGGCCGACCCGGTTGCTCTCATCCTCGACATGGAACTGCGCCTCGGCCAGGACCCGCAGCGCATCGGGCGCGAACCACTCACCGTGGGGACCCGGCACGACCCGGAGAACAACGGGTGCTCCCGTTCCTGGTCCGGGGGGCGCGGCACCGAGGTGATCACCGAGCGGAGGGGACCAGGGTCCGGCTCCGAGGCGTTGGCCGGCTGTGAGGGCGCCGGCCCCCAGCCCGCTCAGCTGGTCGCTCGCCACACTCGAAAAGACAGTGGGGCCGACGAGACCTCCCGCCACGGCGAGGTAGGTCCGGAAGCCCTGGCCCAGCGGCCCGATGTCGAGTACCTGGCCCACCGTGACCGGCACCACCTGCCCGGCGGCGATCGGCTGGCCGTCCAACCGGACGTCCGGCGACCCGCCGACCACCGCCACATGCACCGCCGCCAGGCAATGCAGGATCGGTCCTCGTGCCGTCACCTCCAAGGTGGCGGCCTCCTCCTGATTACCGACCAGCCGATTGGCCAGGAGGAACGAGACGGGATCGGCCGGGCCCGCCGAGGGCACTCCGATGGCGGCCATTCCCCTGCGCCCACCGTCCTGCAAGACCGTGTGAAGCCCGGGCTGCACCACCTCGAAGACCAACCGCGCCGACGCGGGTGCCTGCCACATCGGGGCAAACGGCTGAGGCGGCTCCACCGGTGCGCCCGCCGGGGCCACGGTGAATCGCACCCTGTCGCCCGGAGCCAGTCGCGCGTAGGGCGGCTCCCACGGAGAGAACAGCGACACGGCGGCACGGCCGATCAGCTGCCACCCGCCGGGCGAACTGGTCGGATAGACGGCGGCCTGTCCGTTGGCCAGCGCCACCGATCCCGGCGGGACGGCCGGACGGGGACGGGACCGCCGCGGCACGTGTTGCAACGGCTCGGGCACGCCGTCGAGATACGCGAACCCCGGCGAGAAGCCGACCACCACCACCGTCAGCGGCCGTGCCGTCATGAAGCGGATGACCTCGGCGGGCGACCACCCGGAGATCTCCGCCACCTCGGCCAGGTCGGGCCCGTCGAAGATGCATGGGACGGTGACGAGTTGACCACTCCCGGCCTCCACGTCACCGTGGCGTGACGTATGGCTCAGCACATCGTCGACCAGCGGGCGGACACGGTCGATTTCCCAATCGGGTCGGTCGACGACGACCATGACCGTGGCGAATCCACCGACGACCTGGCATGCTCCCGCCTCACCGGCTGATCCGAGCGTGGCGCTGATGGCCCGCACCAGGGACCGGCTGGCTGCCGCGTCCTCGACACCGATCAGGAAGGCGCGGTCACCGAGCTCCCGCACCTCGCCCACCGGCACCGAGCGGATCATGGGCCCCCTGGCGGGGCCACCACGTCCATACCGGACTCCTCCAATGTCCGGCGCACCTGCGTGGCGATGGCCACCGCGCCGGGCGAGTCGCCGTGGACGCACAGGGTGTCGACCCGCAGATGGAGAACCGAGCCGTCGGCGAGCTCCACCGCGCCGTCGCGGGCCAAGCTGACCGCCTGCCGGGCCGCCATGGAGGGGTGGCTCAGCACGGCGCCGGCCGCCCGCCGCTCAATCAGTTCTCCGGTCGCCGTGTAGGCCCGGTCGCAGAATCCCTCTTCCCACACCGCCACCCCGTCCCGGCGGGCCGCATCGGCGGCGGGACTTCCGGAACGCAGAACCAGGACGGCTCCCGGGCAGGTGCCGCGCACCGCCTCCCGTAGCGCTGCGAAGGCCGCTCCCCCTTTCGCCACCTCGCCATAGAGGGCGCCGTGCGCCTTGACTGTGGCGACCGATGTACCGGCGCCCCGGCCCACGTCGACCAGCGCCTGGATCTGCGCTCGCAGGGCAGACTCCAGCGCTAGCGGATCCATCTCCATCGGTCGTCGCCCGAAGCCGTCCCGATCCGGATAGGACGGATGCGCCCCGATCCGCACGCCGCATGCCAGCGCAGCCCTGACCGTGGCCTGCATGGACACTTCGTTGCCGGCGTGGCCGCCGCAGGCGATGTGGACCGAGGTGACCAGTCGGAGAAGGGCGCGCTCGACATCGATACCGGCCTCGTCGGTCGCCTCACCCACGTCGGCGTTCAGATCGATGGTCCGTCGCTGGCCCACGGACTCACCCGACCTGAAGGTCATCCACCACCACGCCGTCACGAAAGACGACCTGCTGGTGGCGCCGCGTCGGGACGCGGGTGCCCCCCAAGATCTGTCCGGTCACGTTGAGAGGATCGGCGCCGGCCACCACCAGCTGCTCGCCGTCGGGTGCGCTGCGATGGACCTTGAGCAACTGCTGGGCCGCCTCCGGCAGGGCGTACTGCTCACCCGCCAGGCCCACCACGAACCGCCCTCCGAGGGCCAGCCCGCGCGCCTCGAGCCGCC
>PNAT01000148.1 GCA_003169675.1 Acidimicrobiaceae bacterium
GGTCGCCGGGGTGGCAGAGGCCTCCGCCGACTTCGCGCCCTCACCGACACCGTTGACCGCCGAGACCTCGTAGTAGTAGGTCGTGCCGTTGGTCACCGCGGTGTCGCTATAGGACGCGGTCGCACCCACGCTCTTTAGGAGCGTTTCGGTCCCCGTCGTCGTCCCGCGATAGACGTTGTAGCCGGTGACCGCCGACCCGCCGTTGCTCGACGGAGCGGACCACGAAAGGTTCATGGTTGCATTGGCCCCGCTCGCAACGAGGTTTGTCGGGGCGGTCGGGACCGTAGGCGGCGCGTGCACCGCGGTGAAGGCGGCGGCGCCGTTGGGGGTGCCCAGGCCGGTGGGCCCGTCGTAGCCCACCTCGCCATGGCACAGGTAGGCCACGCTGCAGCTCCCGTTGCTCCCCGAGGTGACGTCGTTGAGGGCGCCAGGATCCGCGTAGGGTAAGGAGTTCATCTGGGTGGAACCGAGGGAGTTGTCGGCCAGGGCGTAGACAGCGCCGACGATCGGCGTGGCCACGCTCGTACCTCCGAACACCGCCCAGCTCCCGCCGCCGTAGGTGTCGTAGACCCACACTCCTGTGCTGGGATCGGCCACCGCCGATACGTCGGAGATCGTGCGGTTGGCGCAGCCGCTGTCGGTTTGCCACGCGCTCTTGGTCTCATCGGCACTGCAGCCGCTGCCGGTTCCGCTCCACACGGTCTCGGTGGCGTTGCGGGTGCCCGTGTTGGTGGCCTGCTGGAGGGACGTCCCGCCCACGGCCGTGACTGTGTTGGATGCGGCGGGGAACTCGGGCCCGTAGCCCGAGTCGCCGGCCGCCACCGTGACCGCCACACCCGGGTGGTTGTAGTACGAGGTGTTGTCGAGAGTCTCACCGCTGTACTCAGGACCGCCGTAGCTGTTGCTCACCACGTTGGCTCCGAGGGCCACCGCCTCATTGACCGCCGTCCCGAGATCGGATATGTAGGCCGAGCTGGCCTCCACGAGCAGGATGTGGCACTGGGGGCACATGGCGCTGACCATGTCGAGGTCGAGGGCGGTTTCCTGGCCCCAGCCCGTGTCGCCGCTCGGGTAGTTGGTCCCACCGGACTCATCGACCTTACGGAAGCAGCCGTTGGCCGTGGTGCAGGCGGACAGCCCGAAGAACGACCGGTAGGAGCCCAGGTCAGCCTCCGCCGACGGGTCGCCGTAGGCATCGACGATGGCGACTGTCTCGCCCGCGCCGTTGGTGACCGACGGGGTGACATAGGCCGATTGGAGGTACGACGGGTCGTACGCGCCGTTGTTGCCGATGGCCGCCGAGCTCCGCAATGTCCCGGGCCGCGCTGGCCGCTGGCGCGCGGCCGAGGTGTCGGTGCGGCGGCGGGCCAAACAGCGGGCCTGGTCGGCGGGAACCGCGCTGGAGCACACGTTGACGTCGGTCTCTCCGTTGGCGCCTTGGTGCTCCTGATACCCGCTGGGGCTCGCACCCCCGACGGCCGTCGGCAGGACCACCAGCGTGGCGAAGGACAATGCACCGACCAGCACTCCCACCATCGCCCGACGATTCGTTCGCATGGACGCCTCCTACCTCAGCGGCCAGCCGAGTGGCCTTTCACCTGATCATCCTTTGGACCGACCGTACACCCCCCGCTCCAAGATGAGCATCCGGCAAGCGGCGCGACCATGACCACTACCCGCGGGTCCCGGGTGGGTTGCTGAGGATTCTGAAAAGACACACCGAGGACCGGCTTGGCGCCCCACCGGCCCGCTGGCCCGCCGCTCTTGGCCCCGCCAATCCCTCACCCCCCACGTCCTTTCCGACTCAGCGTGACCGAGGCGGCCAACTGCCCCCAGGCGGCGTCAATGTCGGCCCCACGGGTCACACGCACGGTGGCGTTCACGCCGAGAGCCTCGAGTTGGTCCCGGAAACGGCGGACCCGGGCCGCGGAGGACCCCACCACGGCGTAGCCCGGTGTGGGGTTGAGCGGGATCAGGTTGACGTGGGCGCCCAGCGGACGAGCGAACTGGGCCAATTCACCGGCGTCGTTCCCCTGGTCGTTGACGTCGTGGATCATGGCCCACTCAATGGAGAGCCGACGCCCAGTTGCCTTGACGTATTCGTCGCAGGCCTCGGCCAGCAGACCCTGGGCGAGCGCCACCTGCTCGGAGTCCGACGCGCCTACCGAGCGCAGGTCCGACACCCGGTGCAGCACGGCCACGTTGGACACGCCGAACGCCCGTGACAGCTTCCAAGACGACTGCGGCCAACGTGCGACTCCGAGATTGGAGAGCATTCATTAAACCCATGTCTCATCACCGGCGCCCGAAGCGTGTTTTCGGGGCGTGAACCCGCAGTTCGGGGATCCAATAAGCCACTTCTGCTCGGGTTCACTGATTTGGTCAACCCCCGGTGCTCGAAGCCGACAGGGCTGCTCACGATAGCCCCCCTGTGATTTCAGAGTGAAGAATGAACGGTGACGGCCTGGGTGCCTACGCTCGGCGTCAAGAGCCAAAACGAGGATCAGCCTCGAGGGGAAATGATGATTATTCACACCAAGATCACAGGGGGGGGGACGATAGCAAGCAGATGGACACTTATGACCGAGTTACCGCGTCGCGAAACCGGCGGTATGGGGCACGGACAGAATGATCTAACCGGCCTCGATCACTTCGCCGAAGGCCTCGCAGTCGGGATTTTCACAGATGAAGCGTGGGTCGAGAACGTGTCCCGCGTCACCCGGTAAAGCAGTCACCCCGCAAAAAGGGCAGATGGGAGCGCGACCTTCGTCGTCAATGCTCATTCACTCACGGTATGTCGTTACTGATGGGAATGCGTTCAACTCTAAGAGCCTCAGCGGATTGGCGCGAGATGCCGCGACCAGCGGTTTCTGTAGTCGATGAGCTTGGCGGTGAGCATGAACGCCACCGCCAGTGCGAACTGTGCGAGCCGGTGCACGGTCTTGCGGTCCGTGTTGCGCCGGAGTTGTCCGTAGGCAGCAAGCCATGCCTTGGTTCGCTCGACCGGCGAGCGCATTCCCATCGGCTGGGGGTTCTTCCCCTTCGCCTCCCCCTTCTTGCGCTTCTTGGCGATGATTGCATCGTCGATCAAACGAGCGGCCAGCCGCTCTCGGGTGACGTCGGAGTCATAGCCTCGGTCGAGCCAGATGGTCTCGATGTCGGCCAGTAGGCCTCTTCGTCCTGCGTCATCGAGCGTCGGCTCGAGCATCACCGAGTCGTTGCGGTTGGCCCCGTCTATGGCCCATCCAATGGGGATGCCGTTTCGTTCGGTGAGAATCGACCACTTCCATCCGAGCTTCGCTCTGTCCGTTGGGTTCTTGCCCGTTCCTTCCCCTCCACAAGGGCTTTTCTGCAAACTCCCGTCGACCGCCACGTCACTGAGGTCGAGCCCAATCATCTTGTCGAACCCCAAGAGTGCCTCTTCGCTCAGGCCGTCGAACACTCCCGCGGTGATCCATTCGTCACGGCGGGCACGCACGGTCGTGTCCGACACCTTGTGACCGCAGAGCCGCTCGGCGTCTTCCCACGAGCAGCCTGTGGCCAGGCGGACGACCATCACCTCGAAGCAGTCCCGGTCCGAAGCCCTCAGTCGGTGACAGCCAAGCGGATGGTTGTCCATGGGCGTGGGGATCCGGGGTTCGAGAGCGGCCCAGATTGCATCCTTCACTTCGGGGTCCAGCGCGCGCATGATGTAGGGAGCCTCCACTTGGTCGTTGGGTGGTTGGGTAAGCACCCCAAGTTTCTTGGGGCCATACCCACGATCGGTGGATGGTCGACGCTTTGAGCGCGCATACTCCCAGTTCAAAAGCTCGTCACCAATCCGCGCGGCCTCTTATTGTGAAGCTCGCCGAACTTGAGCCGCACCAGCGTGACCTCGCCCGATGTAGGTAGAAGGTGTTACGGCCGCATCTGGTGGACGGTGCCGCTGGCCGTCAGGCACGGTCCCCCGCTCGAGGAGAAGGAAGTGGTTGGTCAGATGTGGCCAGCCGAGGCCGACGGCTCCGATGGCTCGGGGGACCAGCTCAAGTGCGACGGGAGCTGTGGCCCGCAGGAGGCGCCAGAGCGGGCCGCCAACTGCGGCCGCATCACGCCGGGCGATTGGAGGCAAGCGTCGAGCTAAGTTAACGAGTGCAACGGCGATCTCCATATGCACGTAGCCCCGGTTGCGCTCGACGGCAACGACGCGCAGGCCGGCCTCGGCAGCCACGGCTTCGTACTCCTGAACCGACCGGTACACCACCTGGTAACTGCCTGTCTGTACCTCTACTCCGGAGCGAATCCCCGATTCCCGCAGGATGATTCGGCCGTTCGGTGCCAGCTGGCCGAGGCGGACCAGCAGTGCGACGGCGTCGGCTCGATCAAGGTACATCAGCAGCCCTCCAAGCAGGACCCCTTGGAACTCGCCGTCGAGGGGCACAGTCAGGGCATCCCCCTGGACCAGTTCGACGTTGCGTTGCCCGTCCAGGCGCCGCCGAGCCGCAGCCAGCATGCCAGCGCTTGCGTCAACGCCGACGATTCGCCCGTAGCGCTGAGCGAACAACTCTGTCCACGCCCCGGCACCGCACCCGACATCGAGCACCGAGGCTGTGGGTCCCAGTCCGGCGAACCACCGGTCGATCACAACCCGCTCGAGGGCGAAGCGATGCTCGATACAGTCGCGGGGCAGGCCCTGCTCATGAGCCATGTACGAAGCCGATTCGGCGTCGTGGGCAGCCTCTTCCCAGAAGGAACGCACCAGCTCGTAGTCGAGGTGGTGCCCCTCACTTCGATGAGCTGACATCCAAGCCGACCCTAGTGCTGATGATCTGGTATCGCAGCACCTCGGCCCGTCAATGCAGGGCGAAGTGCGCAAGAAATGCTAGATTTCATCTGCACGGTGGACAGAGCCTCTCGTCTCTCGACGCGGCGGTTCGTGAACGTACCTCGAGAGCCGATTGACGGTGGCAGCGCATTGGACGGCGATGCAGCCATCGAAAGGCCTGGAGGCTTGCTGTGATGCAGACGATGGGGGTTGGAGCAATGGAGCCGGTCCCGGGGGGCCTGTCGCCGGAATCGCTGCCCGTACGCCGCGCTCTCATCCTCGCCGCCGGCCTTGGCCAGCGCATGCGGCCTCTTACCACCGACGGTCCCAAGTGCCTCGTCGAGGTGAACGGGGTCCCACTCTTGTTCACCTCGCTGCGGGTACTGGCCTCGGCAGGGGTTACCGAAGCCATCATCGTGGTGGGCCACGAAGCGGCCCAGGTCCGAAAGAGAGTGGGCAACAATTTCGCCGGCATCGACATCGAGTATGTCGATGCCCCGCGGTTCGACACGACCAACAACATTTGCTCGCTGTGGGACGCCCGCCGATACTGCGACGAGGACATCCTCTTGCTCGAGGGCGACATCCTCTTCGACCGGGGCGTCGTGATGCGCTTGCGCGAGCAGATCGGCAGCAGTATGGCCGTGGCGCCCAACAACGCCAACTTCTCGGGAACGGTCGTGCGTCACGACGACAACGGCTTCGTGACCGCCTTCATCCTGGGCGCCGACCTGGACGGGCACCTCGACGGAAATGGTCTTCAGAAGACGGTCAACATCTATCTGCTCCGGGCCGAGGCAATGCGCACCAAGATCTTGCCCGAACTGTGCCGCCAAGTAGATAGCGGCAACGTGCAGGCCTACTACGAGACGGTGTTCCGCGACCTCGTGGCCGACGGCTCGTTACCGGACCTGATCGCGGTCGACGTCTCGACCAGCCGGTGGTGCGAGATCGACGATTACCGCGACCTCGAGATGGCTGAGTTCATATTCCTGAGCCGTGAACGCCAGTTCGACCGCATCCAGTCACTTCATGGGTCGTACTGGCGTTATGGCATCGTTGACCACTCCTACCTGTACAACCTGCATTTCCCTTCGCCCTCCATGCTTAACGTTCTCCGCGATGAGCTACCCGACATCGTCACCAACTACCCCGTTGGTCAGTTGGAGTTAGCCCACCTCGTCGCCCAATGGACGGCAACCCATCCGGCGAACATCGTCGTGGGCAACGGGGCCGCGGAACTGATCAAGGTGCTGGGCCAGCACTTCATCGAGAAGATGACAATTCCCGTCCCCTCCTTCAACGAGTACGAGAACGTATTGCGAGTCGAGCAGCTCGACCGCGTGGCTCTCGATCCGGTTACCTTCGAGCTCGACCTCGACGCCTTCACCGAGTCGGCTCGGCGGGCAGGCTCCGACGTCGCCGTCCTCGTCACGCCCAACAACCCGACGGCCCTCTCCGTCGACCGTGAGGCAGTCCTGGGACTCGCTCGCTGCCTAGCAGAGTTCGGGTGCCGGCTGATCGTGGATGAGTCATTCATCGAGTTCTCCCGCGCCGGGCGGACAGCCAGCGTCGAGTGCGACGTCGACAACCATCCCAACCTGGTCATCATCAAGAGCATGAGCAAGGTGTTCGGNNGTTCGCTCCCATCTACCCATCTGGAACCTGAACGGCATGGCGGAGTCCTTCCTGCGCCAGATGGGCCGCCACCGGAGCGAGTTCGCGGCCAGTTGCGTGGTGGTGCGCGACACCTGTCAGGAGCTCTACCGCGCGCTGCTCGAGTTGCCGGGCCTGGCTCCCTTCCGGCCCGACGCCAACTTCGTGTTCTGTAAGATCACCACACCTGGTCTCACGGGTCCGGCATTGGCTCGAAGGCTTTACGTCGAACACAGCATCCTGATCAAGCACTGCGCGTCGAAGACAATGCCCGAGGCTGATCGCTACGTGCGCATCGCATCCCGTACGGCGGCCGACAACCGGCGGCTCGTCGACGCCCTATCCCAGCTCGGCTTGGACCGGCCCTGAGCCGATCACCGGTCGCCGATGCGCGAGGAAACGACGCTCCGCCGCCAACCATCCTCTCCCACCTCGCCGACGCCGCCAATCTGCTCACTCTCACCGGGCTTGCAGCCAGCATCCTGGCGGTCACGCTGGCCGTGCGGGGGGCGCATGCAGGGGCCGCCATTAGCCTTGCGGGCGCCTTCGTCTTCGACGTCGTCGACGGCCCGGTGGCCAACCGGACGCCGGGGCGCACCGACGAGCAGGGTGCATTCGGGGCCAACCTCGACTCACTGGCCGACATGGTGTCGGCCGGGGCTGCCATCGGCGTTGTGATCTTGTCGTATGGCCACTTCCGAGTTGCGTACGTTCCGGTGGCCGTGCTGCTCGCCGCGGCCACGGCTTTGCGACTCAGTTACTTCAACGTCCACGGCCTCGACCCAGCCTCGGGTACGTACACCGGCTTGCCAACCGATCTGGCCATCATCAGCTTCGTGGCTTTGATGCTCCTTGACGGGCCTCTCGCACCCGCCGCCTTCCGGGTCGCCCTCAGCGCCGGCGGGGTGGTGCTGGCCGTGCTCATGGTCAGTCCGTTGCGTATCCCAAAGCTGACCGGGCGCTGGTCCGGCGCCCTTATCATCTTGGCCCTCGTTCTGGCGGCGGCCCACGCCGCCCGGCTGATCGTCTGAGCCGGAAGCGTAAAGGTGTAGTGCCGTCCGCCTCGGTCCGGACGCTTGCCGCGTGGCCTGAAGGGTCCAGAAACTTGAAGGGTCCAAAAACGCGAAGCGGCTCGGTTTCTGGGGACGTGTGCAGCAGGGACGGAGCCCTCTGTGTCCACAATGACT
>PNAT01000205.1 GCA_003169675.1 Acidimicrobiaceae bacterium
GTGGTGGTGCTCTTGCCCTTGGTCCCGGTGATGCAGGCGACCCGGGCGCGATCGGTGTCTTCCAGCCAGAGGCCGAGACCGCCGCGTACGGGCACCCCGGCCTGCTCGAGTCGGGTCACCTCCGACCGGTAGCGACTGATGCCGGGGCTCTTGACGACCACGTCGCACCCAAGAAGTGCGGCGAGCCCACCGTGTTCGGTGGGGAGGACTTCAAGATCATCGGTTGCGGATACCTTCGGATCGTCGTCGACCAGGATCGGGACCGAGCCCATCGCCAGCAGTCGTCGGACGCTGGCCCTTCCCTCGACGCCCAGACCCCAGACGCCGACGGACGCGCTAGCGAGCTCGGACCAGGAGATCGGGTGGCGCATACCGTTCCGGAATGTAGTGGGGGCCGATTGGGTGGAGGAGTGTCGCCGGGTCAACCGCGGGCAACGTCGGGAGGGCATCTACCTCCTGGCGCAGGTCATTGAGGAGTCGGTTGCCGGTGCGGTCGCTGCGGTCGGCCGCCAAAGTGAGAGCCGCCCGGCACTCCCCGACGTCACCGACGCACTCAAAGGGCTTGGCGTCGGGCGCCAGACCGAGCAGGGTGCGGAAGCGGTGGCTGGTTGCCGGATCGGCCAGGGGCTCACGGCCTTCGAACACCGTGGACAGGTCTTCGGCGACCATGAACGGGGCCAGGATGAGGTCGATGAAGCAGCACTTGTCACAGGTGCCGCACCAGCGGTCGATGCGTTGGGCCGGGTCCTGATGGAAGGCCCGATTGCAACTCCGGAACACCCCGTGGAACTGGGTGAGCCGAGCGAACTGCCGGGCCACCCAGAGCTCGGTCCGGGGGCGCAAGTAGGAGAACACCGACATGTGTGGCCCCATCGTTTCGAGCAGCAGCTGGGCGAAGTGCCGCTCGAAGTCGATGCCCTTGGACCATTGGTGGTTCACCGGATGACCATCCACAACGAGCGTGGGAACCGAGGCCGACCATTCGTTGGAGAGCACCACAGCATCGCGTTGGTCAAGGATCGCGGCCACCAGAGCGGCGGCCGTGACCACCGCGGTTATGGGCACATGGCCGTTGAGGAACCCCATCTCGTCGGAGCGCCGCACCAGAGGATCGATGTCCCTGGTGATCCGGTGCACAGGGAGGTGGGTCGTCGCGGCGGCCTCCTCAATGGCGGTGAACCGGTTGCCGGGCGGGTGGACGATGCACAGGACGGAGTCGGGGTGACCGTGCCCCAGCGCGTCCATGGTCACGATGGAGTCGATGCCACCGCCGAAGGGAATGAGGGGGCGCCCGGGGATTGGAATGTACTCAACGGCGATCGGCGGAGACCCATCGGGGCCGTAGACGGTGAGATCCGTCAGGTCAAGGCCGTTGCGGTAGGCGAACTCCCCCAGTCCATTGACGTAGTAATTGGTGAGGAAGGCGCGTTCATGGGCCGACGTGGTCACCTGGCCCATGTCGATTGCCGGTGCCGCTGTCGTCTTGTAGTACGAGACGCCGGCCAGGAGGAAGAGGATCCGCACGGCGGCGTCCACGGCGGGGTGTCCCCAGTCGCCGCCGGGGCCGAAGGTGTAGCGCTCGGTGAAGGTGTGACCGGCGGTCGAGTAGGTGCAGGTCACCACGCCACCCGACGAATCGACGGTGTAGCCCTCGTAACGGAACGAGTCGGCTCTCTGGTCGTGAGATGGCATCAGGGATCGAAGGCCGCCCGGTGGAAAGGCCGCGCCCACATGCTACGGCCCAGGTAGTCCGCTCGTGACGTTCAGGTGGGCAGGAGCTGGGCCATCAGAGCGAAGCGCCCACAGGGCCGGGACGCCCGGTCGCTGAAGTAGTCCCTGTCAGAGGTGGTGGTGCCGCTCTCGAAAACCCGTTCGGGGCCGATGCCGGCCAGGGAGAGTTGCTGACGGTTGGCCGCGATGAGATCGACCTGCCAATGGTCGGGCCCGTCGGGGCGCGCCACGTCGGGATGGAGCTCGGCCGGAGCGACCGCTCGGGACAGAGCGTGCGTCACTTCGGAGGTCACCTGGTACGAAGCGGGGGGCACGGCTGGACCCAGGAAGGCCATGGTCCGCCCGGGCCGGGCACCGAGCCGGCGCATGGCGTCCATGGCATGGGCGATCGCGCCCGCTGCCGTGCCCCGCCAGCCGGCGTGGACGGCGGCCAGGACCCTGGCTTCGGGGTCGAGCAATGCCAGTGGCACACAGTCGGCGACGAGGATGACCAGCGTGATTCCGGCTGACGAGGTGACGAGGATGTCGGAGGCGGGGATGGCGTCGTCCATCGACCGTGATCCGCGCCCCATGTCCTGGGCCCTGACCTCGGTGGCGGTGGCCCTGTGGACCTGTTCGGCGAAGATCACGGTGTCGAGGGTGACGCCGAAGGCCCGGGCGGCCCGTTCCCGGTTGCGGATGACGTGTCGGGGATCGTCGCCCACGTGGAGTCCGAGATTCAATGAGTCGTAGGGAGGTTCCGATACTCCTCCGTGACGGGTGGTCACGGCCACCGACGCCCCAGCCCCGGCTGCTTCATCCCAGGAAAAGAGGGGCACGGTGGGCTCGTTCACGCAGATTGAACGCTACCGACGGGAGCCTCCATCTGGTCCCACACCGTGGTGGGGACCACGGCCAGTAACGGCCGACGGCGACCGGCGCCGGGGCGGGTCATGCGTATGGCCTGCAGGTCGGAGAATCCGTAGAGCTCGGCGGGGTCGGCGCTCCCGGCGTGGACCCGGTCCGTGAGCCCCAGCACAGTGGCGAGCGACTCGCCCCGCGCATGGGCTCTGAGGAGGGCGCCGATCGATTGCAGGGTGAAACCTTGCGCCTGCAGCCGGAGGATGGTCCCCAGCCGGTCCCGGTGATGGGCGTCGTAGAGGCCCGTGCGACCCTGGAGGAATGGCGGATCGACCAGGCCAAGGGACTGGAACGACCGGATGCTCCGGGTCGTCGTCCCCGCCTCGCCCGCCAGTTCGTCAATGGTGAGGACCACTTGACAAGTATGACATAAATATATGTAACATAAAAGATCGTCATAAAGAAATGAGGCAGCGGTGGCTCTGAATCTCGATGCAGTCGGCAAGAAGTCCGCACCAACCGAGCGGTCGTGGACCTCAAAGGATGCGTTGCTCTACGCCCTGGGTGTGGGCGCCGGGGCGCCCGATCCCACAGGCTTCGAACTGGATCTGACTACCGAGAACTCGGCGGGGATCACCCAGAGGGTGCTGCCGACCTACGTCACCATCATCGGGCAGGGCGCCGGGATCATGACCGACATAGGGGATATTGACTTCACCAAGCTGGTGCACGGCGAGCAGACCATTGAACTGCATGGCGAGATCCCGGCCCAGGGGGCGGTCACCCTGACGACCACTTTGGTCGGGATCTACGACAAGGGTTCCGGAGCGCTGATCGTCCTGGAGAGCGAATCTCTCTATGCCGACAGCGGCGCGCCGGCCTTCACCACCCGGTCGGGGCTCTTCATCCGAGAGGCCGGGGGTTTCGGCGGACCGCGTGGTCCCGAGGGTGACGAATGGAGCACCCTGGCGGCCGAACCGTTGCCGGCCCGGGAGCCCGATGAGATGGTGAGCTATGCCACCCGGACCGACCAGGCCCTGCTCTACCGCCTGAACGGGGACCGCAACCCCTTGCACTCCGACCCCACCTTTGCCAGGCGGGCGGGATTCGACCGCCCCATCCTCCACGGTCTGTGCACCTACGGGTTCACCGGGCGGGGTCTCCTCCACACCGTCTGCGGATCGGACCCGGCCCGCTTCGGTTCCATGCGGGGCCGCTTCTCGCGGCCCACGATGCCCGGTGACACGCTGAGCATCTCGGTGTGGGATGTGGCCGATCAGGCAGCCGGGGCGTACCGCTTCCGGACTGAGAACCAGCGTGGTGAAGTGGTCATCGACGGAGGCCTGCTGCGAGTGGCGGCACCGTAGCCGGCATCAGACAGGTCCAGCCACCACGGGAGAGGACGGTGAGAAGGAGACGGGCATCTCCTCAAAGCCGGAGATGAAGTTGGCCTGCCGGCGCGGCAGATCGGTGCGGTCCACGGACAGGTGGATATCGGGTAGGCGGGCCAGGAGGCGCTCGACCATGACCTTGAGCTCAAGGCGGGCCAGCTGGTTGCCCAGGCAGAAGTGGGCCCCGAACCCGAAGGCAATGTGGGGATTGGGGTGGCGGCCGATGTCGAACGCGTCGGGGTGCTCAAAGACCGTTTCGTCTCGGTTGGCCGAGGGGTAGAGCAGGATCACCTCCTGGCCGGCTTTGATCTCCGCCCCGCCCAGCTCGACGTCGCGGGTGGCGGTGCGGGCCATGTTCTTGATGGGCGAGACCCAGCGCAGCATCTCTTCGACGGCACCCGGGATGAGCTCGCTGTCGGCCGCCAGGCGGGCCACCTGGTCAGGATGGGCCAGCAATTCCTCCACCCCACCGCTGATGACGTGGCGGGTCGTCTCGTCGCCGCCGATCAGGATGAGGAGGGTCTCATAGATCAGTGAGTCGGCGTCGAGAGAATCACCATCGATCTCGGCGTGGCACAGCACGCCGACCAGGTCGTCGGAGGCCTTCCGTCGCCGGCGGTCCTCGAAGACCGGATTGATGTATTCCGTGTACTCGACGAAGGCCGCAGTGGCGGCGTCCATTTGGGTGGGGTCGGGCGAGCCGAGGGACTTGAGCATGTCGTCGGACCACCGCAGCAGGTCGTCCCGGTCTCCGGCGGCGACGCCGAGCATGTCGCCGATGACGATGATGGGCAGCGGGGCAGCAATGTCGGCCACGAAGTCACAGCTGCCCTTCTCGCAGACACGGTCGATAATGGAGTCACAGACATGGTGCAAGTTGGCTTCCATGGCCCGGACCCGCTTGGGGGTGAATCCTTCGGAGACGAGCCGGCGCCGGCGCACGTGCTCGGGGGCGTCGAAATCGATCATCATCGGGAGTTGGGGCAGCTTGGGCCGGATGCCCTGCGCGCTGGAGAACGACTCGGTGTCGACCGAGGCCTGTTTCACGGCGGCGTAGCTGGCCGCGGCCCACAGGTCGTTGGCCTCGTCGTAGTAGACGGGGGCGTTGGCTCGCATCCAGGCGTAGGCATC
Organism: Acidimicrobiaceae bacterium; assembly: GCA_003169675.1. Taxonomy (GTDB): domain Bacteria; phylum Actinomycetota; class Acidimicrobiia; order Acidimicrobiales; family RAAP-2; genus Bog-473. The sequence goes on from PNAT01000205.1 coordinate 5,094, forward strand.
GTGCGGCTCGCGACCGAAGAAGGTCCCGCTGAGCAGATCGATCCCGAGGTGTGCAGGGGCTTTGGTCACGCAAGGCACGCTATCCCGGGGTGGATAGGGTTAGGGCATGGCTGACCAGGCACACTTCACCGACGTCGCCATGGAGCACATGGCGGGTCTCTACAGCGCCGCCATGCGCATGACCCGCAACGCCGCCGATGCCGAGGACCTGGTGCAGGAGACCTATCTCAAGGCCTACCGGTCCTACGGTTCGTTCACCGAGGGCACCAATCTGCGGGCCTGGCTCTACCGGATCTTGACCAACACGTTCATCAATTCGTATCGAGCCGCCCAGCGCCGGCCCGAGGTGACCGATGTGGAGGATGTCGAGGACCTCTATCTGTATAAGCGCCTTTCGGGGTCCGGGGGCAGTGATCCCGGACGCAGCGCCGAGGACGAGGCCCTGGACCGCTTCACCGATGACGATGTGAAGGCCGCGCTGGAGGAACTTCCCGAGGCCTTCCGTATGGCCGTCCTGCTGGCCGATGTGGAGGGATTCAGCTACAAGGAGATCTCCGAGATCACCGACGTCCCCATCGGCACGGTGATGAGCCGGATCCACCGGGGAAGAAGGGCACTGCAGAAGACGTTGCACGATGTAGCGGCCACGCGCGGCCTGGTCGGGAGCACGCCGGGTGGTTCGATCGAGTGAATGAGGAGGTGAGCATGGGCGAGGACACCAGCGCATTGTTCGGCAAGACCGTCAACTGCGACGACGCCGTGCATCAGCTCTACCACTATCTCGACGGCGAGCTCACCGAGGAGCGACGGGCACAGATCAGCGAGCACCTCAATTTCTGCGGTCCCTGCGGTGGTGCGGCCGACTTCGAGGCCGAGCTGCGCCAGGTCATTGCCAACCGTTGCAAGGACCATGTGCCCGAGAGCCTGATCCGGCGGATCGCCGAGGCCATTGACGAGGAAAGTCGACAGCACGACGCCGAGCACTGAGGTGGTCGAGGCCGGCATGGTCGACTGGGACCTGGCCCGACGGGTGGCGTCGGGTGCCTTGATCCTCAAGCCCTCTCCCGCTTCGTACCGCTCGTCCGATCTGCAGTCCCAGTTCGACGAGCTGACGGCCCGGGCGGAGTTCCTCGTCAGCGAGGCGACCGGGCTGCATTCCGCCCACGGCGCCGCCCGGGCCAAGGTGACCGACCGGGCCGAGTGGGCCGCCGCCAACGTCCGCACCATGCAGCGCCTGGTCGGCCCCGCCCTCTCGAATTTCCAGAGCCGGCGGGCGGCGCGCCTGTCCGGACCCGCGCTGGCCGTGGGACGGACCGTCAGCGGGACGCAGCTCGGCCTCATGCTGGCCTACATGGCCACCCGGGTGCTGGGACAGTACGACCTCTTGATCAGCGACGAGTCACCAGAGGATCAGGACCTGGTCTCCTACGTGGGACCCAACGTGGTGGCCATTGAGGCCCACTACGGCTTCACCCCCAGCCAGTTCCGGCTGTGGTTGGCCCTGCACGAAGTGACCCACCGCCTGCAATTCACCGCGGTGCCGTGGCTGCGGGACCACTTCGTCAGCCTGGTCGGCGAGATGCTCGAGCCGCTCTCGGGGGACCCGGTGCGGTTGGCCGACATACTGGGGCGGGTCACGGCCGAGGTGCGGGCCGGGCACAACCCGCTGCGGGAGGGCGGCGTGGTGGGCATGCTGGCCACGGCGGAGCAACGCGTCGCACTCTCGAAGATCTCCGGGATGATGAGCCTGCTCGAAGGGCACGGCGACGTCACCATGGACCGAGCCGGGGCGGCCGAGGTCCCGGGGGCGGCCGAGTTTTCGCGAGTGCTCCATCAGCGCCGCAGTCAGGCCCGCGGGTTGTCCAAGGTCATGTCGCGCCTGCTCGGCCTGGAGGCGAAGATGCGCCAGTACGCCGAGGGAGAGCGATTCGTCGAAGCCGTCGAAGCGGCCGGTGGCCCGGAGTTGCTGGCCCGGGTGTGGCGGGGGCCCGAGTGGCTGCCCACCCTGGTCGAGATTCGCAACCCTGGTGAGTGGGTGGCCCGCGCTGGTGGCTGAGGGGCCCACCCTCATCAGTGAACTGCTGCCCCGGTGCACCTTCCCACCATCGGGAACAGACCTGGACTGCGCCGTGTCGGGCGGGGCGGATTCCCTGGCCCTGCTGGCCCTGGCCACCGCCGCCGGGTGCCAGGTCACGGCCATCCACGTCGACCATGGGCTCCGGCCCGAGTCCGCTGCCGAAGCCGATGTGGTCGCCGGGGCGGCCGAGCGCCTGGGCGCTCGGTTCATCGGCCGGAAGGTGTCTTTGGCGCCGGGGCCGAATCTGGAGGCTCGGGCCAGGGCCGCGCGATTCGCCGTGCTCCCCGAGGGGGTGGCCACCGGGCACACCATGGACGATCAGGCAGAGACGATCCTGCTCAACCTGTTGCGCGGGGCGGGCTCGGACGGTCTGGCCGGGATGGTGCCAGGGTGGCGGCACCCCCTTTTGGGGTTGCGGCGCTGCGAGACGAACGCCGCCTGCACCGCCTCGGGGTTGGTTCCGGTGCACGATGCCAGCAACGACGATCCGGCCTTCCTGCGCAACCGGGTGCGGCACGAACTGCTGCCGCTGTGCACCGATGTGGCCGGCCGCGACCCGGTGCCGCTGCTGGCCCGGCAGGCCGGCGTGCTCCGTGACGAGGTGGCGTTGCTGGACGCGCTGGCCGAGGCGGGGGCCCCTGATCCGCGGGACGCCCGGGTGCTGGCCGGACTGCCCCGACCCCTGGCCCGTCGCGCCGTGCGGCACTGGTTGCGGGACACCGGCCCGGGGGAGCACCCACCCTCGCTGGCCGAGGTGGAGCGGGTCCTGGCTGTGGCCGACGGGGAGGCGGTGGCCACGGAGATCTCGGGGGGCCGGCGGGTACGCCGTTCGCGCGGGCGGCTGAATGTCGACAGCGGTCCCTCAGATAGTGTCGCCCGGTGACCCTCGACGAGCTCGGCACGGGCGTCCCGAGGTGGGCCGAGGCTGAGGTCGGTCCGGTGCTGGTGGATGCCGGGCGCCTGGCCGTGCGGGTGAACGAGCTGGGGGCCCAGATCACGGCTGACTATGCCGACGATCCGCCCCTGCTGGTCGCCGTGCTGAAGGGGGCCATGCTCTTCATGAGCGACCTTTGCCGGGCCATCGCCCTGCCCGTGGATGTGGACTTCATGGCCGTGTCCTCGTATGGCAGCGCCACGAAGACCTCGGGCGTGGTGCGCATCGTGAAGGATCTCGACGCCGAGCTCGATGGGCGCCATGTGCTGGTGGTGGAGGACATCATCGACAGTGGCCTGACCCTGAACTACCTGCGGCGCTATCTGCACGCCCGTGAGCCCAAGAGCGTGGAGGTGTGTGCCCTGTTGGTCAAGGAGGGCGAACAGCGGGTGGAGCTGGACCTGCGCTACGTCGGTTTCACCATCCCGCCTGAATTCGTCGTGGGCTACGGGCTCGATGTGGCCGAGCGCTATCGCAACCTCTCCGGGGTGCACGTCTACCGGGGACCGGGCCCATGGCAGTAGACGTCGAGCGGGTGCGGCGCGCGGTGGCCGAGCTCCTCGACGCCATCGGCGAGGACCCGGCTCGAGACGGCCTGGTCAACACCCCGGTCCGGGTGGCCGCCATGTACGAGGAGCTCTTCTCGGGTCTCCACGACGACCCCGTCCGGCATCTGAACGTGACCTTCGCCGCCGAGCACGACGAGATGGTGATGGTGCGGGACATCCCGTTCGCCTCGCTGTGCGAGCACCACCTGGTGCCCTTCCTGGGCAAGGCGCACGTGGCCTACATCCCGGCCGACGATGGGCGGATCACCGGGCTCTCGAAGCTGGCCCGCCTGGTCGACGGCTATGCCCGGCGCCTGCAGGTCCAAGAGCGCATGACCACCCAGATCGCCGACGCCATCGACAGCGTGCTGGCGCCCCGGGGCGTGCTGGTGGTCCTCGAGGCCGAGCACCTCTGCATGTCCATGAGGGGGGTGAAGAAGCCGGGGACCGTGACGGTGACCTCTTCGGTCCGCGGCTTGTTCCGTTCCGACGTGGCCACCCGGGCCGAGGCAATGCAGTTCATCCGGGGTCGCTGATCAGGGTGCCGCTCGTGATGGGCGTGCTCAACGTGACGCCGGATTCATTCTCCGACGGCGGGCGGCACGATACCTTCGAGGCGGCGGTGGCCCACGGGCTCCTGATGGTGGCCGAGGGGGCCGACATCGTGGACGTCGGTGGTGAGTCCTCCCGGCCGGGGGCCGAGCCCGTCCCGGTCGCGGTGGAACTGGAGCGGGTGGTCGCGGTGGTCGAGGCGTTGGCGGGCCGGGTCCGGATTTCGGTCGACACGGTGAAGCCGGAGGTGGCCACGGCGGCGGTGCGGGCCGGGGCCACCTTGGTCAATGACGTCTCGGCCTCGTTGTGGGAGGAGGCGGCGGCCCGTGGCGTGGGCTGGGTGGCCATGCACATGCAGGGTGCTCCCCGCACCATGCAAGAGGATCCCCGTTACGGCGATGTGTGCCGTGAGGTATGGGACTTCTTGCTTGATCGAGCCCGGGTGGCCCTGGCGGCCGGGGTGGGTGAGGTCTGGGTGGATCCCGGCATCGGGTTCGGCAAGACGGCGGCCCACAACCTCTCGCTGCTGCGCCACCTGCCCGAGCTGGTGGAGGTGGCGTCGGAGGCGGGGTGTGCCGGTGTCCTGGTCGGGACCAGCCGCAAGAGCTTCCTCGGTGGGTCGGGCCCCGACGACCGGGCCGAGGGCTCCCTGGCTACCGCGGCGGGGGCCATGGTGGCCGGGGCCGGCATGGTCCGGGTGCACGACGTGGCGGCCACGGTGCAGGCGACCCGGCTGTATGGTCCTGCCGCATGAAGGGAAAATGGGCGGCCGGCATCCCGCCCCGGAATTTCACCTGGGTCATGAAGGATCATCTGGCCATCAGCGAGCGTCCCGGCGGGTTCGGTCCCAATCACCGACGGGTGCGGCGCCAGGAGGAGATCATCTGGCTGAGGATGCAGGGATTCGGTCGCGTGATTTCGCTGCTGCCGTCGCCGCACAACCTGGGCGCCTACGAGGACGAGGGCCTGGCCTGGGCGCACTACCCGCTGGAACGGGCCGGCGATCCCCGGCCGGCGCTGGCCGGGTGCTTCGGCGACATTGACGACTCGCTGGGGGCCGGGATCCGACTGCTGGTGCACCAGGACGAGCTGGGCGACCGGGTCATGGGCGTGGTGGCGGGTTACCTGGTGTGGTCCAAGCGGATCCACAACCAGCCGCAGGCAGTGGCGCTCCTCGAGCATGTCTGTGGCCATGCCATGGGCGAGCCCGGGCGCGAGCTACTGTCCGAATTGGAAGGGATGCCCGGGCGCCAGGCATCATGAACGACCGCATTGAAATTCGGGATCTGAGAGTGATGGGGACTCACGGGGTGCTCACCGAGGAGCGGGAGCGCGCCCAGCCGTTCTCGCTCGATATCGTGGCCTGGGTCGACATGGTGGAGGCCCAGAAGAGCGACACGCTGGCCGACACCGTCGACTACGGGATCCTGGCCCAGGTCGCCGCCGAAGTGGTGGCCGGCCGGTCCTACCAACTGTTGGAGGCCCTGGCCGGACGGCTGGCCGACGCGCTGTTGATCACCGACTCCCGCCTCCAGGCTGTGGAGGTGACGGTGCGCAAGCTCCGCCCACCTCTGGCGCTCGACGTCGCCTCCACCGGCGTCAGGGTGCGGCGATCCCGCTGAGGCGCCGGGCCTTCATCGGCCTCGGCTCCAACCTGAGCGATCGCCGCGCCTTGTTGGCCGAAGCGGTGCAGTCACTGCGGGCGGAGGGCGATGTGGTTGGGGTGTCGCCCCTCTACGAGACCGATCCGGTGGGCGGGCCGGACGATCAGGGGCCGTTCCTCAATCTGGTGGTCGAGCTGCGTACCGGGGACTCGCCACGCCGGCTGTTGGAGCGTTGCCGGACCCTGGAGGAGGCGGCCGGTCGGGTCCGCACCGTGCACTGGGGGCCGCGGACCATGGATGCCGATGTCCTCCTGGTGGACGGTTGGGAGGTGGACGAGGCCGACCTCATCGTCCCTCATCCCCGGATGCGGGAGCGCCGCTTCGTCCTGCAACCCCTGCGTGACCTGGCGCCGGATCTGATCTCGCAAGAATTGGTGAATGCCTCTTGTGGCGCGGTGGTCCGGGTGGGTAACCTGTAGCCGTCTGTAGTTTCGATCGTCTGTAGGCGAACGGCACCCGGGAGGGGCTGGAACGTCGAAGGAGGTCATGTGCACACCATCCGAATCATCGGCCCCGGGCGGGCCGGTACCTCATTGGCCGCGGCCCTCTCCGCGCGCGGCTGGGATGTGGTCGGCTTCCTTGGGCGCCGCCACGATCTCGCCGACGCCGCACAGGGTGTGGACGTGCTGGTGATCGCCACCCCTGATGATGCCGTGGCTGGTGTGGCGGCCGCAGTGGAGCCGAGCGCCAGGTGCACGGTGGTGCACCTCTCGGGCTCGTTGGGGCTTGACGTCCTGGCGCCCCACCCGTTGCGGGCTTCGCTCCACCCCCTGGTGCCGCTGCCCAACGCCGAGGTCGGCGCAGCCCGGCTGTGCAGTGGGGTGACCTTCGCGGTGACTGGTGCGCCGGTGGCCGGTGAGATGGCCGAATGTTTGGGCGGGCGGCTGGTCGAGGTGGCCGACGATGACCGGGCCGCCTACCACGCCGCCGCCTGCATCGCGGCGAACCACGTGGTGGCCCTGCTCGGCCAGGTCGAGCGGGTGGCCGCCTCGGTTGGGCTGGACCTCGAGGCCTTCCTGCCCCTGACCCGGGCCGCAGTGGACGACGTGGCCGAGCTCGGGCCCCGGGCGGCCTTGACGGGTCCGGCGTTGCGGGGAGATTGGGCCACCTTGAGTCGTCATCTCGATGCACTGCCGCGTGAGGAGCGGGCCGGGTATCAAGCCGGGGCGGCCCTGGCCACCAAGCTGGCGTCGACGGCGGCTGTTCCAGCGACCTTGCCGGCGGCGGTGTAGGCAATGGAGATCGTCGAGACAGCGGCCGGGTGCCGGGACCTCCTCAACGGCGCCCGGGCTCTTGGGCGCACGGTGGGACTGGTGCCGACCATGGGGGCCCTGCATGACGGCCACGTGTCGCTCATGGTGCGGGCCCGGGCCGAGTGCGAGGTGATGGCCGTCAGCATCTTCGTGAACCCGTTGCAGTTCGGGGATCCGGAGGACATCGCGGCGTATCCACGGACGCTCGAGCGGGATCTGGTCGTGTGTTCCGAGGCCGGCGTCGACATCGTCTTCGTTCCCGGGGTAACCGAGATGTACCCCTCCTGGCCGAGCACCGTGGCCACCACGATGTCGGTGACGGGGGTCAGCGAACGTTGGGAGGCCGCGTCGAGGCTGGGCCACTTCGACGGTGTGGCCACGGTGGTGGCCAAGCTCTTCGCGATCGCCGGTCCGTGCCGGGCCTACTTCGGTGAAAAGGACTTCCAGCAACTGGCCGTGGTCCGGCGCATGGCCTCTGATCTGTCGCTGCCGGTCGAAGTGGTGGGCTGCCCGACCGTGCGCGAGGCCGACGGCCTGGCCCTCTCCAGCCGCAATGTGCGCCTGTCCGGAGAGGAGCGGGCGGCGGCGGCGGTCTTGTCCCGGGCGTTGGCGGCCGGCCGGGCCGCGGTGGATGACGGTGTGCGCTCGGGTGCCGCACTGGCTGCGGTCATGCGACTGGTGGTCGATGGCGAGCCGCTGGTGCACCTCGACTACGCCGTAGCGGTGGATGCGGGCGATCTCGTTGAGGTCGGCGATGTGGCGGACCCATCGTCGGTGCGCCTGCTGATGGCGGCCCAGGTGGGTCCGGTCCGCCTCATTGACAACTGTGCTGCCCTGTCACGGCGGGAAGTCCGCCAACTCGAAAGGACGATGAGCTGATGCGCCGCCGCATGATGAAGTCGAAGATCCACCGGGCCACGGTGACCGGGGCCAACCTCAACTACGTGGGCTCGGTCAGCATTGACACCGAGTTGATGGCGCTGGCCGACATCCTGCCCTACGAGCAGGTGGCCGTTCTCGACATCGACAACGGTGCCCGCTTCGAGACGTACGCCATCCCGGGCGAGGCGGGCCAGATCTGCCTCAACGGCGCGGCGGCCCGCCTGGTGTCGCCCGGAGACAAGGTGATCATCATCACCTACGCCGAATACGAGAGTGCCGAGCTCACCGACTACGTGCCCCGGGTTGTGCACGTGGATGGGCGTAACCGGGTGATCGACGAGATGGCGGCCCGCCTCGATGCCGAGCTCACCCTGACCGAACAGGCGTGAACAAGGGGGTCCGGCCGGGACCGTTCAACGTCCTGGTGCTGGGCAGCGGGGTGGCCGGGCTGTCCGCGGCCGTCCGTCTGGCCGGCCCCGGAACGGGTGTGCTCACCAAAGGCGTGCTCTCCCAGTCGGCCACGCGCTGGGCCCAAGGGGGGGTGGCGGCCGTGCTGGGGGGCGACGAGGACTCCACCGACCTGCACCTGGCCGACACCCTGGCCGCCGGGGCGGGACTGTGCGACGAAGAGGCCGTTCGGATCCTGGTGGACGAGGGCCCGGGCCGGGTCCACGAATTGATCACCCTGGGGGTGGAGTTCGACCGCGAGGCCACCGGGATGCTGTCACTGGCCCGGGAAGGTGGGCATTCGCGGCCGCGGGTCGTGCATGCCGGGGGCGCGGCGACCGGCGCCGAGGTGGAGCGGGCCCTGGTCGACGCCACCTATCGCACGGCCGGTGCCGTGCTCGAAGGCTGGTTCGCCCTGGACCTGATGATTGAGGATGGCCGTTGTGTGGGTGTGTCGGCTCTGCCGTCGGACGGGTGTGTGGTCGAGGTGCGGGCCGACCACGTGGTGCTGGCCACTGGCGGCGCCGGTCAGATGTACTCGGTCACCACCAACCCGCACGAGTCCACCGGCGACGGCGTGGCCATGGCACTGCGGGCCGGCGTGCCCACCGCGGACGTCGAGTTCGTCCAATTCCATCCGACCGCCCTCCACCACCCGGCCATGCCGCGCCCGCTGCTCTCCGAAGCGCTGCGGGGGCACGGCGCCCTCCTGCGTGACCGCGACGGTGAGCGTTTCGTTGACGAATTGGCGCCGCGCGATGTGGTGAGCCGGGCCATGGCGGCGCGCATGTCCGAGCAGGGCATGGCGCACCTCTGGCTGGACGCCACCGGATTGGAGCGTTTCGAGCAGCGCTTTCCGACCATCGCCGCCTCGCTGACCTCGATCGGCCTCAACCCGGAGACGGACTGGCTGCCGATCGCCCCGGCGGCGCACCATCTCTCGGGTGGCGTGGTGACCGACCTGTGGGGCGCCACGGCGTTGCCGGGGCTGTGGGCCGTGGGAGAGGTGGCGTGCACCGGGGTCCACGGGGCCAACCGGCTGGCGTCCAACTCGTTGCTCGAGGGCATGGTCTTCGGGGCCCGGCTGGCCGAGCGCATCACCTCGGCGGACCACGGTCCCGAGCGCACCGGCGCGCTGCGGGTGGTGCTGGGCGATGCGCCAATCGACGGGATCGCCTGTACGGCGGTGCCCGGTAGGCCACTCTCGTGGCCGGGACCGGCACCGGTGGGTGTGGCGCCCGATGTGCCGAAGTTGCGCGACTCGCTGCAGCGGGCAATGACGGATGGCGCCGGGGTGGTGCGCACGGAGACGTCGTTGGGCCGGGCCCGTGCGGTCGTCGCGGATGTGGCGGCGTGCATGGGCGATCGGACGGCATCGGTGGCGGCGGGCGAGCTCGGCAACCTGTTGCAGGTGGCCGACGCGCTGCTGGTGTCGGCCCGGACTCGCACCGAGAGTCGGGGCGCCCACTCCCGGCGCGACCATCCCGACACGGTTCCTTCCTGGCGCAGGCGATTGGTCCACGGCGGAGGGGAAGGGTGAGCGTCACCGAGGCGGTCACCCGCGCCCTGGCCGAGGATCTGCTGGCCGACGGCGATATCACGGCCGCACTGGTGCCGTCCGGGGCCACGGCGCACTTCGCCCTGCATGCCCGGGCGGCCGGCGTGCTGGCCGGACGGGAATGTGCCGCCGAGACCTTCCGGCTGGTGGGACCCGACCTCAAGGTGGTGTGGCATCACCAGGACGGCGACGCGTTGGCTCCGGACGTTACGGTCATGGAGGTCACGGGCCCGCTCCGTCCCATCCTCACGGCCGAGCGCACCGCGTTGAATTTCCTGGGCCACCTCTCGGGCATCGCCACGCTGACGGCGCACTTCGTCGCCGCTGCGCACGCCGCCAATCCCTCGGTTCTGATCCTCGATACCCGCAAGACCACCCCCGGCCTGCGCTCCCTTGAGAAGGCTGCCGTCCGGGCGGGAGGTGGGGCCAGCCACCGGGGCAGCCTGTCCGAGGCGGTACTGGTGAAGGACAACCACCTGGCCGGGACCACCATCACGTCGGCCGTCGGCCGGGCCCGCGAGCTGTGGCCGGGGCGGTTGGTGGAGATTGAATGCGACTCACTCGCACAGGTGGCCGAGGCGGCACGGGCGGGAGCCGACGCCGTGCTGCTCGACAACATGGATCCCGGCACCGTCGTCGAGGCGATTGCCGTGGCGCACGTCGATGCCACCGGCCCGATCCTGACCGAGGTGTCGGGCGGGGTCACGCTGGGCAACGTCGCCGCCTATGCCGCGGCCGGACCGGACCGGATTTCCATCGGGGCCCTCACCCATTCGCCCACGGTGCTCGACCTGGGCCTCGATCTGATCTGGGCCGAAGGGGGCTGACCATGCTCCTCGTCATTGACGTGGGCAACACGGAGACAGTGATCGGGCTCTATGCCCGCGAAGGAGCGGACCCGGTGATCACGCCGGAGGACAGCGTCGGCGTGGGGATCGGCACCGAGCAGGATCCGACCGCACCCCGCGGCCTGACGCATCACTGGCGGCTCTCCACCGTGCCGTCTAGAACCCCGGACGAGCACGCCGTCCTGCTCACCCAGCTGCTCGACCTGGAGGGGCTGGACATCGCCACCTCGGTCTCGGGCATCGCCGTCAGTTCCTCGGTCCCCCACGTGACTGGTGAACTGCGGCAGATGGCCGTCCGCTGGTTCTCCAAGGTGCCGTGTGTCGTGCTCGGGCCGGGGACCAAGAGCGGAATGCCGATCCTCTACGACAACCCCAAGGAGGTCGGAGCCGATCGCGTGGCCAACGCCGTCGGGGCCTACGACCTCTACGGCGGGCCCTGCGTGATCATCGACATGGGGACGGCGACGACGGTGGAAGCCGTCAGTGCGGCCGGCGAGTATCTCGGCGGAGCCATCACCCCGGGCGTGGCCATCAGCCTCGAAGCGCTCTACCAGCACGCTGCCGCGCTGCGCCGGGTCGAGCTGGTGGAGCCCCGCAGCGTGATCGGGCGTTCGACCGTCGAGTCCATCGAATCGGGCACCCTCTACGGCTTCGCGGCCCAGGTCGACGGGTTGGCCCGGCGCTTCATGGTCGAGCTCGGACCCTCGACCGTGGTAGCCACCGGCGGGCTGAGTTCGCTCATCGCCCCACATTCAGAGACCATTGAGCACGTGGAGCCCTGGTTGACCCTGCATGGCCTGCGCATCGTGTTCGAGCGCAACGAATGACCGAAGTGCCCTACCGCTTCGAGCGGACCCATCAGGCGGCGGAGGTGGTCGAGGGGTGGTCGCCACTCGCCCCCGGCGAGGAGTCCGGCGTCACCGTCGGGGTGGCCGGACGGGTGATGCTCTCGCGTCCGCAGGGGAAGCTGGCCTTCGCGGAGTTGCGGGACGCGTCGAGCGCCATACAGCTGTTCGCCCTGGCGGCCGTGACGGCCGACTTCGACGAGTTCGTGCGGCTCAATCTGGGCGACTGGATCGGGGTCCGGGGCGAGGTCGTGCGCACCAAGCGGGGCGAACTGTCGGTCAAGGTGACCGAATGGGAGCTGCTGGCGGAGGCCCGGCGCAACTTCGGCGACAAGTGGCGCGGGGTGGCCGACACCGAGACCCGATACCGACAGCGCGAGGTCGACCTGTGGGCCAACGAGGCCAGCCGGGCCCTGCTGCGGTTGCGCAGTGATGTGGTGCGGCGCATGCGCCAGCGCCTGTGGGACCAGGGTTTCGTGGAGGTCGAGACGCCCATCCTCCACCCGATCGCGGGTGGGGCCACGGCGCGCCCGTTCGTCACCCACCACAACACGTTCGACACCGATTTCTACCTGCGGGTGGCGCCCGAGCTCTACCTCAAGCGGCTGGTGGTGGGCGGTTTCGACAAGGTGTTCGAGATCGGTCGCAGCTTCCGCAACGAGGGCGTCTCGCCGCGGCACAATCCCGAATTCACCACCCTGGAGCTCTACCAGGCTTACGCCGACTACACCGACACCATGGTCGTGTTCGAGGAGTTGGTGGCCGGATTGGCCGCCGATCTGCTCGGGACCACAGAGCTCACCTACGGCGGCCGGGCGCTGGACCTGACCACGCCGTGGCGCCGAGCCACCATGTCGGAGCTGGTGGCCGAAGCCACCGGGCACTCACTGAGTGTGCGCAGTCCCCGGGCTGAGCTGGTGCAGGTGGCGACGGAGGCCGGCATCGAGGTCGAGGACGGGTGGGGCCCGGGCAAGATCCTCCTCGAGATCTACGAGAAGACCACCGAGACCGAGCTGTGGGGCCCGGTCTTCGTGATCGACTACCCGGCCGAGGTGTCGCCCTTGGCCCGGCGGCACCGTGACGGGCCGGAGCTGGTCGAGCGCTACGAGCCCGTGGTGGCCGGTCGCGAGTTGGGCAACGGCTTCACTGAGTTGGTGGATCCCGACGACCAGCGGGCGCGCTTCGAGGAACAGGCGGCCAAGCATGCGGCGGGGGACGATGAGGAGTCCGGTGAGATCGATGAGGAGTATCTACGTGCGCTCGAATACGGGTTGCCGCCGACCTCGGGGTTCGGGCTGGGCATCGACCGTCTGCTGATGCTGTTGGGTGATGTCTCGAACATCCGGGAGGTCATCGCCTTTCCGACGTTGCGACCCGAGCGTGGAGAGCGATAGTCCCTGACATCTCCTTCACAGGTCCCTCATATGTGGGGCGCAGTGTGGTCGGTGCAGCACGAACGGACTCGACTGCACTGAAGGAGACCATCATGCTTCGCACACTGAACCGCACCTTGATCGCCGGGGCCGCCATGACCGGCGCGCTCACGTTCGGCAGCGCCGGACTGGCCGGTGCCGCCACCACGAACAACCCGTCCTCGTCGTCCACAGCGACCCCCACCCTGGCGTCACGCTGCGCCAAGGCCGAGGCTCGTGTGCCCAAGATCGAGGCCCGCTTGGCCAAGGCGGCCGACTGGCTGCCCAAGGCCGAGGCCCGGGAGGCGGCAGCGAAGGCGGCCGGCCACACCAAGGTCGCGGAGAGGATCGCCGACCGCATCTCCCGGGTCGAGAAGGCAGTGGACCACGGCCGGGCGGTGCTGGCCAGGATCGCTGAGCGGTGCGGAGGTGCGACCGGGTCGACCGGCAACTCCGGCACCACGACCACGAGTTAGTCCGGCAGGTCGCTGAGGAGCTCAGCCACCAGCCGCGCTAGGCCGTCCCGCAGATCGGGGACCGAGATCCCGGCTGTGGCGTCCTGGGCGCGGGTGACGAATGTGCGCGCCTCGGCGACGGCGACGGCGATGCCGGGCGAAGAGGCCACGATGGCCCGCGCCTTGTCCCGCTCGGGCTGGCCCAGCGGCTTCCCCAACAGTGCATGGAGGTCGGGTCCCGATTCGGGATGGGCGAGCGCCACCAGCGCGGGCAGGGTGTAGATCCCCTCCGCCAGATCCTGTCCCGCCGGCTTGAGCAGTTCACCGTCGGTGGCGGTGATGTCAAGGATGTCGTCGCGGATTTGGAAGACCACGCCGAAGCAGCGTCCGTACTCGGTGCAAGCTTCGACTTCGGGAGAAGGCAGCCCACCGGTGAGCGCGCCGATTCGGCACGACGTGGACGTGAGCGCGGCCGTCTTGCCGGCGATGGCCGTGGTGTAGTCCTCCCGGCTGCGCGTGGTCTGGAAGGCGGAGCGCACCTCGGAGACCTGGCCCTGGCAGAGCTTGCCCAACGTGTCGGCCAGGAGGGCGGCGATCTCGGTACCCAGGCTGGCCGCGATGGCGGCCGAACGGGCCAGGAGGTAGTCCCCGGCGACGATGGCGACCAGATTCCCGAATCGGCTGTTGACACTTTCGACGTTGCGCCGGATGGTCGCCTCATCCAACACGTCGTCGTGGTACAGCGAGGCCAAATGGACAAGTTCCACCGCCACCCCGCCCAGGAGGTCCTCCTGCGTGGCGTCCCGGTGCCCGCCGGTGGCTGCGGCCAGGGCCAACAGCGGCCGGAGGCGCTTTCCGCCGGCGGCGATGAGATGGGTGGTCACGTCGTCGAGGAAGGCGTCGCCGGTGACCACCGAGGCGGTGAGCAGGGGTTCCAGACTCTGCAGGCCCTCTTGCAGGCGGGGTAGGCCGAGGGCCTCCAAGGGATTCACTCCCAGGCACGATAGGCGACGGCTAGAGCGCCAGGACAACCTGCGAGGGGCCGTTCGCATGAAATCCGGCCCCTGAGGGTTCTCCTCCTGTGACCTGCCGCCTGTTTGAACTTAGGCCGCAGGTACACTGGCCCAAGGGTACGTAGAGACAGAGAGGCGGTCAGGGTGTTCGAACGATTCACCGACCGGGCACGGAGGGTGTTGGTGCTGGCGCAGGAGGAAGCGCGCCTACTCAACCACAGCTTCATCGGGACCGAACACATTCTGCTCGGCCTCATTCACGAGGGTGAGGGTGTGGCGGCCAAGGCCCTGGAGTCTCTGGGTATCTCGCTGGAGGCCGTGAGGGAAAAGGTCGAAGAAACGATCGGCATGGCCGGCACGGCACCGAGCGGCTCCCCGCCGTTCACGCCGCGGGCCAAGAAGGTTCTTGAACTGTCACTGCGCGAGGCGCTGCAGCTGGGCCACAGCTACATCGGCACCGAGCACATGCTGCTCGGTCTGGTGCGCGAGGGCGAGGGTGTCGCGGCGACGGTGCTGGTGAGCCTCGGCGCCGATCTGGGCCGGGTGCGCCAGCAGGTGATCCAGCTCATGTCGGGCAACCAGGGCAAGGAGTCGGTGGGCGCCAGCCAGGGTGCCAGCTCAGGGGAGAACCCCTCGGGTTCGCCGGTCCTCGACCAGTTCGGTCGCAACCTGACCCAGTTGGCCCGGGACGGCAAGCTCGACCCGGTCATCGGTCGCGAGAAGGAGATCGAGCGGGTCATGCAGGTCCTCTCCCGCCGGACCAAGAACAACCCCGTCCTCATCGGCGAGCCCGGAGTGGGCAAGACGGCCATCGTCGAGGGCCTGGCCCAGCGCATCGTGGCCAACGAGGTGCCCGAGACATTGACGGGCAAGCAGCTGTACACGCTCGACCTCGGCGCCCTGGTGGCCGGCAGCCGCTACCGCGGCGACTTCGAGGAGCGNNGTGCTCAAGGAGATCCGCACGCGGGGCGACATCGTCCTCTTCATTGACGAGATCCACACGTTGGTCGGTGCCGGCGCAGCCGAGGGTGCCATCGACGCCGCCTCCATCCTCAAGCCGATGCTGGCCCGGGGTGAGTTGCAGACCGTCGGTGCCACCACGATCGACGAGTACCGCAAGCACCTGGAGAAGGATGCCGCCCTCGAACGGCGCTTCCAGCCGGTCAAAGTCGACCAGCCGACGGTGGCACTGACCATCGACATCCTCAAGGGGTTGCGCGACCGCTACGAGTCCCACCACGCGGTGAGCATCACCGATCAGGCCCTCGTGGCGGCAGCCAATCTGGCCGACCGCTACCTGGCCGACCGGTTCCTGCCCGACAAGGCCATCGACCTCATTGACGAAGCGGGCAGTCGCCTGCGCATCCGTCGCATGTCCACCCCACCCACGGCCAAGAAGCTCGATGAGGAGATCACGCGCCTGCGCGCCGACAAGGAAGCGGCCATTGAGAAGGGTGCCTTCGAGCAGGCCAAGAAGTTGGCCGAGCAGGAGAAGGAGCGTCTCGACCGCAAGGAGTCCCAAGAGGCTGAACTCCGGGCCGAGGGTGTCGACCTGTTCGACGTAGTGGACGAGGACGTCATCGCCGAGGTGCTGGCGGCGTGGACCGGGATCCCGGTCTACCGGCTCACCGAAGAGGAGACGGCCAAGCTCCTGCGCATGGAGGACGAGCTGCACAAGCGGGTCATCGGCCAGGAAGAAGCGCTCAAGGCGCTGTCCCGGGCCATTCGGCGTACACGCGCCGGCTTGAAGGACCCCAAGCGTCCCAGTGGATCGTTCATCTTCCTCGGCCCGACCGGCGTGGGGAAGACCGAATTGGCCAAGACGCTGGCCGAGTTCCTCTTCGATGACGAAGACGCGCTGATCCAACTCGACATGAGCGAGTACATGGAGAAGCACACGGTCAGCCGCCTGGTTGGTTCGCCTCCCGGGTACGTGGGGTACGAAGAAGGCGGTCAGCTCACCGAGGCCGTGCGGCGCAAGCCGTTCTCGGTGGTCCTCTTCGACGAGGTCGAGAAGGCACACCCCGACGTCTTCAACACGCTGTTGCAGATCCTCGAAGACGGACGACTGACCGACGCTCAGGGTCGCACGGTGGACTTCAAGAACACGGTGCTCATCATGACGTCGAACCTGGGCACGGCCGACTTGCGCAAGTCGTCGATGGGATTCGCCAAGACGTCCGAGGCGGTCAGCTACGAGCGCATGAAGGCCAAGGTCGACGAGGCGCTCAAGGGTCACTTCCGTCCCGAGTTCCTGAACCGTATCGATGAGGTGATCGTCTTCCACGAGCTCTCGCGGGCCGAGGTCACCGAGATCGTCGACCTCCTGATGGCGCGCACCGTCAGCCAGCTGTCGGACCAGGGCATCGGCCTTGAGCTGACTCCGGCTGCCCGCGCCTTCCTGGCCGACAAGGGCTACGACCCGCAACTGGGCGCGCGGCCATTGCGCCGGGCGATCCAGCAATTGGTGGAGGACCCGCTGTCGGAGCGGATCTTGTGGAAGGAATTCCGGGTCGGCGAGACGATCGTCGTCGACGTGGATGAGTCCCCAATCGACGGCGAGGGACCAGCACTCAGCTTCCAGGCCATTGAGGGCATTCAGCCGCCCCCGCTGGAATTGGCCGGCGCCGGCGCCGACACCGAATAGCGCTCACGTCCGCCGAAGTCGGTTTCGGTCTGCCTTGGCTGTGGCGACGCGGCGGGCCCGGGCGATGGCGCCCGCGCTCGGTGGTTTGGGCGGGGTAATCCACTTCCAATTCCCTGGGCCACCGGTGAGTTTCCACTTCCCGTAGGTCTTCATGGCGTGGTGAGGACCGCAGAGGCGGGCCAGGTTTGACAGTGTGGTTGGCCCGTCGTCGGAGTAGTCCACCTCGCAGTGGTCCCCTTCGAGGCCGAGGCGCTTGCCGCAGCCCGGGACCACGCAGACACGGTCACGGGCCAGGAGGGCGGCGGCGGTTTTCTGGGCCAGGTCTCGGGTGGAGCGGGTCACCGTGCGAATGTCCTTGCCCTCCTTGACCAGGAACTTCAGGGAGCCGGCACCGAGCAGGTCAACGGCGGCCTCGACGGGGATGGGGCCGATGCCCTCGATCTCACAGACCTCGCCGGTCGTCGTGGTCCCCCGGCGCAACGCCTCGGCGTCGATGAGGACGAGCACTTGGGGCCGGGCGTCCTTGCGAGCGTCGGGCGGACCGCAGAGCAGGTCGATGAGGGCGTCGAGGCGGTGCGCCTCGTAGGTGTCGCCGGATGCGGACCCCGCCGCCTTCCAGCGGGCCTTGGTCTGGGCTTCGAGAGTCGGAGAGATCCGGGCCCACTGCACCTCGTCGCAGGAGAACTCGCCCCGTACGCCACCGTCGGGGTCCTGGTGCCAGCGGAAATGGCGCCCGGCGTGGATACGGGCCCGGCGAGCCCGCTCGGTCTCTTGTGAGCGGGCGCACGTCCTGAGACGGGTGGCCTCGGCGCAGAGCTCTTGATGGCTGGCCCGCTCGGCCACCAACTCGAGCAGGGTCTCCACCGCTCCAGGCGCCACGCCGGCGGTGCGTACTACCAGGTCCAGCTGGGGGGCCGAGAGCTTGCCCTCTTGGAGCGCGCCGCAGAGCTCGGGGAGCCCGGCCGCCCGTTCGGCCGCGGCCAGGCGACCCTTGGCCACGGTGGCCGAGGAACCCGCCACGGCGGCCAGCCAATCAGGCCCCGAGGCGTGGCCCGCCTTGGCATAGGAGCCCGTCTGGAGCACCCGGGGGGTCAACCGCGCAATCCCGGAGGCCACCACCCGCTCCATCTCGGCCAGGCGATCGGCCAAGGCAAGGGACTCCTCGCCCGAGAGCCGACCCGGATCGACCCGACCCACCACGCGACGGACAGCGTCGAGGGCGAGTTCCACATCGGCCAATTCGAGGTCGAATGCCGTTGAGCGAAGCGAAGTTGGCGCCACGAGTAGAGCCTACGAAAGGGGTGTGACAACCATTTCGTAGAGTGCCGTCATGGCCCGCCAGACCGATCTCTACCTCTGTAATTCGTGTGCTGCCACCGCTCTCAAATGGGGTGGCCGATGCCCCAAATGCGGCCAGTGGAACACGCTCACCCTGAGTGCCGTCCCGGCCACATCAGGACACACCGCCATCCCACTCCGCAATGTGGGGAGCGACGCCACCTGCCCGATCCCCACCGGCGTCAGCGAGCTCGACCGCGTTTTGGGGGGAGGCATTGAGGCCGGGTCGGTGACACTGCTCTTCGGCCCGCCCGGGGTGGGGAAGTCCACCCTGCTGTTCCAGGTGCTTGCCTCAGTCGCCGCCACCGGTGCCGAGGTGATGCTGGCCTCGGCCGAGGAGTCGTTGGCCCAGGTGAGCGGCAGGGCGACCCGGATCGGCCCGGTGCCCGACCACCTCCTGGCCCTGGAAGGGCACGACGTCGACGCCATTGAGGCAGCCATCATCCGTCACCGACCTGCTCTCGTCGTGGTGGACTCCATCCAGTCCATCGCCGATCAGCAACTGCCCCAACCAGCCGGCAGCCTGGCCCAGGTCCGCTCCTGTGTCGAGCGCTTGACCCGGATCGCCAAATCCACGACGGTTCCCCTCGTCCTGGTCGGGCACGTCACCAAGGATGGGGAACTGGCCGGGCCGAGAGCCGTCGAACACCTGGTCGACACCGTGCTCTCCTTCGACGGCGACCGCCACCACGCGCTGCGGATCCTCACCGCGGTCAAGCACCGCTTCGGTCCCGCCGGCGAAGTCGGCATCTTCGAAATGCGCGACGACGGCCTCCGCGCCGTCCCCGACCCCGGTCCGCTCATGTTGGGGGACCGCATGCCTGGCATCCCCGGGAGCGTGGTGGTGCCGGTGCTCCAGGGCCGGCGACCGCTCCTGGTGGAGGTGCAGGCGCTCCTCGGGCCCGCGGACAC
Source organism: Acidimicrobiaceae bacterium (assembly GCA_003169675.1). Taxonomy (GTDB): domain Bacteria; phylum Actinomycetota; class Acidimicrobiia; order Acidimicrobiales; family RAAP-2; genus Bog-473. The sequence goes on from PNAT01000205.1 coordinate 24,479, forward strand.
ACCCGGGGCCCGCTCCCACACGTTGGGTATCGACGCCGGGAGGGTGACGCTCCTGATGGCTGTCCTCGCCTGTCGCACCGACGTGGTGATCGGAGGCACCGACATCTTCGTTGCCGCCGTGGGCGGCATCGCCATCACCGAGCCGGCGGCCGACCTGGCCGTCGCCCTGGCCGTGGCGTCGGTGGCGCGGGGTCACGCCGTGCCTCCCGACCTCGTCGTCTTCGGCGAGCTCGGGCTGGCCGGTGAGATCCGCATGGTTCCCGGGGCCGACCGCCGACTGGCTGAAGCGAAACGGGCCGGGTTCACCAAAGCGGTCGTACCGGCGTCGACTCCCACCGAAACACTGCCCCCAGGGCTGGAGGTGCACCGGCTGCGCACGTTGGCGGAGGCACTCGACGCGGTGTGCCCGGGTACGATGCCCTCGTGGTTGACCGTGGCAGCCAGCCGCTGAACGACGCACTCGCGTTGATCGCGCCGGGCACCACGCTTCGCGAAGGGCTCGACCGTATCCTGCAGGCCAAGCACGGCGCGTTGATTGTGGTGGGTGACGACCCCGCCGTCCTCTCCGTCTGCACCGGCGGCTTCCTGCTGGACGCCGAGTACAGCCCCCAGCGCCTTTCCGAGCTGGCCAAGATGGACGGCGCCATCATTTTGGCCGCTGACGCCTCGCGCATTGCCCGGGCCAACGTCCACCTCATGCCCAAGGCCAGCATCGCCACCTCGGAGACCGGGACCCGTCACCGCACGGCCGAGCGGGTGGCCCGCTCGATCGATGTGCCGGTGATCGCCGTGTCAGAAGCCATGGCCACCATCGCCGTGTACCGGCACGACGCCAAGCACACCACACAGTCATCGGGCTGGTTGATCGACCGCTCCAGCCAGGCACTGGCCACCCTGCAGCGGTTCCGGGTGCGCTTCGACGAAGCGCTGACCGGGCTGTCCCGGCTCGAGATTGAGGACGCCGTCTCGGTCCGCGATGTCGTCTCCGTGCTCCAACCGGGCGAGATGGTGTGCCGCATTGCCGAGGAGATCGAGGGCCACCTGGTCGAGCTGGGTTCCGACGGGCGCCTCATCCACCTCCAGACCGAGGAGCTCAGTGCGGGCGTGCGGGAGACGGTCGGGTTGGTGCTGCGCGACTACGCCGACAAAGACGGATTGGCCCGGCTCCAGGCCCTGGCGGCCGACACCATGATGGACCTGCCCCAGGTGGCGGTGGCCTTGAATCTGGCCGCTCCCAGGGCCGAGTTGCACGCCGAATTGGCCGCCCGCGGCTTCCGCCTGTTGCACCGCCTGCCCCAGTTGTCCGACGTGCTGGCCGAACGGATGGTCGAACGCTTCGGCAACCTCCCAGAGATCATGGCGGCCGGGGCCGCTGAGCTGGAGTCCGTCGAGGGCATCGGCACCGCCACGGCCCGGGTGGTGCGGGACGGCTTGGCCCGGCTGGTCGAGGCCAGCATCTTCGAGCGCTACGAATAGACGATCGGATCTGGTAAAATAGAACGCTGTTGTCCGACCGGCTGTCCAGCCGGGTCCGGTTCCGCAACCTCTGAAAATCGTCACTGGCTCGGCGCGGAGTCCGTGCAAGTGCATGCAAGGGAGTCCTGTGTCGTTCAAGGTCGGAGACAAAGTCGTCTATCCCCATCACGGGGCTGCGGTCATCGAAAAGCGGGAGACCAAGGTCGCTTTCGGTGAGAAACGCGAGTACCTCGTCCTGCGCCTGGCCTACGGCGACCTCATCCTCAATGTGCCCGCCGACAACACCGAGGGCGTCGGCCTGCGCGAGGTGATCAACGACGAAGAGGTCGAGGAAGTCTTCGCCGTGCTTCGTAAGAAGGAAGCGCGCATGCCGACCAACTGGTCCCGCCGCTACAAGAACCACTCCGAGAAGCTGCGCTCCGGCGACATCTACCAGGTGGCCGAGGTGGTCCGGAATCTCTCCATCCGTGACAAGGACAAGGGCCTGTCCGCCGGCGAGAAGCGCATGCTGCAGCGGGCCCGCCAGATCCTGGTCTCCGAGCTGACCTTCGCCCTCAACGTGGACGAAGAGGCAGCCGAAGAACGCCTCAACGAAGCCCTGACCTAGTCCGCCGTGGCGCAGGTGTGGGCGATTGTGGTGGCCGGAGGTTCGGGCCGGCGCTTCGGCCAGATGAAGCAGTTCGCCCTCCTCGATGGCCGCCCCGTACTCGAATGGGCCGTCGAGGCGTGCCGCCCCTCCGCTACCGGCGTCGTCCTCGTCGTCCCGGGCTCCATGATCGGCACCCTGTCGTGCGGTGCCGATGCGGTCGTCGAAGGTGGCGCGACCAGGTCCGACTCGGTCCGCGCCGGCCTCGCCGCCGTTCCCGCCAGCGCGGAGGTCATTGTGGTGCACGACGCGGCCCGGCCGTTGGCGTCACCCCAGTTGTTCCGCATCGTGATCGCCGCCGTCACCGACGGTGGTGCCGACGGGGCCATTCCCGGCCTCCCGGTGGGGGACACCATCAAGGTGCTGGACGACGAGCACCGTGTGACCGCCACGCTCGATCGCAGTACCTTGTCCGCTGTCCAGACGCCCCAGGCCTTCCGCGCCGACGTGTTGCGGCGCGCCCACGCCGCCGGAGCCGGCGCCACCGATGATGCCGCTCTGGTCGAGGCCCTCGGAGGTACGGTGCAGGTGGTCCCCGGTGATCGGCGCAATCTCAAACTCACCACACCCGAAGATCTGCGCGCCGCCGAACTTCTCCTCGTTCCCGGAGAATGAGCTTGCGCATCGGACAGGGCATCGACGTCCACCGGTTCTCGGATGACCCGCACCGCCCGCTCGTGCTCGGAGGTCTGGTCATCGAAGGGGCCCGCGGGCTGGGTGGGCACAGCGACGCCGATGCGGTCTGCCATGCCCTGGCTGACGCCGTGCTCGGTGCGGTCGGCCTGGGAGATCTGGGCCGTCACTTCCCCGACACCGACCCGGTTTGGGAGGGGGCGAACAGTCTGGAGCTGCTGACCCGCGTGGTGCAGATGGCAGCCGACCAGGGTTTCTCCGTGGCCAACGCCGACTGCACCATCATCGCCGACACCCCACGGCTGGCTCCCCACACCGGGGCCATGGTGGCCAAGCTCTCCGATGTAGTGGGGGCGCCGGTGTCGGTGAAGGCCACCCGGGCCGAGGGCTTGGGCGCGCTGGGCCGGGCCGAAGGCATCGCCTGCCTGGCCGTCGTCCTGCTCGAGCGCACATGAGGCCGCGCCGGGACCATCGGGAGATGAGCGAGCTCGGCGGGGACCAGGTGGAGGGCCGGCGGGCCGTGCTCGAGTTGCTGACGGTCGGGGGCCGGACGGTGCGCAAGATTCTGCTGGCCGAGGACCAGGACCCCTCTCCGCAGCTGGACCGCATTGAGGAGTTGGCGTCCCGCATGCGGGTGCCGGTCGAGACGGTGCCGAGGACCCGGCTGGACGCGCAGGCCCGCACCGAAGCCCCCCAAGGCGTCATAGCCCTGGCCCGGCCCATCGAACCGGTGGCGCTCGAAGCCCTCTGCATCCCCTCCAAGAAGGGTGGGCAGCCGTTCCTCCTGGTGGCCGCCGGGATCACCGACCCGCGCAACCTGGGCGCGCTGCTGCGCAGTGCCGAATGCGCTGGGGTGACAGGCGTGGTGCTGCCGCGCCACCGCTCGGCCCGCCTGTCGCCCACGGTGACCAAGACGGCGGCCGGGGCTATTGAGCACCTGTCGTTCGCCGTGGTCGGCGGGATCCCGGCCGCGCTCTCGGTGCTCACCGACCTGGGCGTGTGGTCGATCGGCCTGGCCGGTGAGGCCGACCAGTCCCTCTACGACCTCCCGCTGGGCGACGGCCCGCTGGCGGTGGTGGTCGGGAGCGAGGAGAAGGGACTGGCGCCGCTCGTCCGCCGCCGCTGCGATGCCGTGGTGTCCATCCCCCAGCACGGCGCCCTGCCCTCGCTCAATGTGGGCGTGGCCGGTGCGGTGGCCCTCTTCGAGGTGGCCCGCCAGCGTCAACGCCCGGCCTAGGTTCGAGCCCGGTTCGAGCCCGAGGCAGGAATCGAACCCGCGACATCTTCATTACAAGTGAAGTGCTCTACCAACTGAGCTACTCGGGCGCTCCGGCCATACTACCGGCGGCATCCCAGGCCAAAGGCTTGCGCCACGGCAGCGGGCACGGCAGGCTGGTCGGCACATGGCCGCCGATCCGCCCGACCCAGGCCCGCCCATTCGCTTCTCCGTCGTACGGGCCGCCCTGGTCATGGCCGGGTTCCTCGTCGCCGTCGGGGTCCTGGTGGCGGTCGGTACCCGGCCCCCGGTCAGCGGCAATGCCCAGGGCAGCGTGACGACCACGACCATTGCCCGTGGCCACGCCACGACCACGACGACGACGACCGTCCCGCACAGTGCCATCAGCGTGCAGGTGGCCAACGGCACCACGGGAGCCAACGTGGCCGGGCATTACACCACGGTCATCGGCGCCGGAGGATGGGCGATGAAGCCCGCCCTCGATGCCACCATCCAGACCATCACGACCACGTCGGTGTACTACGCCGCGGGCCAGCAGGAGGCCGCCGCCGCCATCGCCACCACCCTGGGTCTCAAACCCTCGGCCGTCCTGCCGCTCACCACCTCGGTCCCGGTCAACGGCTCCGCCGGTGACGACGTGGTGGTGGTGATCGGCTCCGACCTTGTCTCGGTAGCCGGCAGCTAGTCGACCGACCCCCTCCTTGTCACTGCCGCCGCTACTCCGATCCCTCACCAAGAACCCGGACCGGAGCGCCCTCTTCCTCGACTTCGACGGCACGCTGTCCGCCATCGTCGAGGATCCACAAGCCGCCCGGGTATTGCCCGGGGTGCCGGATCTCCTGGCCCGGCTGGCCACCCGCTTCGGGTTGGTGGCGGTGGTCTCAGGTCGCCCGACGGCGTTCCTGGCCGAGGCGCTGCAGCGCCCACCCGGAGTGACCCTGGTCGGTCTCTATGGGCTCGAGCTCGAATTGGCCCCGGAGGTGGCCGGATGGTGGAGCGAAGTGATGGGGGCCGTGGTGGCAGAGGCCGTGGCGGAGGCACCGGAGGGGGTCTATGTGGAGCCCAAGGGACTGACCGTGACCATCCATTGGCGCCGGGCACCCGATGCACGCCCGTGGGTCACCGCGTTCGCGGCGCGCCAAGAACAGGTGCGAGGCCTGCACGCGCACCCGGGCCGGATGGAGCTCGAACTGCGGCCACCCTTAGATGTGGACAAGGGCACCGTGCTGCGCCTGCTCGCCGGAGGGCCGGGGGCGACGTGGGACGCCGTGGCGGTGTTCGGCGATGACATCGGTGACCTCCCGGCCTTCGCCGCAGTGGGTGTGTTGGCGGCTGAGAGTCCGGGGCCGATGGCAGTGGTGCGGGTGGCGGCGGTCGACCACGAGAGTGCGCCCGAGGTGGCGGACCGGGCCGACATGACGGTGCGGGGCCCCGTGGGTGCGGTGGCCCTGCTGGAGGAGTTGGCTCAGTCGGTAGCTTGAGAGGCGGTGGCGGCGGCGAGCTGGTCCTGCATCCAGTCGGCGGAGGTGCGGGCCCGCACGATCGACCGCAGCTGCGACGCCCGGGTGGCGCGCCCGGCCGGATCCATGGCCAGGGCGCGGTGGAGGGCATCTGCGGTACCCGAGACGTCGAATGGGTTGACCACGAGCGCGGCGGGGGCCAGCTCCTCCCAGGCTCCGGCCTGGCGGGACAGGACCAGGACGCCGTCGACCCGGTTGAGCAACGGTCCCTCCTTGGCCACCAGGTTGAGGCCGTCCCGCACCGGGTTGACCAGCAGGACATCGGACATGGACAGGGCGGCCAGGGAGCGGGCCCGGTCGTCCTCGACGTGCAGGGCGATAGGGGTCCACCCGGGGGTCCCAAAGGCGTGGTTGATCCGTTCGGCCACGTGCACCACGTCGGCCCCATAGGCGAGATACTCCGCCAGCCCCGCCCGCGACGGGTAGGCCAGCGCCACGTGCACCACCTGGTTCCGCCACTCCGGGTGGGTCACCAGCAGCTCCTCGAAGGCCAACATGCCGCGAACGATATTCTTCGAGGGCTCCATGCGGTCGACCCGCAGAATCATGTGGCGCCCGCCGATCTCGGCTCGTAGCACCTCGGCGGCGGCGGCACACGCCTCTCCTGCGGCCTCGGCCACCAGCCCGACATGGTCGGGTGCCAGCGGGGAGACGAACGTCGGGGGCGCCGGTCGGCCGGCGGCGGCGAAGCAGGCCCGGAACCCGGCCTCCCACTGGTGGCAGTGGAAGCCACAGGCACCGAAGCCGGACATGCCGTCCAGGATCTCGGCGACCGCATCGTCGGGCAGCACGCCGAGCACGCCCGGATCGGCGAACGGCGTATGCAGGAAGTGCACCGAGCGCAGGTCGGGCCGGCGGTCGGCCAGCATGCGGCCCAAGAGGGAGAAGTGGTAGTCCTGCACCAGAACGGTGGCTCCGACGGCGGCGCGGGCGATCACCACGTCGGCCACCGCCTGGTTGTAATTCCGGTAGCCGGCCCAGGCGTCCCGCCAGGAGCGGTCGAAGCGGGGCCGGCGCGGCAAGTCGAAGAGATGGTGGTGACAGAACCACAAGGTGGTGTTGGCGATGACGTCGTAGGCCTG
>PNAT01000181.1 GCA_003169675.1 Acidimicrobiaceae bacterium
TCAACAGCGAAGAAGGTGGCCACGGCTACGTGGGGGACCCTTGTCAGGCACGAGTGTCAAGCAGGTACCGGTGCCAGTGTCGCCCAGGTACCGGAACCGCGTCTGGAAGTGTCAAGCAGGTACCGGTGCCACGCTGTCAAGCATGAACCGGAATTTCACACGTCCGATTAGTCACTATTAGTCACTCAGCCCGAATTTGAGATTCCGGCAGACACCCAAATTCTGAGCTCTAGCCCGTTGACCTGGACTTTTACCGGTGGAGGTGAAGGGATTTGAACCCTCGGCCTCTACATTGCGAACGTAGCGCTCTGCCAGCTGAGCTACACCCCCGGCGACCACAGAGGATAGTCGGGCTGTTGCACCATTCCTGGCCTGGAAGTCCCGCCGATTAGAGGGCGGCGGCGTGCTGCGGGTATCCGTACTCCTCGTCCCAAGCTCCCGGATAACCCGCCGTGGCGGCGCCGGCGACTGGAGCGTCCCCGAAGTTGGAGTGAGCACGAGCGCCTTGACGAGTCCGCTGAAGCTCCTCCAATTCCTTGGCGTAGGCGATGAGTCCCACGAGCGCCAGCGCACTCAGGCCGGTCAAGGCGGTGAAGATCCAGGCCAGGCGCAGGGTCGGCACCATGCCGAGGAGTCCGGTGGAAACGGCCATCCCGGCCAGGACGCGGAGCAACACGGTGCAGCGCAGACGGGACTCCTGGCGGCGATATGCCAGAAGTTCTCCCCGCGTCTGCGACGGGCACGTCGGCTCGGCGGGCCCTTGGAGAACACCGACCCGTTCATAATGGCAGCCGTCGACGCCGTCGACATCGGCCGACTCCTCGTCGTCGGTGGGCCGGAGGAGGACGAGCTTGGGACGGGAAATATCCCCACCGACCGGGCTGTAGGACTCACCTCTCCGTCCACCGGGGGTGGCCGTGTTGAGGCGATAGGCCGGGGCGACGAGCTTCGGGCCGGCGTGTTCGAGCAGCTCAAGCTGATGGTGGAAATGGTCGATGGAACCGACATTCTGTCGTTCGACGCGGCGCCGCCATGCGCTGGGTGCCAGCACCGCGATCCACAACCCGACTACGAGGACCAGCAATATCAATATCGTCACTCCCCGACGACCTACCTTCGCTCCGTGGAAGAGGCTAATAAGCGGCCTTCTCCAATTGGTGGATGGTGGGGAAATGCACAGCGCCGACCACGTCAGCACTTCTCCTCGTTGGATGTTTTGTACTCGCCTCGGCCGCCCAACGCAAGGGGTTTCTCGATCTCCTGCTCAAAGGGGGTCGCGGTCACTTCAACGGGCGCGACTCCACCACCGGTCACCGTCACATCCGACGGATACCGGTAATTCGAAGCAGTCCGAGACCCTCTCCGAGGTCACCACCTCGACCAGCGTTCCGGTCGCCATCAGGGTGCCCCGGCGCATCAGTCCGGCGTGGGTGTACCCCGGTGGGATCTCCTCGCAATGATGGGTCACCAGCACCAGGGGCGGACTGCCCGGATCTGCGGCCAGGGCCGACAAACGGACGAGCAGGCGCTCGCGTGCGCCCAGGTCAAGGCCAGCAAAGGGCTCGTCGAGGAGGAGCAGCTCGGGTTCACCCATGAGCGCCCGGGCCAGCAGGACCTGCTGGCGCTCCCCTTCGGAGATCACGCCGAACGACCGGCCACCCAACGCGTCCACTCCCCCACTCTTGAGGAGATGCTCGGCCTTGTCCCAGTCCTCGGCGCTGTAGCGGTGCCACCAGGTCTCCAGCGCCCCGTAGCGACCGCTGGCCACGACATCGCGTGCCGGGAGATCGGCCCGCAGTTGTCGGATGATCGATCCACTGACCAAGGCGATGCGTGGCCGGAGTGTCCGGACATCGACCTGGCCCAATCGTTCACCCAGGATCTCCACCACCCCTCCGGAAGGCCACAGGCGCGCCGCGGCAACCTGCAGGAGCGTGGTCTTGCCTGAACCATTCGGGCCCAGAATGACCCAGCGTTCACCTGGACGGACCACCCAGTCGAGACCCTCCAGCACGACGGTACCCTCGCGGCGTACAGTGACGTTGCTGAGCGCGATGACCGGATCGGCTTCTTCCGGTACCGTCACACTCCCGTGACGTCGAGCGGCACCATGCGGCGGCTGATCCGGCCCACCAATCCCGAGCAGGACTGGACCCACGTCCGCTCGCCAGCCAGCCAGAGCCAGAGCTCGCGCCGGTAGGCGAGCACGATTTCACCGAACTCCTCATTGGAGACACCGGCCGCGGTCAGCGAGCTCCACCGGGACCACAGCCAGGGTGACAAGCCATCTTCGGCCGCCAGGACATAAGCCAGGTCGTGGCCGTCGAGCACCGAGGCCAACCAGATCTCGGCCCGACCGGTGGGCTCGTCGGGCACGTGCAGGGTCGGGGCGGGGGTCACCGTCAATGGCGGATGAAGACGGGTTGGCGGTCGGTGCCGTCGTAGGAACGCACATGCTCATCGAAGTCGATGAAGAGCGGAGCGTCCGGGTCGAGCTTGCGTTGCAGCGTGCGGTTGGCGATCTTCTTGTCCAGGGCGTCCAGGCGGAGCAATGCCGCCGGGTCGTCCAGGCCGCGCACATCCAACTTCGCCCGCGCCGCCTGGAAGGCCAGCCGACCCCGCTCGGTGCGTATGAGCACGCTGGTCCATCCGTCCATGGATCCGACACTGCCCACCGAGATGTCCGCCGAGCGTCCGAGGAAGTCGGCACACTCGTCGCAACCCTTCAATGCGGCACCGTGAAAGTCCTTGACCGGCTCGTCCACCGCCAGCTCGCCGTCGCGGTACTCCACGATCATCCGGCCCCGGATGACGTCCATCTTCGAGACCCGATCCAGGTCGATCCCGCGCTTGTCGCGCAATTCCTTGAGAGTCAGAGCCTCGTAGTCGAAGTTCTTGGTGCACATCAGGGCGATGCTGAGCACGACGGCGTCCACCCGATGAGCGCCGGTCGGCCAGCGACGCGCCTGCATGGCTCGCAGCCCCTGCACCTCGCACGGCGTGCCGACCACGGCAATCCGGGGCTTCGGAGGCAGCTTGTACCGGGAAAGGTCCAACTCCGCCAGCGCCATGGTCTGGTTGTAGAAGCTGCCCGAGGCGGCACGGATCTCACCCGCCGTGGTGGCGATGGTGGCGATGCCCTTCCACTGCTCGTCGGGGTCCCCGCTGGGCTTCGACACCAAGGCGCCGTCAATCTCCCCGGCGGCCAGCAGACCGATGAGCAGCGCACTCACCGCACCGCCGTCCTGCACATCCTCGAGCTTGGTCGAGGCGCGCACGGCGAAGCTGTCGACAATGGCCCCGAGGCCGTCCCCCGGGGGACCCCCGCTGATCTTCCAGTAGGTGTCGGCCGAGTCCGAGCGGACCTGAGCCGGCTGGACCTCGGCATCCTCCTCGGACGTCACGGTCGAGGGAGGCCACAGGGCTTCGTAGCGAAGACCCCCGCGAGGACAGAAGTCCCAACACAGAGAACAGCCGGTACACATCTTGACTAATTCAGGCAGGTTGGTGTCCTCGTCAATGCCGATGGAATTCGACGGGCACACGGCCACGCAGGTGCCGCATTGGATGCAGCGATCGGCATGGATCACTCCGGCCTCGAGCTCCCAGAACCACACCTTGCCCGGAGGCTCGGTGATGCCGTTCATCTGCTCCCGCACCCGGTAGCGCTTCACGGTGACACCGACTCCGGCGTGCCCAGGAGCGTGGCCGCCAACCCGTCGTCAGACGTTCGCCTCGACCAGAGGTGGAAGGGCTCTCCATCCCGGCGCTCGTTCTGGTAGCGGCTGACGATGCGCAGGAGGGCGTCGGGCACCTTGTCCACCGGTAGGGCACCCACCACCCAGTCGATGAACGCGGCATCGGGCCCGAGCGAGCCGCCCAGCCCGATGTCGACCGCCTCTTCGATGTGCTCGTCCACGTGGGCGATATCGCCGCGGAAGCCGATGTCGGCAATTTGGGGTTGCGCGCACGATGCCGAGCACCCCGAGAAGTGCATGCGGATCACACCGGCATCAGAGGCCCCGCCACCGTTTGCTCCATGAGCCGAAAGCTGGGAGTCGAGTGTGCGGGCCCACTTCACGGCACGCTCCTTGGTCTCCACCACGGCAAAGCGACAGAACTCCGAGCCGGTACACGCGACCACACCGCGTTCGAACGGGCCGGGGAATGGCGAATAGATTCCCATAAGCGGCTCGGCCAACAGGTCATCAACCCGTTCGGTGGGGACGCCCGAGATGATGAAATTCTGATCGATGCCGATCCGTACCCCGCCGTCGCCGTAGGTCTCGGCCAGGCGCGCCAGCTCAATCAATTCGATCCCGTGCATGCGGCCGACCGGGACCGAACAGCCGACATAGACCAGTCCCGGTTGCTTCTGGGGATGGACGCCCACGTGATCCCCCCGGAAACGGCTGGTCAATTCACGGCCCGCCGGATCAAGCGTGAACTTGGTGCGTTCGTCCAGCGCGGACCGGAATCCTTCCGGACCGAGTTCCTGGGCCAGGTAACGCATGCGGGCCAGGCCCCGGTTCTCCCGGTTGCCCAGCTCACCGAAGACCTGCGCCACGCCACGGCACAACTCGACCGCCTGGTCGGGCCGGATGAAGACATCGATGTCCGATGCCATGCGTTCCCCGTCGGACAGCCCGCCCCCGATGAGCACATTGAACCCGAGGGAGCCGTCGTCCTGTGCGGCTGGCCACAGCCCGATGTCATTGATCTCGACCCGGGCGCAGTCCTCCAGGCAGCCGGTCACCGCTATCTTGAATTTGCGGGGCAGGTTGGCGTATTCGCGATTGCCGGTGAAGAAGGCCGAGATGGCCTGGGCCACCGGGAAGGCGTCGACCACTTCGCCGGCGTCGAGGCCCGACACCGGGCATGAGCACACGTTGCGGGCCGAATCCCCGCAAGCCTGGACGGTGGTCAGCCCCACATCCCAGAAGCGCTGCCAGATCCGGGGCACGTCGGCGATGCGGATCCAATGCAGCTGAATGTCCTGGCGGGTGGTCAGGTCGGCGTAGCGATTCCCGAAGACCGGGCTGTCGTCCGGTCCTTCCGCATAGGCGTCGGCCGCCACACCGATCTCGCGGACCTGGGCCGCGGTCATCACCCCTCCGGGGATCTTGATCCGCATCATGAAGGCATCCCCACCCTGGCGCTGGGGGTACATCCCGACCCACTTGAAGCGCTCGAGCTCTCCGGGCACCTTGGCGATCGACTCGGGACCCTGCTTGGAGTAGGTGTCGATGATGGCCTGAGCCACTTCGAAGGGATGGCGGGCCAGCTTGAGCTGTTCGACCGAATTGAGCTCACCGATGTTGCGGTAGGGCCGGATGAATTTCAGACCGCGGTCGCGGCGGCCCCGGAACTCCATCCCATAGGGGTTGTCAAGGTCGCGGGGCACTAGCCGTGCAGCCCGCACTCAGACTTGTCGAGACCGGCCCAGCGGCCAGCGCGGGGATCCTCTCCCTCGGCCACCGGACGAGTGGTCGGTGCGCAGCCGATCGATAGGTAGCCCTGGCTGACGAGTGGGTGGACCGGGAGGTCGTGATCGGCCAGATACGAGGCGACGTCGTGGTTGGTCCAGGTGGCCACCGGGTTGATCTTGACCAGGCCGAAGGCGGCGTCCCAGCTCACAATGGGGGCGTCGGCGCGGGTGGGGCCGTCAGTCCGCTTGAGCGAGGTTAGCCAGGCCCGGTTCCCCTGGACCGCCTGGCGCAATGGGGCGACCTTGCGGAACTGGCAGCACCGGTCGCTGCCACACGGGTGGGCCGCCGCCTCGGGGCCGGGCTTCGTCACCGTGAGGTTGAGGTTGTAGCGGCCCCGGATCTCCTCCACAAAGGAAAGCGTCTCGGGGAAGTGGGCCTCCGTATCGAGGAAGATGACCTCAATGTCGGGGGCGATCCTGGTGGCCAGATCGATGAGCACGATGTCCTCAAAGGAGGCGGCCACCACCAGCGCGTCTCCGAACGTGTCCACCGCCCACCGGATGATATTGCTGGCCGGGGCATGCTCGAATCCCTTGTTGGCCAGGGTCAGGTCCTCGGCGCTCAGCGAGGGGTCGCTCACGTTGCTCTCAGTCACCGGCCACCACCTTCTTCCTGAGCCTCGGTTCCATCGGTCTGCCGGGTCCCCTGGGGCCCCTTTTGGAGGCCGATCACCAGCGCTTGACGCCCGGTGGATTGCAGACCAAAGTATACATGACCAAAATGGTCATCTTTCAAAGAGGTCCCATGGACTCCGCAGCAACCCTCCGCTCCACCAGTTCCCGGCCGATCGCCGGCCCCAGTGCGGGCCGCCCCGGCCAGCCCGATGCCTCGGTCACCGCGCTCGTCCGCCCCGTCGGCCATCCCCTGGGGCATCTCGACCTCCTGGAGTCCCTGGCCGTGTTCATCATCCGGGAGGTGGCGGCCGAATCCGAGCGTCCGGTCCTCCTCTTCAGCGGAGGGAAGGATTCCGCCGTGCTGCTGCATCTGGCGGCCAAGGCGTTCAAGCCGGGCGGCATCCCCTTCCCCGTGCTCCATGTCGACACCGGGCACAACTTCCCTGAGGTCCTCGCCTACCGCGACGCCCAGGTCGACGCCGAGGGGGCCCGCCTTCTGGTGGCCAAGGTGCAGGATTCCATCGACCAGGGACGGGTGGCCGACCCAGGACCGATCGCCTCGCGGAACCGGTTGCAAACGACCACCCTGCTGGACGCCATCAACGCCAACTCGTTCGACGCCGCCTTCGGCGGCGCCCGACGCGACGAGGACAAGGCCCGGGCCAAGGAGCGCGTGCTGTCCTTCCGTGACTCCTTCGGCCAGTGGGATCCCAAGCGGCAGCGCCCCGAACTGTGGCAGCTCTACCAAGGCAGCGTGCGCCCGGGCGAGCACCTGCGCGCCTTCCCCCTGTCCGACTGGACCGAGCTGGACATCTGGCAGTACATCCGGCGCGAGCAGATCGTGCTCCCGGCCATCTACTACGCGCACTCCCGGCGCGTGATCCAGCGCGACGGCATGCTGCTGGCGGAGAGTCAATGGGTGACGCCCCAGGGAATCGAGGTGGTCGAGGAAGCCACGGTGCGCTACCGCACCGTGGGCGATGCCACCCTCACCGGCGCCGTGCGCTCGGAGGCCGCCACGGCGGACGACATCATCCGCGAACTGGCCACTTCACGGATTTCCGAGCGTGGGGCCACCCGGGGCGATGACCGCTTCTCCGAGACCGCCATGGAAGATCGCAAGCGGGAGGGGTACTTCTAAGACCATGAGCAAGTCGCCGGGCTCACCGCCCACCGGCGGTCCGAGGCTCGGCGCCGACACCATGGACCTGCTGCGCTTCGCCACCGTCGGGTCGGTCGACGACGGGAAGAGCACCCTGATAGGACGCCTGCTCTTTGACACCCGCCAGCTCTTCGACGACCAGCTCGATGCCATCACCGTGGCATCGGAGCGGCGGGGCCTGGGCGAGGTCGACCTCTCCTTTGTCACCGACGGCCTGCGGGCCGAACGCGAGCAGGGCATCACCATTGATGTGGCCTACCGATACGCCGCCACGCCGCACCGCAAGTTCGTCATCGCCGACTGCCCGGGTCACCTCCAATACACCAGCAACATGGCTACCGGAGCCTCAACGGCCGACCTGGTCCTCGTCCTGGTCGACGCCACCTCGGGCCTGCGCGAGCAGTCACGCCGGCACATCTGCATCGCCGCGCTGCTCGGAGTGGATCAGTTGGTGGTCTGTGCCAACAAGATGGACCTGGTCGACTGGGACACGTCGGCCTACCAACACATCGTCGACGAAATGGAGACGTTGGCCCGTCGCCTCGGCCTGGCCTCCTGCACGGTGATCCCCATTTCCGCGCTCCACGGGGACAATGTCGTCGAGCGCTCTGATGCCGCACCGTGGTACGACGGACCGACCGTGCTCGATGCGCTGGAGTCCGCCCAGGCGGGGGGCTGGGCCTCCCAGCACGGGCTCCGGCAGGGCAACGGCGGGCGCCTTCCGGTGCAGTGGGTCCTGCGCCAACCCGGTGGCGGGCGCAGCTACGCCGGCATGGTGAACGGGGGTCCCTTCCGCACCGGCGATCCGGTCATAGTGCTCCCCCAGGGGCAGTACTCCACGGTGCGCTCCATAGAGACGGCCGACGGTCCGCTGCCACGGGCCGAGGTGGGCCTGTCGGTCTCGCTTCAATTGAATGACGACATCGATATCTCGCGGGGTGATCTCATTTCATCGCTGGAGGAACAGCCGACGGTGACCGACGAGTTCGAGGCGACGTTGTGCTGGTTTCACGATCGTCCCCTGAGAGCCGGTGACCGGCTCAAGCTCAAGCACACAACACGGGTGACGCCGGTGATCGTCGAGCGCATTGAAGGGATCTTCGACGTCAACGAGCTCGAAGTGTCCGAGGCCCCAGAGCTGGTGGAGAACGACATCGGCGTCGTCCGCCTCCGCACGGCCATGCCACTGGCACTCGACTCGTACTCGGTCGACCGGATCACCGGGAGCTTCGTGCTCATAGACGAGCTCACCATTGCCACCGTGGCGGCCGGAATGGTTGGCCCGCCCCGTCTCCATGGGTGAGGACGCCGATCAGCGGAACGGCTACTACCCGGTCTCGCTCGACGTGGCCGGGCGGCCGTGCCTGGTGGTCGGTGGCGGGCCGGTGGCCGCCCGCAAGGCCCGTGGCCTCCTGGCCAGCGGCGCCGCAGTGACGGTCATCGCCCCCGACCTCTGCCCCGACATGGCAGCGCTGTCACCGCTCGCCGTGGAGCGCCGGCCCTACGCCCGGGGCGACGCCGACCGGTTCCGCCTGGTGGTGACGGCGACCGGCATCGCCGAGGTCGACGGTGCGGTGTACGCCGATGCCGATGCCGCCGGCGTGTGGGTGAACAGCGCCGACGACCGCGCCCATTGCTCCTTCATTCTGCCCTCGGTGCACCGGGACGGTGCGGTGACCATCGCGGTCTCCACCGGGGGATCGGCCCCGGCGATGGCCTCATGGCTGCGAGCCCGATTGGCGGCGCACGCGGGCACGGGAGTCGGCGCGCTGGCCTACGTGCTGGGGGAAGCGCGCACCCGCCTGCAAGAGGCGGGAGTGAGCCCTCAGAGCGTGGACTGGACTGCCTTGCTGGACGGACCGTTGCCCTCGCTGGTCGAGGAGGGGCGACTGGACAGCGCGCGCGCTCTGCTCGCCGCGGCCGTCGCCAATGTGGTGGAGAACTAGTCCTTTTGGCTCTTACGAAGACCAAGGACTCGGCCCATATTTGGATGGCGAGCCTGTCTCTGTAGTGACGGTGTCGGTATGGGATGTCGGTTTGACCGGCATTGGGGTCCCCCACGGCACCGGATGAGGCACGCATGGAGGGGCATAGCGCCAGTGGGCATGCCCCTGTACGTAGGGGGGACCAATGAAGAGGTCAATCACACCAAGGCTGCCGTTTCTGCGTCAGCCACACGGTCTGGACCCTCAGCGGGAGACGCCTGGAATCGTCTGGCGGCCCGACGCGCGGCGGCACTCCACGATTGCCCTGGCCACCCTCATGATCCTCTCCGCCATCGGGGTGATGTTCACCTCTCTGCCGGCGCATGCCAGCACGGTGACCCAATCCGGCCAGGTCTTCGCCTCGGTCGGGAACTCCAACGTCAGCATCTACGACCCGGCCTCGGGGAACCTCCTCAACACGCTCAACGACGGCACCGGTGAGTCCTACACCGCCGGCGGCGCCTTTGACGTCAACAACAACTTCTATGTGGCCGACGACCTCAACGGGCAGATCAGCAAGTACGACAGTTCCGGACAACTCCAGCCCCAGTTCGCCAGTGGGCTGACGAACCCGCTGTCCCTGGCCTTCGACTTCACTGGGAATCTCTACGTGGGACAACAGACCACGCCCTACATCGCCGAATTCAACCCCGGTGGGGTACGCCAACCCGACATCGGCCCCCTGGACACCCAGCTCTACGGCGTCGACTGGATCGCCCTGGCGGCCGACGAATGCACCATCTACTACACCACCGAAGGTACCGACGTGCTGGCCTACAACAAGTGCACGAACACGCAACTACCCAAACTGAACGTCACGCCGTTCACGGGGGCCAACGCCTTCCAACTGCAGATCCTCGCCAACGGCAACGTCCTGGTGGCCGACTCGGGCAGTGTGATCCTGCTTGATCCTTCGGGCAATGTCCTACAGACGTACTCCTGCGCATCCCTGCCGGGCTGCCAGGGCCAACTCTTCGCCGTGAACCTCGATCCGAACGGCACGTCCTTCTGGACCGGAGACTCATTCGGTGGCGACATCTGGAAGGTTGACATCGCCACCGGCAACGTCCTGCAGACCATTCAGACCCACTCGGGGGCGTTGTACGGCCTCACCGTCGCCAACCAGATTGAGGTGGCCGCCGCCCCTCCGGTGGTGACCGACGCCACCACGTCGCTCGCCGTCAACCCGTTCAGTGGCAAATTCTTGCAACCTTCACCTGTGTCAGCCGTGCTGACCAACGCCAGCACGTTCGCCCCGATACCCGGTGAGCTGTTGTCGTTCTCCCTGAACGGGAACGAGACCTGCACGGCGACGACCGATGCCACTGGGACGGCGTCATGCGTGATCACTCCCGCCGAGGCGGCGTCGTCCTACACCTTGACCGTCTCGTTCGCCGGCGACGCCACACAGTCCATCCCGGTGGGATCAGCGAGCACTTCCAGCAGCTTTGTGGTGTCGCCCGATACGAGCACCCTGACCTACACCGGAGCCACCACGGCCCTCAACGGGCAGGGCGTGACGCTCTCGGGTGTCCTCACCACCGACAACCCGGCCCCAGGCGCCCCGCTGATCAGCAAGGTGGTCACCTTCACCCTCGGCTCGGGGTACTCCGCCCAGAGCTGCAGCGGCATCACCGGCTCGACCGGCTCAGCATCCTGCGCCATCACCTCGGTGGGACAGGCCGTCAGCCCGGCCACGGTCACGGCCAGCTTCGCCGGGGACGTCTACGACAGCGTCGCCAGTGCGTCCTCGAGCATGACCGTCAGTACGCCGACCCTGCTCACCGTCTCCCCGGACACCGCGGCCTATTCGGTCCCGTCGACGGTGACGGCCGTCTTGACCAGCGCGAGTGGGGGCACCCCCTTACCCGGCGAGCCGGTGACCTTCACCCTGGGCGGCACGCAGACCTGCACGGCCACGACCGACTCAAACGGAGCCGCATCGTGCTCCATCGCCCCCAACGGGCCCGCAGCCACCTACTCGCTGACGGCCACGTTCGGTGGCGACACCGCCACGCCCTCCCCGCTCCTGGCCACCAGTGGATCGGCCAACCTGGTGGTGTCGCCCGACACCACCAGGTTGACCTACACCGGAGCCACCACGGCCGTGAACACCGATGGCATGACCCTTTCGGGCGTACTGTCCAGCGGCCCAGCCTCGGCCCCCGTCCCGGTGGTGGGCCAGAGCGTGGCGTTGACCCTGGGGACCGGGGCCTCCGCCCAGAGTTGCTCGGCCACGACCGACGCATCGGGATCCGCCAGCTGCACCATCGCCGATGTGAGCCAGACGGTCGGGCCCGTGCCGGTCACCGCGGGCTTTGCCGGTACCACCTACTTCGCCCCGTCGAGCGCCTCCTCGAGCGCAACCGTGGGCAACCCACCCCCGTCCCCCGTTTCGTTGACCGTCAACGCGGGCAGCGGGGACTTCGCCGACGCCACGACGGTGTCGGCCACCTTGACCAACCTGACCACGTCGTCGGGCGTGCCGGGCGAGCCGGTCACCTTCACGCTCAACGGGATCCAGACATGCACCGGGACCACCGATGCCAACGGGGTGGCGTCGTGCTCCCTCATACCCAATGAGCCGGCCGCCAGCTACTCTCTCACCGCGTCGTTCGCCGGAGACACCAAACCGTTGCCCCAGCTCCTGGCCGCCAACGGCTCGGCCACGTTCGTGGTGACCTTGGAGGAAACCTCTCTCGCCTACACGGGGTCCACCTCGGCGGTGAACGGCAGTTCCATGACGATGTCCGGCGTCCTCTCGACCGACGATCCCGCCTCGGGCACCCCCCTGGCCGGTCGGTCGGTCGTCTTCACTTTGGGGACCGGTTCATCGGCTCAGAGTTGCAGCGCGACGACCAGTCCCTCGGGCACGGCCGGCTGCACCATCGCCTCGGTGAACCAGGCCCTCGGCACGGCCGTGGTGACCGCCGGCTTCATTGGCGACGCCACGTACCGCCCGGCCTTTGCCACCTCGAGTGCGACGATCAGGACGCCCACCGCCCTTACCGTCAGTGCAGCCACGGGGAGGTCCGGCAGCCCAACCACAGTGACGGCCGTGCTGACCAACGCGGCCACCTCAGGCACCCTGTCCGGTGAGCCGGTCACCTTCACGCTGGGCGGCACGCAGACCTGCACCGCCACCACGGATGGCCACGGCAAGGCGTCCTGCCCCCTCACCCCGGTTGAGGCGGCCGGCAGCTACACGCTGACGGCGACATTCGCCGGAGACACCTCCACGTCGCCCCAACTCATCGCCAGCAGCGGTGCAAACAACTTTGTGGTCACGCCGGCCGCGTCCGCCCTTTCGTACACCGGATCCTCGTTCGCCGTGACCGGTACGTCACTGACCCTGTTGGCCGTCCTCACCACGAACGTCCCACAGTCGAGCACCCCCGTCAGCGCACGGACCGTCACCTTGTCCCTAGGATCGGGCACGACAGGCCAGTCCTGCACCGCCACCACCGATTCGACCGGCTTGGCCAGTTGCGCCATCGCCTCGGTGAACCAGGTGGCCGGATCGGTCCCGGTCACGGCCAGCTTCGCCGGCGACACGTACTACCTCTCGGGCAGCACTACCGCCACTGAGACAGTGGCCTCACCACCGGGTACGGGTGGCTTCGTCATCGGCGACGTGTCGGCCGGACATCCGACCAATGGAACCTCGGTGAACTTCTGGGGCGCCCAGTTGTGGAAGAACAACGTCTTCAGCGGGGTGGACAATGCACCGGCAGCCATGAAGGGGTACATCGACAACCCTGGCGGCTACACCTGCGGCGCCACCTGGACCTCCGACCCCGGCAACAGTTCGCATCCGCCCTCGACCATACCGAAAGACTTGGTGGTCATCGTCTCGAATCAGATCATTCAGTCAGGCTCGACCATCAGCGGGACGATCACCCACATGGTGATCGTCAGCGTGAACCCCGGCTACGCCGGCAATCCGGGCCACGACGGCACCGGTACCATCATCCACACCATCTGCTGATTCTTCCATTTCGACACCGTCAGGGCTGCGCCACCATCAGCACCGAGCCGGCGACGAGGAGCAGGAGAGCGCCAATGGAAGACCGGGCCATCAGCCGGGCGTCGCGCATGGTCGGCCCGCTCGGCACCGGGTCGGACACGACCGAGGACAGAGCCATCTGCAGCCGCCGTTCGGCGGGCCACAGGACCCCTTCGGCCAGCAGGATCACCGCCACCAGGAGGACCGAACCGGCCATCACCCATCCTTCCCTCAGGGCATAGGTGCCCGAGCTCATGGACAGGAGGGCCAGGCCGAAGACGGGGATGCCGTACATGGCTCTGGCGACCCAGTTGACGCCGGGCCGGAAGTAGCGCACCACGGGTGGGGTCGGCGGGACGGAGGAGTCGAGGATGCGGCGCAGCCGGGTGGCGATGGCCGCACTGGTTGCCGTGGTGGCCAGGCCGATGACCACACAACCCACGTGGAGGAGGAGCACGATGTCGAAGGCGGCCCCGTGAGGCTGGTGGTGCATGCTCCACATCTTCACCGAAAGGCGTGATCGGAGCGTGACGGCGGCCCGCCAGTGATGTCTGGGTGGCTCGCGCACCCTGTACCGTAGTGGGACGACGAATATGAAGAGGTAGGCACAGATGCCAATACAGGGGGCAATTCGAAGGCGTGAGGACCGATGAACCAGCTCCGGCTTGATCCCTTGTCGGGCCGCTGGGTCGTCGTAAGCACCGGGCGTTCCGAGCGCCCATACTCCTTCCTGACCCGATCCCCCTGGGTGCAGCCGGAGCCCGTCCGCCCGTGCCCGTTCTGCCCGGGGAATGAGGAGATCACTCCTCCGGCACTCGAAACCTATGGACCGAGCGGGAGGTGGCTCGTCCGCGTGGTCCCGAATCTGTACCCGGCCTTCAAAGGTGACGAACCGTTCGTCGTGGCCAACCGCGGCCCGGTGTTCACCCAGGCCACGGCCGGCGGCATCCACGAGATCCTCATCTTCTCCCCCGAGCACAACGCCACGTTGGCCATGCTGGGCCAGGAACAGGTCGAGCTGGTCATGGCGGCCTTGCGCGACCGACTGGAAGAGCACGCGTCGCAACCGAACATCCGCTACACCCAGGCGATCGTCAACTCAGGCCGCGAGGCCGGTGCCTCGTTGGAACACCCGCACGGGCAACTGCTGGGTATGTCGTTCATCCCGCGCGAGCTGGCCGAGGAGCAGGCGCGATTCGCCCGATTCGTCGGGTCCTGCCTTCTTTGCACCACCCTGGAGGCCGAGGAGGACTCCACCCAGCGGGTCATTTACCAGAACGATCGCGTGGTTGTTGCCTGTCCCTTCTGGAGTTCGGTGCCCTACGAGATGCTGGTGATCCCGCGGGAACACAACCCTCATCTCCACAAGAGCACCACCGAGGATCTCATCGCCGTCGGCGAGGCACTCCGCCGCACGCTCGGCCAGCTGGCCTACGCGGTCGGTGATGTGGCCTACAACATCGTGTTCCATTCCGCCCCGTACCGCGTCGGCGAGCCGTACCACTGGCACGCGCACATCTGGCCCAAGGCGGCCACCAGGGCGGGATTCGAACTGGGCACGGGCGTGGCCATCAACGTCGTGTCGCCCGAGGAGGCCGCCGAGACCCTGAAGGTCTCCGCCTTGACCCGTTAGGCCGGCCGGACCGAGCGGGCCAGCTCGAAGAACGCCACCAGGTTTCGCACGAGTTCGCGATCGGGTCCGATGAGGCCCGGGAGGCCCGGCGTGCTCAGGTAGCCGGTCATGAAGGCCCGGCGATTTCGCCGCTCCCAGGCGTGGCCGAGCGACTCGAGACCCAGCCGTCCTGCCGGATCACGCTCAGATGCCGCCGCCATGCACACCTGGTGCATCGACCAGAGAAGATCAGCCACGTCACAGAGGGGAGACCGCCGGCCCGGTGCCGTGTCGCCAGGCAGGACACCACCGGGGGTGCAGTCGCTCACCACCCAGCCCTGATCAGTCCGGGATGTGCGGCCGAGGTGGAAGTCCCCGTGGGTGCGGATGATGGGCAACCTGGCCTCGGCCGTCCGCAGCGCCTTGGTCAGGTCGGACACCCCGGGGGCATCGAGCAGGGACGGGTTGGACGCGGCGATCGCCTCCTCGGCGGCATCGACCATGTCGGACAACGGCTCCAGATTGCGTGGGAAAACACGGTCGAGCGCCAGGTGCATCCGGGCGGTCATGGTACCGAGCGCGTGGGCCTCGGAACCGAAGTCGCCCCCGGCCGTCTCGGGCGCACTCCCCGAGGCGTAGAGGTCGCGCAGTGAGGTCAGGGCCAGGGCCCAGCCTCCGCAACGGTCGTCCAACGGCTCCTGGACGACACCGAGGTCACGTCCCTCCCAGACCCAGCGCACCAGGGGGGCTGCCACATGGTTGAAGCCAGCCTCATCGAGCGCCACCAACAGATCCACCGCCGGGCGGGGCCCGGCACTCAGCCACGGGAAGACGATGAGGTCACCCCGGTCACCACAGTCGAGGGTGGTGGACTCGTCGTCATCACGGACCACGGCCACCGGGCCCGGCCGCGGATCCACGCCCCGGATGGTGGCCAGCAGGAGCGGCGCCAGATGCGCGTCCCGCAGGGCGTCGGTACAGACAGCGAGCCCTTCATCGTCCTCCCACAAGCCCAACGCCAACTCCTCCCCGGCGTGGAGGAAATGGGGCTCCTCTCCCACTCCTCGCAGCCCGGCCACCACGTGGGCCTGTCGACCGTTCACCTCGGCCACCAAGTCGAGCAACCCCGGACGACCCGAACGGAGCACGTCCGTGCGCAGGAAGGTGATCTCCCCCACGGCCTCGATCTGACGTTGGGCCAACCAGGCCTCAATCATGGTCTGCCGGGCCTGGGCGCGCTCGGGGCTCATCGCAGGCTCGGGCTTTCGTCGGGAACCAGGTCGAACCACAAGAAGCCGTAGGGCGGCAGGGTGACCGCGTAGGGCTCCTCGGTGATGGTGGGAAAGGGCACCCGACCGAGTACTTCATGGGGGGTCGAGCCGGCCCATTTGGCCAAGGAAAGCTCGGCCGGCTGGGCGAAACGGCTCAGGTTGTGCACGCAGAGAACGGCCTGCAGCCGCCGCACCACCTCATCGCCGGCGCTCTCGTTGCCGGCCGGCACGGTGCGGATCATCACCGTGGGGCGACCCCAGTCGAGCCCGTCCTCACTGGTTGGTCGGGTCGCCGGCGCGCCCCCGGTTGAGCTGGACAAGATGTCGGCCACCTGGCCCGATCGCATGTAGGCCAGGACCGACGGGTTGGCGCAGGGCAGCACCTCCATTTCGCCGGCGCCCATGACCGGAAGCGCCCGCCGCTCGGTCAGCATGCGCCGGAGCCAGTGCAGGAACGACCCCTGGTTGCGCAACTGGGCCTCCACGTTGACCGCGGCGAATCCGTAGACGGGGTCCATCAACGGGGGCAGGTAGAGCTGGGCAAAGTCCGCCTGGGAGAACCCGCCGTTGCGGTCGGGCGACCACTGCATGGGCGTGCGTACCGAGTCGCGGTCACCCAGGTAGATGTTGTCCCCCATCAAGAGCTCGTCGCCGTAGTAGATGACAGGGCTGCCCGGCAGCGAGAGGATGAGGGCGTAGAGCAGCTCGGCCGTGCGGCGGTCGTTGTCGAGCAGAGGGGACAGCCGCCGCCCGATCCCCATGTGGCGCTTCATCCTCGGGTCTTTGGCGTACTCGGCAATGAGATAGTCCCGGTCCTCGTCGCTCACCTGTTCCAAGGTGAGCTCGTCGTGATTGCGCAGGAAGATGGCCCATTGGCACGAGTCACTTATGACGGGGGTCTGGGCCAGGATCTCGGTGATCGGGTACCGCTGCTCCCGTCGCACCGCCATGAAAAGTCGCGGCATGAGCGGGAAGTGGAAGCACAGGTGGCACTCGTCCCCTTGGCCAAAATAGTCCGCCACATCGCTGGGCCACCCGTTCGCTTCCGCCATTAGGATACGTCCGGGATAGTCGGCTTCCAATTGCTTGCGGATACGGCGGATGAAGGCATGGGTTTCGGGAAGGTGCTCGCCCGAGGTGCCGTCCCGCTGGTAGAGGTAGGGGATGGCATCGAGGCGGAAGCCGTCGAATCCGAGGTCGAGCCAGAAGCGGACCAGGTCGATCATCGTGTCGGCCACTTCGGGGTTCTCGTAGTTCAGATCCGGCTGATGGTGGTAGAAGCGGTGCCAGTAGTACTGCTGCCGGGTGTCGTCCCACGTCCAATTGGAACGCTCGGTATCGGTGAACACCACCCGGGCGTCGGGCCAACGCTGATCATCGTCGTTCCAGACGTACCAATCCGCCTTGGCGTTGTCGCGTGACGAGCGCGATTCGATGAACCATGGGTGCTCATCGCTGGTGTGGTTCATCACCAGGTCCGCGATCACCCGTAGACCACGGCGGTGGGCGTCCTCGAGGAGGGCCACCAGGTCGCCGATGCTCCCGTAATCGGGGTGCACGTTGAAGAAGTCACTGATGTCGTAGCCACCGTCGCGCATGGGGGACGGGTAGAAGGGCAGCATCCAGATGCAGTCGATGCCCAGCCACTCCATGTAGTCCAGCTTCTGGCGCAGACCCTTCAGGTCGCCGGTGCCATCGTTGTTGGCGTCGAAGTAGCCGCGGATCAGCACCTCGTAGAAGACGGCGTGCTGGAACCAGCGCACCGAGGGATCAAAGGGGCCCTCGCCTGCGCTGACCGGAATGGGAGGTGAGCTCACCGGCCGACGAACGTGGCCTTGCCGGGTCCGTGCTCGACGAAAGACGTGATGCCACGGACGGCATCCTCGGTATGGGCAACCTGAGCGAAGGCGGCCTGTTCGAGCTCGAGGCCGTGGGCCAGAGTCCCTTCGAGTCCCTGGTCCACGGCTGCCTTGGCCAATCCATGAGCCACGACAGGCCCGCGCGCCAGCTGGCCGGCCCACTCCAACGCCGACTCGAGCACGTCGTCGGGCGCCACCACCCGGTTGACCAGTCCGATGGACAGGGCCTCCGCGGCGGGCACCTGGCGCCCGGTCACGATGAGCTCCTTGGCCCGTGACGATCCGATGAGGCGGGGCAGGCGTTGGGTCCCTCCACCGCCCGGGATCACCCCCAACAGGACCTCGGGCAAACCGAGCTTGGAGTCCTCGGCGCAGACTCGCAGGTCGCAGGCCAGGGCCAGCTCAAGGCCGCCCCCCAGGGCGTAGCCATTGATGGCGGCAATTGTCACCCGGGGCAGGCTGGCCAGGGCACCCAGCGCAGCGGTGAAATTGGTTCCGACCGAGGTGGCTCCGACACCTTCCAGCTCGACGATGTCCGCCCCCGCGGCAAAGATCCGTCGCCCACCCCACAGCACGACCGCACCGGGGGGATCGGCCTGGAGATCCCGGGCTGCCTCGTAGATCTGCCCCAACACGGTGCCCGACAGCGCGTTGGCCTTGGGGCGGTCGAGGCGGAGGAGGGCGACACCGTCGGGGCGGCGCTCGACGGTCACAAAGGGTTCAGCCACCTGCGCACCGTACCGGACGGGGCTCGGGCACCGTCAGTTGCCCATCAGTCGATCGGCCGCCTGGTAGGGGTCAATCTCGCCCGCCGCCAAGGCTTTGACGGCGCTGGTGAACTCTTCACCAGATGCGATTTCGTCCGTCCGGAGTGCGCTGCGGGCCAGGAGGACCCGGCGCAACACCTGAGCCATGCGATCAGAGCGCCGGGTCGCCAACTCGCCCGACTCCTCCAGATGAGCGCGATGACGGCCGATAACGGCCCACAGGTCAACCATGCCCTCACCCGTGGTGGCCGTGGTGTCGATAATGGGCGGGCGCCACGAACCCGGGGTGGAAAGGTCCAGCATCTGCTCCAGGTCGCGGCGGGCCTCGCGCGCACCGGGTCGATCCGCCTTGTTGATGACAAAGAGGTCGGCAATCTCCAGCAGACCGGCCTTGTTGGCCTGCATGGAGTCTCCCCACCCGGGGGTGACCACCACCACCGTGGTGTCGGCCGCCGAGGCGATGTCGACCTCCATCTGCCCGACACCCACCGTCTCGACGATGACCACCGGGACTCCGGCCGCGCCGAGAACGCGCACGGCGTCGGGAACGGCCAGCGAGAGACCTCCCAGATGTCCCCTGGTTGCCATGGAGCGGATGTAGACGGTCGCGTCGAGCGTGTGCTGTCCCATGCGCACCCGGTCGCCCAGGATGGCGCCTCCGCTGAACGGCGACGTCGGATCGATCGCCAGGACGCCGACCTGAGGCACCCCTTCGGCCTGCGGCGCGGGCCAGCCGGAGCGAACCAGGGTGATGAGCCGGTCCGTCAGGGTCGACTTCCCGGCCCCCGGCGAGCCCGTGATCCCAATGGCGTACGGCTGGTCGGATCGATACGAAAGCCGCGCCACCTTGAGGCCATTGGCGCCACCACGCTCGACGTAGGTGAGGAGGCGGGCCAGCGCCACCCGGTCGTGGTCCTGTGCCAACGCCAGAAGGGCCGCCGGATCGGTGCCACGCGTGCTCACTGCCCCGTCACCGCGGCACCCAGTGACTTCAAGGCTCCCACCAGGTCCTCGTACCCCCGGCCGATGTGGTGGGCCCCGCTCACCACGGTCTCCCCTTCGGCCACCAGGCCGGCCAGCACCAGCGCGACTCCGGCGCGGATATCAGGGGCCCTCACCGGGGCGCCGGAAAGGCTCGGGATGCCCCGCACCACGGCGTGATGGCCGTCCGTTCGAATGTCGGCGCCCATCCGACGCAGTTCTTCCACGTAGCGGAACCGACCCGAGAAGAGATTTTCGGTCAGGATGCCCACCCCCTCGGCGCCGGTCAGCATGGCCACCAGAAGAGGGCTGTAATCGGTGGCTACTCCCGGGTACGGAAGCGTCGCCACGTCGGCGGCCACCAGGCGGCTGGTCGCCGTGGCCCGGAGCCCGCTCGGCCCCATTTCCGTGTTGACCCCCATCTGGTTGACCTTGCGCATCAACATCTCCATGTGGTCCGGACGGGCGTCGGCAATGGTCACATCGCCCCCGGTCATGCCGGCCACAGCCAGGTAGGTGGCGGCCACCACGCGGTCGGGGACCACGGTGTGCCGGGTTGGCTGGAGCGTCTCGACTCCTTCGACTTCGATGTGGGAGGTCCCGGCGCCCCGCACCACGGCACCCATGGCGCACAGCATGGAGGCCAGATCGCTCACCTCCGGCTCCTTCGCCGCGTTCTCGATCACCGTGGTGCCCTTGGCCAGTGCCGCCGCCATGAGGAGGTTGTCGGTGGCCGTGTGGCTCGGGTACTCAAGGACCACTTTGGTGCCGACCAACCGTCCGCCGTCGACGTACCCCCGCACTTCGCCGTGGGCGGACACGAAGCGGGCCCCCATGGCGGTCAGCCCGTTGACGTGAAAATCGATGGGCCGCTCCCCGAAGTCATCGCCTCCGGGGAGCGGCATCCGCACCTCGCCGCAGCGGGCCAGGAGGAGACCGAGGACGACCACCGAGGCCCGCATGCGCTCGACCAGCTCGTAGGGGGCCACCGGATTGAGGAGTTCGGCCGCCGGGGTCGTCACCACCATGTCCCCGTTGTCGAGGCGTTCAACCCCCGCCCCCACGGCTCGCAGCACGTCGGCCATGGAATCCACGTCGTCGATGCGAGGCACGTTGCTGAGCACGGAACGACCCTCGGCCAGGAGGCAGGCCACCATCAATTTCAGGGCCGAGTTCTTGGCCCCACCTGCCTGGACCGTTCCCACCAGTGGGCCGTTGGGCCGGATCACGATGCGTTCCACTCCCTCAAGTATCGCCGCTGGCGGGGAGGGCAAGGGGCAACCTCCCACAGGTGAAGAAGTATGGTCATGGTCGTGGTCCACTCCCGCCAAGCTCCCGACCGAAACCTGGCCATGGACCTGGTGCGGACGACCGAGGCCGCGGCCATGGCGGCCAGCCGCTGGATGGGCCGGGGTGACAAGTTGGGTGCCGACGGTGCCGCCGTGGAAGCCATGCGGGCGGTATTGGCTTCGGTCCCGATGGATGGCATCGTCGTCATCGGCGAGGGTGAGAAGGACAACGCCCCCATGCTCTTCAACGGCGAGCGGATAGGCGACGGCACCCCCCCGATGACCGACATTGCCGTCGATCCCATTGACGGCACGACGTCCACCGCCCTGGGCCGTGGCGGTGCCCTGGCCGTGATCGCCGTTTCCGAGCGGGGCACGATGTTCGACCCGGGTCCATGCGTCTACATGGAGAAGCTGGCTGTGGGACCCCGGGCCAAGGGCGCCTGCGACATCCGCCGCAGCCCGACCGAGAACCTGCATGCTCTCTCCGAAGCCCTGGGGCGTCCGGTGCGCGACCTGACAGCCGTGATCCTCGACCGTCCCCGCCATGACGACCTGATCAACGAGGTCCGGGCCACGGGAGCCCGCATCCGCCTGATCACCGACGGCGACGTGGCCGGCGCCATCGCCACCGGGTGGCCGGGAGCCGGCACGGACATCCTGTTCGGCGTCGGCGGCACGCCGGAGGGCGTCCTGGCCGCCGCTGCCCTCAAGTGCATGGGTGGGGAGATCCAGGGCCGGCTCTTCCCTCGCAATGAGGAGGAGCGGGCGGCCGCCGTGGCCGCCGGTTACCGCCTCGATGCCGTCCTCTCGACCGACGACCTGGTGCAGGGTGACAATTGCTTCTTCGCGGCCACCGGCATCACCGACGGGGAGCTCCTCCAGGGAGTGCAGTACCACGAGTTCGGGGCCACGACGCAGTCGCTGGTCATGCGCTCGAAGTCGGGCACCTTGCGCAAGATCGACGCCAATCACGCCTTGGCCAAGCTGTCCGAGTTCAGCTCGGTGTCGTTCGACTGAGGGCCGACGACACGACCTGTCCGACCAACCGCAATCAGGGAGCCGTCCACCGTGTCGCCAGGGAAATGAGTTCACTCGCCTTCCAGTACTTGCGAGGTCGTCCAGCGCCCACTCGTTTCCGGGGGTACTCCTCCACGATCAGGTGCTGCGCCAGTACCTCGAGGGCAGCGCGCCCACTGCGCCCGCTGACACCAAGGCCCTGTGAGATGAGATCCGACGTGATGACCGGGTGTTGAGCAAGCAGGTCGAGTACCTGATGCACCGTGGGGTCCGCTCGTATCCCGGATACGCGTGATCGCCACATTTCGACGAGAGCCTCAGACTGGGCCATCAGGGCCGTGGAGGCCTCGCTCGAATGCACGAGCGCGGCGGCTACCCAGTCAACCCAGACGTCGAGCTGTCCCATGCGGAACATGGTCATGCCGGCCAGATAGCCGCCGGGATCCCGGGCAATGAACACGCTGACGGGAGGGGGAAGCGTGATGCCCAGTCGGCGGGTGAGAATCCACCCGATCAGAATGCGGCCGATCCGGACATTGCCATCTCCGTAGGGGTGGATCGTCTCGAACTGGGCGTGGGCCACGGCGGCCTGGGTGACTGGATCGATGGTCTCTCCGACGTTCCCTTTTGACGAGGGATCAATCCGCCTGGTTGGCCACTTCGAGCCGGAGCTCGGCCCGGGCCAGAGCCTGTTGGGCCTCGGCCAACATTGAGTCAGGTGCTTCACCATCTTCATCGCTCTCGGTTTTCGACCCCCGCCCGGAGCCCAGGTCGGCCATCCGCTGCGTCGCGGCTTCCTTGGCCCGCTCAGAGCGCGGCACATCGATCTCACTGGCCAATTCGGCCACGCCGGCGAGGACGGTGACCTTGGTCGAAAGTCCTGGAAGCGGACCATCACCCTCGGCCAACCCCTCGGCTGCGCCTGGGCTGGTGTCGACCTGGAGGAAGCCTCCGTGCACGGCCATCCGCAACAGGGACCCGTCGGCTTGGTCCACCTTGACCAGGCAGGGCGCCACATCGCCGATGAGGGACATGTGACCGTCCAGCACTGTGAGCGCGCCCACGGATGTCTCCAGCACCACCGAATTGGCACCACCAGCGAAGAGCGACTGCTCGGGCGTGACCACTTCCACGCCGAAGACCCCGTCGGCCACTAGCCGGCCTCGTCCTGCAACGTCTTGGCCTTGGCCCGCACCGACTCGACGCCGCCCACGTTGAGGAATGCCTGTTCGGGGACGTCGTCAAGGTCACCATTGACCAGGGCCTCGAACGACTCGACCGTCTCGTCGATCGGCACGAAGATCCCTGGCACGCCGGTGAAGACCTCGGCCACGAAGAACGGCTGCGACAAGAAGCGCTGGATCTTGCGGGCCCGAGTCACCGTCACCCGGTCCTCCTCGCTCAACTCGTCCATGCCGAGTATGGCGATGATGTCCTGCAGTTCCTTGTAGCGCTGCAGCACCTCCTGCACCCGTCGGGCCACAGCGTAGTGACGCTCTCCCACGATCTCGGGAGCCAGGATGTTCGACGTCGACGCCAGCGGGTCTACCGCCGGGTAGATACCCAGAGCGGCGATCTGGCGTGAGAGCTCGGTGGTGGCGTCGAGGTGCGTGAACGTGGTGAACGGGGCTGGGTCGGTGTAGTCGTCGGCCGGTACGTAGACGGCCTGGAGGGATGTAATGGACTTCCCCTTGGTCGAGGTGATGCGCTCCTGCAGCTCGCCCATTTCGTCGGCCAACGTGGGCTGGTAGCCCACGGCCGAGGGCATCCGGCCTAGCAGGGTCGAGACCTCGGAGCCGGCCTGGACGAAGCGGAAGATGTTGTCCACGAAGAGCAGTACGTCCTGGTTCTGGACGTCCCGGAAGTACTCGGCCATGGTCAGAGCGGCCAGCCCGACTCGCAGCCTGACGCCGGGGGGCTCGTCCATCTGCCCGTATACCAGTGCGGCCTTGTCGATGACACCGGACTCCTGCATCTCCAGCCACATGTCGGTGCCTTCGCGAGTGCGTTCCCCCACACCGGCGAAGACCGAGACACCACCGTGCTGCTGGGCCACCCGGTGGATCATCTCCTGGATGATCACGGTCTTGCCCACGCCGGCGCCGCCGAACAGGCCGATCTTGCCTCCCGTCACGTAGGGCTCCAGTAGGTCCACCACCTTGATCCCGGTCTCGAACATCACGGACCTGGGCTCGAGCTGGTCGAAAGCCGGCGCGTTGCGGTGGATCTCCCAATAGTCGTCGACACCCTCAATGGTGTCCGTGTCGAGCGGTTGGCCAAGCACATTGAAGACATGGCCGAGCACAGCGTTCCCCACCGGGACGGTGATACCCCGGCCCAGGTTGCGCACCGGTGCACCCCGGACCAGGCCGTCGGTCTGCTGCATGCAGATGCAGCGCACCCGTCCGTCCCCGATCTGCTGGGCCACCTCGGCGGTGACGACGTTGGTGGTGCCGTCCAGCTCAATGGAGAACTCGACGGCATGGTTAATCTCAGGCAGCGCGTGGGGCGGGAACTCCACGTCGACGACGGGTCCGGCGATGGACACGATGCGGCCGTCCTCGAGTGTCCCCGCAGGAACGGTGTCCTGCGCGCTAGTGGTCATTTTGGTCAAGCTCCCTTCGACTGGCGGAGCGCCTCGGCGCCGCCGACAATTTCCATGATCTCGGTGGTTATGGCGTCCTGACGGGCTCGGTTCATCACTCGAGTAAGGGTACGAGCAAGCTCATCGGCGTTCTCGGTCGCCGCTGCCATGGCCCGCTGCTGGGCCGTGAAGAACGAGGCGGCACCTTCGAGAAGCGCGGCAAAGATCTCGGCTTCCGTGGCCCGAGGGGTCAGCTCGGCCAGCAGGGTCTCAACGTCGGGCTCGAACTCGGTGTAGCCGGTAGCGCCCGAAGTCGGGAGGTCATCGATGCCGGAGCCTTCCTCGTCTTCGATGGGAAGAGGCAGAGGCAGCATCTGCACCGTGGTGACGCGCTGGGTACCCGCCGAGATGAAGCGGGTGGACACCAGCTGCACCATGTCGATCTCTCCGGACACGAACGGAGCCACCACCGTGGCTGCGATGTCACGGGCGTTGACAAACTCGGGCCGGTCCGCCACCCCAGGGAAGGAACGCTCCACCTCAATTCCCCGGTATCGGAAATAGGACGGTGCCTTCTTACCCACTGTCCACAAGGTGACTTGGGTTCCTTGGCGCGTGTGCTCGGCCACTAGGCGCTCGGTGGCCCGCAGGACACCGGAGTTGTAGGAGCCGGCCAGGCCTCGGTCACCCACAACGGCAAGGATGCCGACGTGGCTGGGCTCCTCAGGTGTGCCCAGGAGCTTGCCGGCCAGTGTCGGGTCCTCATTGACCACCTGTCGCAAGATCTTCTGCATGCCCATCCGGTAGGGCCGGTTGGCGGTGATCCTCCCCTGGGCGCGGACGATGCGTGAGGCGGCGATCAGCTCCATGGCCTTGGTGATCTTCCTCGTTGACTGCACGCTGCGGATTCGGCGCCGCAGAACACGCTCTTGGCCTCCGGCCATGGGTCAGTCAACCTTCCCGGTGTCGAATCCTTCGATGAATGATGTCAGGCCTTGGTCGATCTCTTCACCGTCGGGAAGTGTGCCCTTGGTACGAATGGCCTCGAACACCGCTGGGTGGTTGCCCTTGAAGTATTCGATCAACTCGAATGCGAATCGCTGCACTTCGACCACCGGCACCGAGTCCGTCCAACCCTTAGTCCCGGCGTAAATCACCAGTACCTGTTCCTCCACGGGGACCGGTGCGTTCTGTCCCTGCTTGAGCAGCTCGGTGAGGCGGTAACCCCGGTCCAGCTGGGCTTGCGACACCTTGTCGAGCTCAGAGCCGAAGGTGGCGAACGCCTCGAGCTCACGGAACTGGGCCAGATCGATCTTAAGAGTTCCCGACACCTGCTTCATGGCTTTGACCTGGGCCGCACTGCCCACCCGGCTGACCGAGTTCCCGACGTTGATGGCGGGCCGGATGCCGGAGTTGAACAGGTCGGTCTCCAGAAAGACCTGGCCGTCGGTGATAGAGATGACGTTGGTCGGGATATAGGCCGAGATGTCGCCAGCCTTGGTCTCAATGATCGGCAACGCGGTAAGCGATCCGCCGCCGCGTTCGTCGGAGAGCTTGGCCGCCCGCTCGAGGAGCCGGGAGTGGAGGTAGAAGACATCGCCTGGGTAGGCCTCGCGCCCCGGTGGGCGCCGGAGCAGGAGCGACACCGAGCGATAGGCCTCGGCTTGCTTGGATAGGTCGTCGTAGACGATGAGGGCGTGCTCGCCGTTCTCCATCCAGTGCTGCCCCATGGCACAGCCGGCATATGGGGCCAGGTACTTATATGGCGCCGGGTCACCGGCTGAAGCCACCACCACGACGGTGTACTCCAGGGCCCGGTGCTCTTCAAGGGTCGCCACCGTCTGGGCCACCGAGGAGTTCTTCTGCCCGATGGCCACGTAAATGCACTTCACTCCCTGGCCGGCCTGGTTGATGATGGTGTCGACGGCCACGGTCGTCTTGCCGGTCTTGCGGTCACCAATGATCAGCTCGCGCTGACCGCGACCGATCGGGGTCATGGCGTCAATGGCCTTGATCCCGGTCTGAAGTGGCTCGCTCACCGGCTGGCGTCCAACGATGCCCGGCGCTTGAACTTCCATCCGGCGTGTCTCGGTCGTCGTGATGGGTCCCTTGCCATCGATCGGCTCACCCAGCGCGTTGACCACGCGCCCCAGGAGGGCATCGCCAACGGGAACCGTCTGGATCCGGCCCGTGGCCTTGACCGTCTGCTCTTCTTCCAGGCTGTCCACCTCACCCAGGACGACGGCTCCAATGGTGTCTTCGTCCAGGTTCAAAGCCAGGCCCAGCGTCCCATCCTCGAACTCGAGGAGCTCGTTGACCGCGGCACCTGGCAAGCCGGACACGCGGGCGATGCCATCGCCGACCTCTACGATCCGACCGATCTGCTCGGTCCCGACCACCGGGGTGTACTCCTCAACGTGGCGCTGCAACGCCTGGGTGATCTCACTGGCGTCGATCGTCAGCTCAGCCATCAACTTTCTCCCTTTGTCTGCGTCTTCGTTCCGGGTCCCCGCGCTGCACCGCGCCGCAAACCCCTGTCTTCCCAACCTCCCGGCATCAGGTGCTCACGCAGGGCTTCGATCCGACCCCTTGCGGTGGCATCCACCCAGAGGTCGCCGATCTGTATGGTGGCCCCGCTCAGGAGCAGGTCGTCAAGGACGATCTGGAGCTCGACCGGTGCTCCCGCCAGGGTGGCGAGGGAGTCGGAGAGCGCGGTCCGTTGTGCATCCTCAATGGGCGCAGCCGCCCGGACGCGGGCGATGCGCCAGCCACGGGCCATGGCGGTCTGCTCGACCAGGTAGTCCAACGTGCCCACGATGTCGCGTGCCCGTCCTCCGGCTACCGCGTATCGCACCAACGAGACAGTGCCTTCCTGCACTTTTCCCTCCAGCAACTGCGTGACCAATCCTTGGCGAGCCGCAATATCGAGATCGCGGTCAACCAGAGCCGCCCGGAGGGCGGGGGTCGAGGCCACAATGCGGGCGAAGCGGAACAGGTCATCCTCGAGCGTCTCCAGCTCATTGTTCGAGAGAACCTCGTGCACCGCAACCGCGAACCCGCTCACGCGTCGGCGCGACTCGGTCAAGCTCAGCGGCGGTTCTTCGAACGATTGTCCCTCGGCCCCATGCCGGGTCCGAGTGGCCACCCAGGCCAGAGCGGACGGAACATCAACCGCTCTGACGACCGAGCAGGCGAACGCCGCCAGCCTGCGTGTTTCGGGGGAGACCTTTCCATCCAACAGGTCGAGCATGACCGCTCGGCGGGACGGCCCTCGCAACGTGGTATCGGTCAACGCGGCCCGCAGCGTTGAGTTTGTCCCCACCAACCGCTCGACCGCTTCAAGGTCACCGGCCAAGCCCGCGAGTGCGTCCGATCCCGCTGATTCCAAGATCGCGGCGGTGTAGCCCTGCAGCGTGGGGTTCACTGGCGAACCCCTGAACCGGCGGCGGCGCCGCCGGCCGCATCGGCTCGCAGGGCCTCCACTGCTTCGTCGATCAGATCGCGGTGCGCCTCGGCGTCGACCTCTCGCCCGATGACCCGCTCGGCCACGTCCATCACGATCTCACCCATGCGGTTGGCCGCTTCGTCGACGGCTCGTTGGCGCGCCAAAGCGACCTCGTTCTCAGCGTTGCCCAAAATGCGCTCGTACTCACTGTGTCCATTGGACTGCGCATCGGTGCGCACCTGTTCCGCCGTGCGATTCGCCTGAGCCACGATCTCACGGGCCTGATGGCGAGCTTCTTCGAGCGCAGCCTTACGATCCTCGTCAGCCGCCGTGGCATCCGCCTTGGCCTCGTCGGCCGCGGCGAGCTCACCCTTGATCAGATCAGCCCGCTCATCGAGTTTTTCCTTCAGAAAAGGCAGCACGAATTTGCCAATGACGCCGAGCACGATCAGAAATGCGACCAACTCGACCACCAGGGTCGAATTCGGGATGAGGAAGTTGCTATCTGCGATGAGCATATTTATCTCAGTCTTCGCCTTTCTTCGATGGGCCGTCTCGGTCCCTGATGTGGCAAAAGCATTTGCCTTGCAGCCAGCGGCTTACTTCTTGTAAAGCGAGAAAATGAAGAGAGCCGTGAACGCCAGGTTGATGAAGTACATCGCCTCCACCAGACCGACGGTGAGGAACATGATGGTGAAGAGTCGTCCCTGCGCTTCGGGCTGACGGGCCACACCGGCAATGGTTGCGCTTCCCGCCAGACCGTCACCCACTGCGGCGCCGATAGCGCCTCCCCCCAATGCCAGGCCGCCTCCGACCATGGCTCCGGCCAGTTGAATGGCCTGTGCTGTTGTGTCTGCCATGTAATTGCTCTCCTTTTTGAGTTGACGAGTGATCCTAAGTGGACAGTGCAGCTTCTGGAGTCGAATGAATCAGATCGACATCGTGATCGTGACCGTCTCCGTGCTCGGTACTCATGGCCACATCGAAGTAGAGAATGGTCAGTAAGGCGAAGATGAAGGCCTGAATTCCGCCGATGGCCAGATCGAAAACCTTCCAGACCGGATTCACAATGAGCACGAGGACGTTGCCGATCGGGACTGCACCGAGCTTCCAGACACCCAAAAATGCAATCAGCGAAAGCATCAATGTGCCGGAAAGGAGGTTGCCGAACAGTCGCAGGGCCAGGGTTATCGGCTTAGCGATCTCTTCCACCAGATTGATGAAGAGATTGAAGGGCAATAAGAAGATGGGGAACGGCTGCGTGAGGTAGTGCTTCACGTAGCCGACCGGACCTCGGGCTCGAATCGATGCCATGTGCACCAGGATGATGACGAAGAGTGACATGGCCAGAGGCAGATTGATGTCGGAGTTGGGTGCACTCAGCCATTCGTACTTCGAACCCAGACCCACGACCGTGAAGATGTTGCAGACAAAAATGAACACGAAGAGGGACGCAGCGAGTGGGATCACGGCCTGGCCCTTTGGCCCGATGGACCCTTCCACCTGCTTGGTCAGTGCCCCGATGCCCATCTCCCAAGCCGCCTGGAGTCGTCCGGGTACCCCGCTGGTCATCTGTCGCCGGAGGGCGATCGCCAACAGGCACACCACCACGACGGCAGCAGCCGTGGCCCACACCGTGTCCATATCGAGAGTGCCGCCGAACAGGGTGCCCTTGACGTGCTCACCGACCGAGATTTCCGTGGCCGGATTCATGAGCGGCACCAGCCCTCCAAAAATGCTCATGAAGGGGCGCTCCCAGAGTCATCTCCGGTAGAGGCGATCGAATGGCCGGCCGAGCCATCCACGTCGCTGAGGCCACCGTGGCCCATGGTGAACATAGAGCGGGCCACATTGAGCAGCAGGAAGAACTGGAAGGCAGCCAAACCAACCATGACACCTAATCCGAGATCGAACGAAAGGAAGAGGAGACCCACTGCGCACACCGAGATGGCCGCCAACCGGCCTACGGTGTTGGTGGCGAGCGGGCGCTTATGGTTCTCGTCCTCCCGAGCTCCGATCTTGGCCACCGACCGCTGGATCAAGCGGAAGTTGACGACGCCAAGCCCGATGCCGATGCACAGCCCAAGGCCGGTCAACGCCGCACTGAGGGCCAGACAGGCCACCAGGCCGATCACACCGAAGCTGAGGGCGCTGAAGACGGTCCGCCGTGAGACCCGGGCCAGATCAGGGAGCGCGAAGTTGGCAAACATGGGCTGATCAGACTTTCCTGGCCGCTGACGTGGCCCTCGCGTTTAAGAGAATTTCCTGTATTGGGCGACGCACAGCAGCACGGCCGACACGATGCCGAAGGCCAGGCCGGCAAAACTGAACCACGGGGTCGTGTTCAGCCACGAGTCGAGGGCGAAGCCCGCTCCTCCCGCCCCGACGACACTGATGGCACAGGCGGTGCCCATCCAGAAGAAGTCCCCTAGTTGGGGGACATTGGCTGACTTGGGCTCGGGGAAGGCCGTCCCTCCCGAGGCCTCCGTGGCCCCGTCCGGCTCCGTCACCCGACCGGGCGCGCCCGACGACGCTCACTTGACCACGCATGCGACTTCTTCCCCTTTACGCGGTGCGTGGCGCGCCAGAGTCCGACGTCCGGATACCCGCAATTGCGGTGCCAGACGGGGCGAGGTGGACGGGGTACACAGGCGTCATCATCGCACTCCGGCCAAGATGCCGTCCAAACGCTCACCGGGCACACCGGACCAGCTCAGCGGCCCGGCCCGGACCTGATCGGCAGGGGGGGCGACCGCCCTTCGAATTCCTCATCGTCGTCGTCCCCGTTGCCCTTGCGCAGCCCGGGGTGGAAGAGGGTGTAGAGACCCGCCCCGAGGACAGCCGCCCCGAGCGGGATGAAGGCATTGACCTGGTGGATGAACAGGGGGAAGAGGACAAATCCGGACAGGATGGCGGTCCAGGCCCACAGGATGAGGACGCTTCGGCGTGGCCCGTGCCCCAGCCGCAGCAGCCGGTGGTGGATGTGCTCCTTGTCGGGTGTATGGAAACCGGTCCCCCGGGCGGTCCGCCGGATGAAGGCGAAAGCCATGTCGACGATCGGCACCCCCAGGATGAAGAAGGGGATGAAGAGGGGGGCGAAGAAGAAGTAGGTCACGCCGGTGGTGGGCGTCGTCGTGGGGACCCGGCCCCCGATGACCATGGTGGAGGCGGCCATGAGCAGGCCGAGGAAATGGGCGCCGGCGTCCCCCATGAAGATGCGGGCCGGATTGAAATTGAAGGGGAGAAAGCCCAGGCAGATCCCGCAGGCGATGAAGGCGATCAGGGGGCCGACATTGTCGGACGGGATCAGGCCCAACCCCATCAGGCGCACGCCGTAGATGGCCAGGGCGCCACCGCCGATGGCCACGACCCCGGCGGCCAGCCCGTCCAGGCCGTCAATGAGGTTGATGGCATTGGTGAGGGCGATGACCCAGGCGGCGGTGATCAGGGGGATGATGCCCGGGGTGAGCACGAAGAAGCCGGCCAGCGGGACCTTGAACTCGTACATGGTGACGCCCATGAAGTACAAGATGCTGGCCGAGAGGACCTGGCCCGCCATCTTGGCCGGGGCCGACATGTCCCTCACGTCATCGATGAGGCCGACGGCGAACATGGCGCCGGCCGCCAGCACCACGCCCATCAGCTCCGGAGAGTCGGAGAAGATCGGCCGCAGGGCCGGGATGGCGGCTGCGGCCAGCACCGCGACCAGGAAGCCCACGAACATGGCGGCGCCCCCGCCGTAGGGGATGGGCTTGGTGTGCATCTTGCGCTCGTCGGGCGTGGCGACGTAGCCCACCCGCACCGAGATCCGGCGGGCCGGGACGGTCAGGGCGGCTGTCGCCCCAGCCGCCACCACCATGACCAGGGCATACCAGCCGAGGTCGGGCATGCCTTAACCCAGGAGGTCGGGGTAGGGCTGGAACGAGGCACAGAGCAGGGCGACCTCGGACCGCACGGCGGCGATCTCGCCCTCATCGGTACGCGCCTGCAGCGTCCGGGCGATCAGCCCGGCGATCACCTGCATCTCGGCGGTGCCCATGCCGGCCGTCGTCTGGGCCGCGGCGCCCAGGCGGAGCCCGGAGGTGACGAACGGTGTGCGGGGATCGTCGGGGATGGTGTTTCGGTTGCAGGTGATCCCGGCCCGGTCCAGTACCTCTTGGGCCTCCTTGCCGGTCAGCTCGGCGTCGAAGGGGCGCAGGTCGACCAGGACCATGTGGTTGTCCGTCCCTCCCGAGACGAGACGGAAGCCGTGGCCGGCCAATGCCGAGGCCAGGGCCGCCGCGTTGGCCACCACCTGGGCGGCGTACTGGCGGAACTCGGGCCGGGAGGCCTCGGCGAAGGCCACCGCCTTGGCGGCGATGACGTGCTCGAGCGGTCCGCCCTGGAGACCGGGGAACACGGCGCTGTCGATCTTCTTCGCCAGGTCCGACCGACAGAGGATGGCGCCTCCCCGCGGGCCGCGCAGCGTCTTGTGGGTGGTCAGGGTCACCACATCGGCCACCCCCACCGGGCTGGGGTGGGCGCCGCCGGCAATCAATCCGGCCGGATGGGCGGCGTCGAACATGAAGAGCGCGCCGACCGAGTCGGCGATCTCGCGGAACGGTTGGGGGTCGATGATCCGGGAGTAGGCGGTGGATCCGGCCACGATGAGCGCCGGCTGCTCGGACTTGGCCACATGGGCCACCTGATCGAAGTCGATGACCTCGCCCGGGCCCCCGCCGGACGGCGCTTCGGGGGTCACGCCGTAGGAGACGAATCGCCAGATCTTGCTGGTGATGGAGGCCGGGGACCCGTGGGTCAGGTGCCCGCCGTGGTCCAGCCGCATGGCCAAGACGGTGGCCCCGGGCTCCAGGAGAGCCTGGTAGACGGCCAGATTGGCATTGGCGCCGGCATGGGGCTGCACGTTGGCGTGGTCGGCCCCGAACAGTGCGGTGGCCCGGTTGCGGGCCAGGTCCTCCACCTCGTCGATGATCTGGTTCCCGCCGTAGTAGCGCCGGCCCGGATAGCCCTCGGCGTACTTGTTGGTCAGCACGGAGCCCGAGGCGGCCAGGACGGCCGGGGAGGTGAAATTCTCCGAGGCGATCAGTTGCAGTGTGGTCTGCTGGCGGGTCAGTTCCCGGTGGATGAGCCCGGCAACCTCGGGATCCGAGGCCAGGGCCGTGTCGTAGGTGCTCATGACGACCCTTCACCGGGCCGGACCAGCTCCCGGTCCAGTTCGGCCAACTTGGAGATCCGTTCATCATGGCGACCGTGCTCCTCGCCCGCCTCCAGGAAGGCCGTCAAGGAATCGATGGCCACGGCAGTGCCCATGGTGCGTCCGCCGAGGCAGACCACATTGGCGTGGTTGTGCCGGCGGGCCAGGGTGGCGGTGGTGACGTCGTGGATGACGGCCGCCCGGACGCCGGGGATCTTGTTGGCCGCCATGGAGATGCCGATGCCGCTGCCGCAGGTGCAGACGCCCAGGTCGGCGTCCCCCGCCACCACGGCCCGGCCGACAGCCGCCCCGAAGTCGGGGTAGTCGACCGACGTGGTCCCGTCATGGGTGCCCAGGTCGGTGACCTGATGCCCCAGGGCCGCCAATTCGATCTTGAGGATCTCCTTGAGCGGAAACCCGGCGTGATCCGAGCCGAGGGCGACGCGCATGAGCAGGGAGTCTACCGAGGCCCCAGGGACCCTTGGAGGCGTGAGCCGATACGCTCCTCGGGCCATGGCCCTCAACCCCCGCACCCCGGTCGTCGTCGGTGTCGGACAGGTCACGGTCCGCCCCGAACCCGACGCCGAGCCGGCCGAGCGACCCGAACCGGTCGAGTTGATGGCGCGAGCCCTGCGCGCCGCCGCCGAGGACTGCGACGGCGCCCGGCCTGGTGGAGGCGCCCCGGCCGGCCAGGCCCTGATCCGTCGGGCCGACAGCATCCGCGTCGTGGTGCCCCTCGGCTGGCGTTCCATCAACCCTGCCCTCATCGTGGCCGCGCGGTTGGGCTTCTCCACCGAGGACACACCCCGTGAGTTAGTGCTGTCGGCCATCGGGGGAAACACGCCCCAGGCACTGATGCATGACGCCTGCCGCGCCATCAGCCGAGGCGACCTGGGCGTGGTCCTGGTGACCGGAGCCGAAGCGATGTACACCCGCGCCTCATCACGGCGCGATCCGGGAAAGGCACCCCTGGCCTGGGCCAGCCAGGCGGCCGATGGGACACCCGAACCGACGTTGTTCGGGGTGGACAAGCCCGGGGCGACCGAACTCGAGATGTCGAGGGGAGTCATCCTCCCCATCCACGCCTACCCCCTGTTCGAGAATGCCCTGCGCGCGGCCAACGGGTGGAGCCTGGCCGAGCATGGCGCCCGGATCGGCGCCCTGTGGTCGCGCTTCAGCCAGGTGGCGGCCAGCAATCCCCACGCCTGGATCCGCCAATCCCGCACCGCCGAGGAGATCGTGGCTCCGTCGGCCGACAACCGCATGGTCTCCTTCCCCTACCCCAAGCTGTGCACGGCCAACATGCAGGTCGACCAGGGGGCGGGGTACATCGTGTGCTCGGTGGAGGCCGCCCGCGCCGCCGGCGTGCCTGAGGACCGGTGGGTCTTTCCCCTAGCCGGTGCCGACGCCAACGACCATTGGTTCATCTCCCACCGGCCCGAGCTGCACCGCTCCCCCGCCATCCGGCTGGCCGGGCAGGCCACCCTCGAGCTGGCCGGCCTCGGCATCGACGACGTGGCAGCGATCGACCTCTATTCCTGCTTCCCGGCCGTGGTGCAGATGGCGGCCCATGAGCTCGGGCTGCCGATCGACGATCCGGGCCGACCGCTCACGCTGACCGGTGGGCTCACATTCGGCGGGGGCCCGGGGAACAACTACACCTCGCACGGCATCGCCCAGACCGTCGGCGCCTTACGGGACGAGCCGGGAACCGTCGGTCTCGTCACCGGCCTGGGCTGGTACGCCACCAAGCATTCCGTCGGCCTCTATGCCTCGCGCCCACCGGCCGGGGATGGCGCGGCGCCCTTCGCCTGGCGCGATGTGCAACCTGAGGTCGACGCCCTGCCCCAATGCCGGGTCGACTCGGAGGCAAGCGGGCCGGTGCGGGTCGAGACCTATACGGTGGCCTTCGATCGCGAGGGGCAACCTGAGCGAGGGATCGTGGCCTGCCGGACGGCGGACGACAGCCGGGCCTGGGGCAACATCGGTGACGCCGACACCTTGACCGCACTGTGCACGGAGGAGGGCATCGGCCGCACCGGCGTTCTGGCCGATGGAGGCTTGCTCGTCCTCGACGATTGAGCCCGGAGGTTGCTCAAGCGCCCGGAATCTATGGTGGGGCATGGCACACGATCTGGTGATCCGGGGCGGCCTGGTGGTCGACGGCTTGGGAGGAGAGCCCAGGCGCGGCGACGTGGCCGTCGACGGCGGGACCATCACCGCCGTCGGCTCCGTGAGCGGGCGGGGCGCAGACGAGATCGACGCCGCCGAACTCCTGGTCACACCCGGATTCGTCGATATCCATACCCACTACGACGGTCAGGCCACGTGGGACTCCTCGGTGGCGCCGTCCAGCTGGCACGGTGTGACCACCGCGGTGATGGGCAACTGCGGGGTCGGGTTCGCCCCGGTGCGTCCCGACGCGCACGCCCAGTTGATCTCGCTCATGGAGGGTGTGGAGGACATCCCGGGCGCCGTCCTGGACGAGGGCATCGACTGGACGTGGGAGAGCTTCGGTGAGTATCTCAGTGCGGTCGAGCGCCGGCCCCACGAGATCGACCTGTGCGCCCAACTCCCCCATGGTGCGCTGCGTCTCTACGTCATGGGCGAGCGGGCCGCCCGCCTGGAGGAGGCGACGGAGGAGGACGCGGTGGCCATGCGGCAGCTGGCCCAGGAGGCCATGGAAGCGGGCGCCATCGGCTTCTCGACCTCGCGCACGTTGAACCATCGCACGGCCACCGGCGGTCACACCCCGTCGCTGCGGGCCACGGCGCACGAGCTCGAGATGATTGTCGGGGGTGTGGCGGATGCCGGGCACGGCGTGGTGGAGCTGATCTCGGATTTCTGGCCGGACCCCGAGGGCGAGTTCGCCATGATCCGCAACCTGGTGGCACTGACCGGTCGGCCACTCTCGGTCTCACTGGCTCAGAGTCACCAGCGCCCCGAGAGCTGGCGCGAGCTGCTCGGCCAGATTGAGGCGGCGGCGGCCGAGGGACTCCCGATCAGAGCCCAGGTGGCGCCGCGACCGATCGGCCTGCTGCTCGGCCTGCAGTCCTCCTTTCATCCATTCTCGGGCCACCCCTCCTATGTCACGATCGCCCATCTGCCCTTGGACGAACAGGTGCGCACCATGCGTGACCCGTCGTTCCGGATCCGCCTGCTGGAAGAGTCGCCGCCGCGGTCCCGGAGCATCATCGATTACAAGCGGATGTTCCCCCTGGGCGATGTGCCCGACTACGAACCCCCGCCCGACCGGAGCGTGCAGAGTGTGGCCGCCGCCCTGGGGATGGAGCCCGAAGAAGTGGCACTCGACCTGATGCTCGAAGACGACGGGCGGAGCTTCTTGTTCGCACCCTTTTCCAACTACGCCGATTGCAGCCTCGACGCCTGCGGCGAAATGATGGCGCACCCCGACACGGTGTTCGGGCTGGGCGACGGTGGAGCCCATGTCGGCATCATCGCCGACGCCAGCTACCCCACCTACGCCCTGGCGCACTGGACCCGCGACCGCGACCATGGCCGGATGGGCGTGGGCTGGATGGTCGAGCAGCTGACCAGCCGCACCGCCCGCACCGTCGGGCTCCACGACCGTGGGGTGGTGGCACCCGGCCTGCGAGCCGATCTCAATGTCATCGACTTCGATCAGCTGCGGTGCGAGCGGCCCACCATGGCCTACGACCTGCCGGCCGGCGGGAAGCGCCTGGTGCAACGGGCCCGCGGGTACGCCGCCACCATCGTCAACGGTTCGGTGATCGCCCGGGACGGCGAGCCCACCGGTGCCCTACCCGGCCGCCTGGTCCGGGGCCCCCAGGGCGATTCACGCGGGTCCCGATGAAGGCAGCCGAACGGGAGGAAGGAGATCAGCATGGAATTGCACGAGCTTGAACCCCTGGCCGAGTGGCGGGCCGCCGACGTGGCTGACCCGGAGGCGTGGACGCTCCGACTGACCGAGAGTGATCGGGCCGAATTGGATGCCGCGCTGGTGGTGGCCAAGGCCAAGAGCTCCGACCCTCTCGAGATCACCCGGGACGACTTCCCGCTCGACGCACTGGCACCCAAGCTCGACGGCGTGATCGAGGTGCTGCTGGGCGGGCGCGGCTTCATGCGCATAGCCACCCTCGATGTCGACACCTATGCCGACGACGACCTCACCCTGCTGTACTGGGGCATCGGCCTCCACCTGGGAGAACCGTGGGCCCAGAACAAATACGGCCACGTCCTCGGTGACGTCACGGACCAGGGCAAGACCATTGACGACCCCACCGTGCGGGGCAACGAATTGGGCGGCATCGCCTTGGACTACCACTCCGATGGGTCCGACCTGGTCGGCCTGCTCTGCTTGCGCACGGCCCGCTCCGGCGGACTCTCCTGCGTGGCCAACGCGGTGGCCATCCACAATCACATGGTCCGCGAGTGCCCCGACCTCGCCGCCGCCCTCTATGAGGAGTTGCCGTACGACGCCCGGGGCGAGCAGGCCGAGGGGGCCAGCGCGTTCTACACCGTGCCGGGTTTCACCGAGCACGCCGGTCGGCTCTTCGTCCGCTTCATCGCGCCCTACATCCTGGCGTCGCAGCGCCACGCTGACGCGCCCCCATTGAGCGCCACCGCCAGGGCGGCCATCGCCAAGGTGATGGAGCTGTCCAACGACCCCGACTTCAACGTCTATATGGATCTGCAGCCGGGTGAGATGCAATTCATCAACAACTACCACGTGCTCCATGGGCGGACGGCCTACGTGGATGATGTGGCCAATGGCTATATGCGCCACTTCAAGCGATTGTGGCTGGCCACCTACGCGCTGACCGACCGCCCGCGGCACTTCCGCACCATGGGGCGCTCCCATTGGGAAGCCAGGCGGTCCGTGAGTGCGCTGCCGGCTATTCAG
Organism: Acidimicrobiaceae bacterium; assembly: GCA_003169675.1. Lineage (GTDB taxonomy): Bacteria > Actinomycetota > Acidimicrobiia > Acidimicrobiales > RAAP-2 > Bog-473. The sequence continues at coordinate 38,164 of PNAT01000181.1, forward strand.
CGGGCGGGCGCGACGACCTGAGTCGCCACCACGGTCGCCGTGCCCCCATGAGCAGGGCCGCCTCAATGAACGTGGCGGGGAGTGCACCTTCCCGACGTAGGCGCGGGGGCGACATGGTGCAGTCCATCACCGTGGCTCCCGGCCCCGTGCAGGCCCCGCCCTCAACGACGAGCGCGACCGCGGACGCCGTGAAGTGATCCCCCACCGCCTCGGCGGTGGTGTGGCTGGTCGGCGCGATGCACCACGGGCCGGTCTCCTGGCACAATCGCCGCAGGGCGCGTGTGGTCGCCATGGTGACCAGGATGCTGCCGCGTCCTCCGGCATGGTTGACGAGCAGCATGAGTGGACCAGGCCAGCACCGCTCAGTCAGGCGCCGCGCCTCCTCCGAGCACTCCGATGCCAGCGCGCCCGCCTGATGGCGGTGCCCGACGACGAAGTGAACCCCTCTCTCGTCTGAACCCGGGGGCGAGAGGGCCTGAAGCCGTGGCACGGCATCGTCTCGTGCGGCCCGCATCGCCAAGTAATACGCACCGTGACCGGGAGCCGCAATCACCTGGCCGTCGACCAGGGCTTGGCGTACATTGTCATGGGCGTGCGCTCCGACGAGACGGGGACTGCTCACCGGACCCGACCCACCAGTGCCCGCGGACGCCCGGCCAGGTCAGGGTCCACCCGGACGTCGACGTAGCCAAGCGAGCGAGCCATGCGGGTCGCCGGCTCGGCCTGGTCCGGGGCCAGCTCGACGACCACGGCGCCCGGTTTGGACAACCAGGTGCGCGCCTGGCTCATTGCTTCTTCCACTGCGGACAGTCCCGGTGTGCCGTCACTGCCCGCGGAGGCCACGAGTGCCCCGAAGGGCTCGCGGCGCACGTCCTCGGCCAGGCCGTCCCACTCCGATCCCGAGACGTAGGGCGGGTTGGCGACGACCACGTTGACCGCACCGCGGAGAGAGCCCGGCAGTGCGGCCAGCCAGTTGCTCTCCAAGAGCGTGACCGGGAGCATGGAGTCCTCGTGTTGTTGGCGGACCGTCTCGAGGTTCACCCGGGCCACGGCCAGTGCGTCGGTGCTGGCGTCCAGGGCCCACACCACCCCATCGGACATCTCAGTGGCCAACGAAAGGGCGATGGCACCCGAGCCTGTGCCGGCGTCGACGATCACTGGTCGCGCCGCACCCAGATAGGCAATCTCGGCCATCGCGACGTCCACCACCTGCTCGGTCTCTGGGCGCGGGATGAGCACTCGCGGGTCCACCCGGAGGTCCAGCGTACGAAAGGGCCAGTGACCGATGATGTACTGCAACGGCTCACCAGCCTTCCGGCGGGCGGCCATGCCACGGGCCACGGCGATCTCGCGTTCGCCCATCAGTTGAACCGGCGACGCCAGCGGCGCGCCGAGCACCTCGTCGAGGATGAAGCGCGCCTCGTGGCGGGCGCCGAGTGAGGCCGCGAGCTCGGCCGCCAATTCGGCCCGGGTCACGGCCCGACGCTCTCCTCGCCCGACAGCTGGCGGGCCCGCTTGTCCGCCATGAGGGCATCGGTGAGCTCGTGCAGGTCGCCCGCCAGCACCTGGTCCAACTTGTAGAGGGTGAGGTTGATCCGGTGATCGGTCACCCGGTTCTCCTTGAAGTTGTAGGTGCGGATCTTGTCGGTGCGGCTCCCGGCGCCGACCTGGCCCCGCCGCTGCTCCGACATGGCGGCGGCCTGGCGGTCCTGTTCGGCCTTGAGCAGGCGGGCCCGCAGGACGACCATGGCCTTGGCCCGGTTCTGAATCTGGCTCTTCTCATCCTGCATGGCCACCACCGTGCCCGTCGGGAGGTGGGTGATGCGCACGGCCGAGTCGGTGGTGTTGACCGACTGCCCACCGGGACCGGTGGAGCGGTAGACATCGATCTTCAGGTCGCCCGGGTCGATGGCGATCTCCACCTCGGCCGCCTCGGGCAGCACCGTCACGGTGGCCGTCGAGGTGTGGATCCTGCCCTTGGCCTCGGTCACCGGCACCCGCTGCACGCGGTGCGTGCCGCCCTCGTGCTCCAGGCGCACGTAGGCGTCGGTGCCCTTGATGGCGAAGACAGCCTCGTTGATACCGTCCTTCTCGGAGACATCCTCGGAGAGGATCTCCACCTTCCACTTCTGCACGGCGGCGTAGCGCTGGTACATGTCGTAGAGCACCCGGGCGAAGAGGTTCGCCTCGTCACCTCCGACGGCGCCGCGGATCTCCATGATCACGTTGCGCCCGACGTTGGGGTCCTTGGGGAGGAGCAGCGTCTGGATGCGCTCTTCCAACTCGGCCACCGAGCCTTCGGCTTCTTCGACCTCATGACGCATCAACTCGCGCTCGTCACCTGAGGCTTCGGTCAGCATCTCGCGCCCAGTGCTGACATCGGCCCTCGACGCCGTCAGCTCGTGCCACACCCGGACGATCTCACCCAGCTCCTTGTGGCGGCGCGACAGGTCGCGCAACCGATCGGCGTCGGCCAGGGTGACCGGATCAGCCAGCGCGGCCTCTACGGAGTTGAACTCCGTTTCGAGCGCGGCCATCCGGTCGTCAAACATGGGAACAGGCTTGATGGTTGCGGAATGGCCGGGGTGCGCCCCCAGCCAGCTCGCGTGCGGGCTTAGTCCTGCGGCGCCGGGACGGGGGCGGGGGCGGGCTTCGCCTTGCCCTTGCGCTCGCCGTAGCGCCGCTGGAAGCGCTCCACCCGGCCACCGGAGTCGACCAGCTTCTGNNGTGAAGAAGGGGTGGCACTCGTTGCACAGCTCGACGTGGAGATCGGCCTTGGTGGAGTGCGTCACGTACGTATTGCCACACGAGCACTTCACCGTGGCTTCTACGTAGTCGGGGTGGATATCAGGCTTCATGATGGCTCCTGCGTCGATTCGGTCGGTCCATTGTAGGGGTTCGCCGGCCCACCTGGACCGGCGCAGATCCTTAGGTGGCCGGCCCCTTGGCAATTTCGGCCAGAAATTCGTCGTTGCTGCTCGTGGTGCGGATCTTGTCCATGAGCAACTCAAGGCCGGCGGCTTCCTTGCCGTCGTTGGCCAGTGCGTTGAGCACCCGGCGCAGCTTCCAGACCTGCTGGAGCTGCCCTCTCTCGAAGAGAAGCTCCTCGTGCCGGGTGGAGCTGGCATTGACGTCGATGGCCGGGTAGAGGCGGCGCTCCGACAGTCTGCGGTCAAGCCGCAACTCCATGTTGCCGGTGCCCTTGA
>PNAT01000107.1 GCA_003169675.1 Acidimicrobiaceae bacterium
GCCGCCGCGTGCGGACCACCGGGGAAGAAGAAGTTCGGGAAGCCCGTAGTCTGGACGCCAAGGAACGTCTTCGGACCATCAGCCCAGTGGTCCTCGAGGGCAACACCGCCTCGGCCGCGGATTCCCATGCGGGTCAGCGCGCCGGTGCCGAAATCAAAGCCCGTTGCCCACACGACGATGTCGAACTCTCGCACACCTTCGCTCGTCTCAATCCCAGTCTCGGTCATGCGCAGAATCGGCGTCTGCCCGAGATCGACCAGATCCACGTGTGGCTTGTTGTACACCTCGAAATAGCCAGTCACAAACGGGGGCCGCTTCTCGCCGAAACGGTGGTCCTTGGGAATGAGCCTCTCCACCGTCTTGTGATCCTTGACGATGCTCCGGATCTTCTCGGAGACGAACTCGCACCACTCCGCGTTGGCGGCCTGATTGAGCAACAAGTCGCTGTAATTGCTCGTGAGCTTGGAGAATCCGGGGCTATTCCACATCTTCTCAAAGAACGCCCTGCGGTCTTCGGTCGCGTCATCGAAGGTGGCACGATCGTGCACGGGGTGGAGGAATCCGCTCGCCGATGTGTTCAGCGTCTCGCACATTGCTTCGAAACCTGCCCTGAGTTGGGCTTGTTCTTCGGATGTGATCGGTACGTTATTGAGGGGCGTGCACCAATTCGCTGTTCGTTGGTAGACCGTCAGCGAAGCAACCTCGCCAGCTATGGCCGGGATGATCTGCACGCCGCTTGATCCGGTCCCGATGACGGCGACGCGTTTGCCCGCGAAGTCGACTGGCGTCGCCGGCCACAAGCCCGTGTGGTGTGACTCTCCTTGAAAGTCCTCGCGCCCAGGCACCTCCGGAAAGAAAGGCACCGAGAGGACACCGGTGGCGGCGATGAGGTACTGCGTCCGAATTTCGGCACCGTCGCTCCCCGTGACGGTCCATTTGCCCGACGATTCGTCATACACGGCCGACGTGACCTTGGCTCCGAATCGCATGTGACGGCGAAAATCGAATCGATCCACCACATAATTGAGGTATCGCTCGATCTCTGGTTGCTCTGCGAAGTGCTCTTTCCATTGCCATTCCTCGAACAGCTCCTTCGAGAACAGGTAGGCGTAGGTGTAACTCTCAGAATCAAAGCGCGCACCGGGATACCGATTCCAGTACCACGTTCCTCCCACGCCATTGCCCGCCTCAAGCAACTTGACAGAGAATCCCGCTTCACGGGCCCGATAGAGCTGGTAGATCCCAGTAATTCCTGCACCGACGACAAGCACGTCGACGTCAGGAGCGATGATGGCTGAGCTCTGGTCGGGTGCGGGTTCGGGGGATGTCATGTGCCTCCGCGGCAAAGAGCCCGTCAGGGGCGTGCGTCTTTCACGGTACGCCAATCATGCGCACCAGCGGTTGCGGCGCGAATTGTACCGACCGGTTAGTATACACTCCCGAAAACGTTCTCCGAGAGGGAAAGGGGCCGCGTGGCGATCGTGGATCGGAGAAGGTCGGCACTCCCAGTGCCCTATGCGATGGAGTTCCCAGATCGTGCTCGCAAGGAGCGCTACTTCCACTCGGACTTCTACCAGATGGAAGTCGAGCAGCTGTGGCCACGAGTCTGGCAGATGGCATGCCGGCTCGAGGAGATCCCACAGCCGGGTGACTTCGCCGAGTACGAAATCATCGACCAGTCGATAGTTGTGGTGCGCACCGACGATGGGAGCGTGACGGCATTCCAGAACGCCTGCCGCCACCGCGGGGTCAAGGTCGTCGAGGGTCGAGGAACGTGCGAAAACGGCTTCATTTGCCCGTTTCATGGGTGGTGCTATGGACCGGACGGCAGGAATACCTTCGTCACTCAGTCCCGCGCGTTCTCTGAGCACAATCTGCAGCCAGCGGACCTCAACCTGACGCCGGTGAGGTGCGAGGTGTGGGGCGGGTGTGCGTGGATCAACCTCGACGATGACGCTCCTGCACTGCGTCAGTGCATCGAGCCGTTCGCCACAATCCTGGACGCCTGGAAGATGGAGTCGCTCCGAGCCGAATGGTGGTACGCCTGCCGCCTCCCGGTGAATTGGAAACTCGCCCAAGAGGCATTCATGGAGCAGTACCACGTGATCGAGGCGCATCCCCAGCTCGTTATCCCCGAGAGGTACTCACCCAGAGCGGGCGGAGAGATCGATCCGCGCTCCCTCATCGATGCGGAGATCCACTACTTGCGCACGATGAGCGAGGGCATGGCCGGAATGGTCCACGCAAACGACGTGGAGGTCGCCGAGAGCCTGCGTGACATGGAGCTTCCTGCCGATCCCAGCCAGGCCATGTCGACCTGGCATCGAGCGCTCAATGATGCAGTCGTGCAATGGCATCGAGCTGAAGGCTCTGACATCCCCGACCTCAACGACCTTGAGGCGCGCGGTCTCAACGAGCCCATGGGCTATTGCTTTCCGCATTTCTTTGTGTTGCCCATGTACAGCAGCGCCTCCTCTTACCGCTTCCGCCCCCTGGGGCCGGAAGAGACAATGATGGAGATCTGGTCACTCACGCGGTTCCCGGAAGGGCAAGAGCGGCCGAAGCCCACGCCACCCGAACTCTGGGAGTCCGACGATCCACGATGGCCGCCAATCCCCGCTCAGGACTTCTCCAACCTGCCACGCCAGCAGAAGGGTCTGCACGCCAAAGGCTTCGAGTACATGCGTCTTTCAGAACGGAATGAAGGGGGCATCTCGAACTTCGAGCGGACCATTGACGGCTTCCTGGCCGGCCTTCCCTACGAGAAGCTGCTCCCAGCGCTTGAGGCGATCAACGTCAACCCCCTCGAGCGACCGATCGTCGACCTCGGCTTCTGAGAGGGGAGAATGGACATGAACGATTCGGCGACGTCGCTCGGGCGGACTGTCACGACGCGCTCGAAGTACTTTGCCCGGGTTGCCGAAGGCGTACGCGCTACCATCGGCGCCTACACCCAGGCGCTGGACGACGGCCGGACCGATGACGTCGTGGCCACTTTCTGTCCCGACGGCGTCTGCGAGATCCCGGGCATGGGCACCCACACGGGGCATGACGCCCTTCGTGAGGCCTACTCGAAATGGAAGCCGGAGCAACCCCAGCGCCACCTCGTCCTGAACACCGTCGTCACCGAAGTGAACGAGCACGAGGCAACCGCCATCAGCGACGTGATCTTCATCCTGAGAGGCGACTCGGGCTGGTCGATCCAGCTCGTGGGTCGATACCACGACGTTCTTCATGAAGAACATGGCATATGGCGATTCCACAATCGCACTGCGACGTTTTTGCCAGGGAAATCGGAGCGAAAGAGGACACCATGACTGACGACACAATCGACTACGACGCTATCGATTTTTTCCGCGGCAGCGAACTTGTTGCCAACCCGTACCCGTACTTTGACTGGCTGCGGGAGCAATGCCCAGTGCGCCGCGAACCGCAGCACGAGGTCTTCATGGTGACCGGGTACGAAGAGGCGTGCGCGGTCTATGCGGACGCCGACACGTTCTCGTCGTGCAACTCAGTGACGGGGCCTTTCCCAGGCTTTCCCATTCCCCTCGAAGGTCGCGACGATGTGAGTGCATTAATTGACCAGCACCGCGATGAACTGCCCTTCAGTGACCAGCTCACGACCATGGATCCTCCAAAACACAAGGATCACCGACATTTGCTCATGCGGCAGCTCACACCGAACCGGCTCAAGGAGAACGAAGAATTCGTGTGGCAGCTGGCTGATCGGCAGATCGACGAATTCATCGCACGCGGCGAATGCGAGCTCAACGGGGACTACGCCAACCCGTTCACGATGTTCGTCATCGCCGACCTCCTTGGTGTCCCGGAAGAAGAACATCAAGAGTTCCGTGATGCGTTAGCGCGTCAGCCGCGGGACCAGACAGTCGGCAATACGAATGAATCGATGTCGCACAGTCCCCTTGAATGGCTCTACGACAGGTTCTGTCGCTACATCGATGATCGACGCCGTGAGCCCCGCAACGACGTGCTCACGGCGTTGGCGACAACCACGTTTCCGGACGGCTCGCTGCCCGAGGTCATCGACGTCGCCCGCGTCGCTTCAAACGTCTTCGCCGCAGGCCAGGAGACGACCGTGCGACTGCTTGGCGCCACCCTGCAGCTCATCGGCGAGCGCCCGGAGCTGCAGCAGCTCCTCAGGGAACGGCGCAACATGATCCCGGACTTCGTCGAAGAGACGCTCCGACTCGAGGCACCGGTGAAGGGTGATTTCCGGCTGGCGCGGCGGGAAGCGACCGTCGCTGGAGTCCAGATCCCTGCCGGGACGACGCTGATGGTGCTCAATGGCGCGGCGAACCGAGATCCCCGCCGCTTCGAGGACCCAACCGAATTCCGCGTCGACCGCGGCAATGCCCGCGAACACCTCGCCTTCGGACGCGGCGTCCACAGCTGCCCAGGTGGACCGCTCGCCCGCATGGAGACCCGAGTGAGTATTGAGAGGTTCCTCGACCGAACGACGGATATCAGGATTTCCGAGGCCGAGCACGGCCCCGTTGACGCCCGCCGCTACCAGTACATGCCGACGTACATACTCCGTGGCTTGACCCAATTGCACCTGGAGTTCACACCCGTCAAAGCGGAAGCCGGCTGAAGATCGGGGTTCTTCTCAGTCAGTGAATTCTGACATGACGTCCCGAGCAAATCCTTCGATCTGGCTACGACCCGCTTCGGGCCAGCCGCAGACGAGGTAGCCATAGCCCGCGTCCCGCCACTTCGCGGCGTGCTTGCGCGCAGTGTCGAGGTCGTCGAGCGACAGCGAGCTTGCCCGCATGATGATTGATGGGTCCCGTCCCGCCTGAAGTGCCAGCTCGCTGAGGCGATCATTCGCCTCCTTCAACGACGTGGGAGTCCCCCAGGCGTGCCAGACGTCGGCATAACGAGCCACCAACGGCAGTGTTCGTCGTGGTCCGCTGCCACCTAACCAGATCGGCGGGTGTGGTTGCTGCACAGGTAAAGGGCGAACCTGAGCATCAAGCAACGAGACCACCCGGCCGTCGTAGGACACAACGTCACCGGTGAAGAGCCGAGTCACGATCTCCAGAGTGTCCTCGAGTAAGTCGAATCGTTCAGATGTCGATGGGAAGGGGATTCCAAGCTCAATATGCTCTTTCTCGAACCACGCAGCTCCGAGCGCCAGCTCAAGCCTCCCGTGTGAGGCCTGGTCGACGGTGAGTGCTTGGGCCGTCAAAACCGAAGGGTGGCGATATGTAACTCCAGTCACGAGCAGTCCGAGACGGATGTTCGAAGTCACGCCGGTGAGCGCAGCAAGGGTCGTCATGCCTTCGAACGTCTCACCCGGTCCTTCTCCATACATGGGCTGGAAGTGGTCGAATCCCCATGCGCCGTCGAATCCGAGTTCTTCGGCAAATTGGACGCGGCTGACAACTTCGTCCCATGGAGTCCGCTGCTGAGCAATATCGAGACCGAAACGCATGTTTCTAACCTAGGCGACGATGGTGTGCCCCGGGGCATGCGCCCAGCGAGATGTGCCGTGCACGCGACGAACGCACATCGTCAATCAACTGACGGCTGCTCACTCCTCCAGCAAGTCCGGTTGAAGAGACACGATCCAATCGTAGAGAGGTTGGAATGCCCGCCATCCCGACTTTGGATGCCCAACTTGTCCCGCGGTCTTTTCGGCTTGAAGGGGATCAATGAGCACCGGCGTACCCGCTCCCTCAGCGAGTAACTGGGCCTGGCACGTGCGCTCCATCGTGATGAACCACCATGCCGCTTCATCGACCGACGTCGTCCCGACGGTCAGTAGGCCGTGATTCGAAAGAATCACAGCCTTATTCCCGCCGAGAGTGTGCGCGATCCGCTTCCCATCCTCGAGCTCGAGCACGGCGCCGGTGTAGTCATCAAACAGCGCATGATCACCATAGAATGCGCAGGCATCCTGAGTGAGGGGATCGAGGGGCCGGCGCAGTGATGACCACGCCTTGCCATGTACCGAGTGCGCGTGCGCGGCAGCCACCACGTCCGGTCGCGCCGCATGGATCTGTGAATGGATGGCAAAGGCGGCCGCATTCAGCGGCCAGTTGCCGTCAACCACGTCGCCTTGGCCATTGACCAGAATGAGGTCCATGACCCGGATTTGCTTGAAGTTCATGCCAAGCGGATTCACCCAGAAGTGGTCCAGCAGCTCGGGATCGCGTGCTGTGATGTGACCAGCGATCCCCTCGTCGAAACCGAAATGTCCGAACAGGCGGAAGGCGGCGGCCAGCCGTTGCTTGCGGTGCCGACGGGCAACCTCAACATTGTCGAAGACAGGGAATTTCGCTGGAAGACGGTCTGACGGCACGATCAGAGCTTAAGACAACGTCGCATGTGAGACAACCACGTGGTGGCCATCAACAATTCGGTGATTGGTCGGACCACTCACGTTGAGCTTCTGAGTTCGCGCTTGAGCACCTTGCCTGATGGATTGCGTGGAAGCGCATTGAGGAATGTGATGTCCTTGGGAACCTTGAAGCGCCCCAGCTGGGCCCGGCAATGCTCGAAGAGCATATCCGCCGTCACCGCCGCGCCCTGACGGACGACGACGAATGCCACGGGGACTGCACCCCATCGATCATCTGGACGCCCGACCACAGCGGCTTCGAGTACCGAATCGTGCTCATACAGCACCCGTTCGACTTCCGAACTGGCGATGTTCTCTCCGCCCGAGATGATCATGTCCTTGAGCCGATCCACGATGTAGAGGTAGCCATCGTCGTCGCGGACGCCTATGTCGCCGGTGTGGAACCAACCCCCGGCGAATGCTGCCAGCGTCGCGTCAGGGTCCTTCCAGTATCCCTTGAAGACCTTCGGACCCCGCATGACGATCTCTCCACGCTCACCTGCGGGCAGCGGTCTCCCCTCACTGTCCCAGATGTCGAGCTCGAGATAAAGGCACGGACGGCCCACGCTCCCCAGCTTGTTCACGATGCTGTCGCGGTCGAGAAAGGTGTCACCGGAAACTGTCTCCGTGAGGCCATACGCGTCAGCGAACCACGCCAAGGGAAACACTCGCTGGATCCGTTGTATCAACGGGATCGGCATCTTCTCACCGCCGTTGATGACCACCCGCAGTGACGAAAGATCGCGCTGCTCAATGTCCGGCAGCTCCATGATTGCGTTGACCATGGTGGGCGCCAGCCACACGGTGGTCACCTTCGATCGCTCGAGTTCACTGACGACATCAGACGCCTCGAACGAACGATGAATGATGACGGTCCCACCCGCAGCAATCAATGAGGTCGTCGTGAGATCCAGCGCTCCGACGTGGTACAGCGGGCCGCAGACAAGCCCGATATCGGCGCTCGTAAAGCCGAACTCAATCAAATGGGCGAGGTTCTTCCAGGCCAGGTTTCCATGAGTAATCATGACGCCTTTGGGTCGTCCCGTGGTGCCTGACGTGTACATCAACCGATGGATATCGTCGGCCGTCGTCGAGGCGTGCTCGGCGACGATCGAAGTCGCACGCAGATCAGTCAGGGTTGTCCAACCGTCCGCATGAGTTGACGACATGCACACACGTACGAGCGAGCTCTCGATGTCCTTCGTGGCTTCCGTTCCAAGATCGACCAGCGCGTCGTCGCACACGACTGCTCGAGCTCCGGAGTGCTCAATGATGTACCGCACTTCAAGTGCTGCGAGCCGCCAATTGATTGGCATGGCGATCGCTCCCAGGTAATTGGCGGCGAATACCGTCTCGAGGAATTCGGGGCAGTTGTAAGAGAGGAGTGCGACAACCTCGCCAGGACCTACGCCGCGTTCGGACAGACCGGCGGCCAACGCGGCGGCGCGTAGAGCCATTGCTTTGTACGTCGTCGCCTCGCCCTCGAATACCGTGATCGCCTTCTCCGGCGTCCGAATCGCGTGGTGGGCCAGCACGGCGAACCAGTTCAGGTCAGTCTGCGGCACTTCCGCGAGCGTCATTTTGAAAACGTCCCATACTCGAACGCGTGAATTCGGATGCCGACATGACGACTCCCGCTTCTCCTCCATGCACCAGAGCGTCCTGACTCAACCTTCGGGCCTAGTGCGAATCGAATTAACTGCGTCGACCCACAAAGAGTCTGTATATATCGAGACGCGATGATGAGTCTGGTTACATTCATTGAGAAGCAGCCACCTCATCAGATAGCCCGCTAACCTGATCACAATGCCTAGGGCGGACGCGACCGATGAATCCCCACGTAGGGCGAACTGGCAGGCGCGCCGCCAAGTGATTATCGATATGTCTGCGAAAGTGTTCGCCCGGGGCGGGTATCACGCCACGGGAATCACTGAGCTCTGCGTTGCGAATGATCTTGGGAAGGGAGCGCTCTACCATTACATTGGCTCCAAGGAGGAACTCCTCGCGGCGATCCACGACCGAGTGATGGACGAGGTCATGTTTGGGGCTAACCGCGTGGCCGAAAGAGGCGGGACGCCATCGCAGCAGCTGGCGATGCTTGGCGACGAGTTGCTTGACGTGATTCACCTCTACCCGGATCACGTGTGGGTTTTCCTGCACGAGTTTCCTGCGCTGACCGGCGAACGCGCTGCCCAATTCCGCGAGAGGCGACGTATGTACGAGCGACGAGTCGAGGCCGTCCTCCAAGCCGGCGTCGACACGGGGGAGTTCCGTGAGTTGGATCCGAGACTGACCACCATGGCTTGGCTCGGGATGCACAACTACACGTACCTGTGGCTCAAGTCGGGCGGAAGGCTGTCCGCCCGAGACGTAGCGAAGCCGTTCGCCGAGATCTTCATGCGTGGGATTGCCACTCCGACCTCCAAGGACGACGAATAAGGTCATTCACGGCGCTGAATACCCGCCATCGACGACGATCGCCGAACCGGTCGACCAGCGCGACGCGTCGCTCGCGAGATACGAATACGCACCCACGAGATCGGTAGCTGATCCGAGCCCGAGTGGATGCCTCTTGGCGACGTCGTCGAGCGCGTCCGGTGGAAGATCGGCGTGGATGGCGGACCGGAAAGTGCCCGGGCACACGCAGTTGACGCGGATTCCGTCGCGGGCATATTCAATTGCAGCGACCTTCGCGAGATGAATGACCGCGGCCTTTGTCGCGCAGTACGGAGCCGAATGCGACCATGCAGTCAGGCCAGCAACGGACGCCGTCAGCACGATTGAGCCCGACCCTTGCGGGCGCATGACGGCCACGGCGGCGCGGATCCCGTTGACGGCTCCAAGAACATTGATCCGGAAAGCGCGCTCCCAATCTTCGGTGTCCAGATTGTGAATCCGGCCATTCGGTGAGAGCACACCTGCGTTACTGATCAATACGTCGAGGCGGCCGAACCGCTCAACCGCCTGGGTGATCACGGACTCAACCTGGGAGAAATCGCTCACGTCCGCCAGTGCTGTCTCGACCGACCCTTCGGTGGGCGGGAGCCCCGCGACGGTTGCTTCGAGCGAAGGGCTACTGACGTCGCTCAAGAAGAGATCGGTAGTGGGCTCGCTGGCAATTTGGTGCGACACGGCAGCGCCGAGCGCGCCGCCTGCCCCTGTGATCGCGACGACCCGGCGCTGTGTCGTCATAGCAGCAAGTATCCGCCATCAACGGTGAAGACGGTACCGGTGACGAACGCGGAAGCATCGGAGGCCAGGAAGAGATAGGCACCGGCCAAATCCGAGGGTGCTCCCCATCGCCGTTGCGCGGTGTGATCGATGATCGCGGCGGAGAGGTCGGGGTTGTTCTTCCACCCTTCGGCCATCGGCGAATCGAACCACCCCGGGGCGACGACATTCACCGTGATCCCCGCGGGTGCCAGATCCAGAGCGAGTCCCTTGGCCATACCGACCAAGCCCGCTTTCGACGCGCTGTACGCGGTCAGTCCCTTGCGTGGACGCTCCCCCAGGACTGAGCCGGTGAAAATAAGGCGCCCTCCTTTTCCCATGACCCTTGAGGCAGCCCGGGCTCCGAGAAAAGCTCCCGTGAGATTCACCTCCAGCACCTGCCGCCAGACCGACGCGTTGGTCTTGAGGGGGGAGGCGACGATCGGCGAGATCCCCGCGTTGCAGATCCAGGTATCGACGCCGCCCCATTCTGCGACGAGTTCATCGGCCACTGCTTCATTGAAGTCTTCGTCCGTCACGTCACCACTGAAAATCAGAGACGGTCCCGGAAGCGTCTCAGTCACTGCCTTGAGATCCCTCTCCGTGCGTGCGACAAGCGCCACGGCCGCACCTGCCTGCGAGAACGCGTGGACAAGCAGGGTACCGAGACCGCGGCTGGCACCAGTGATCACCACCCGTTTTCCCGAGACGGCACCGGGACCCGGGAACGACTCGGGGATCTCGATTTGATTGATCATCGCGCTCCCTAGTTGTACCGACCAGTACAATATACGCTTCGTGAGCCTCGTTCGATCCTCGCCCCCTGCATTCTCGCTGGCTGACCTCATGGAGATGCATCGACGGATGCTCCTCATACGGGGCTTCGAACAGCGGGTAGCCGCGCTCTATCGCGATGGTGAAGTGCCCGGTTTCGTGCACCTCTCGATCGGTCAGGAAGCCACTGCGGTGGGCGCATGCTGGCCGCTCCGACCGGTAGACGTGATCACCTCGACCCACCGTGGCCACGGGCATTGCTTGGCCAAGGGTCTGGACCCGCTTGGGATGTTTGCCGAACTCATGGGCAAGGACCAAGGGACAAACCGCGGTCGCGGAGGCTCGATGCACATTGCCGACCCGAACATCGGGATCTTCGGAGCAAACGGGATCGTGGCAGCGGGCGTACCGATTGCCGTGGGAGCAGCAACGGCAGCGCAACTCCGAGCCGATGGAAGCGTTGCGGTGGCGTTCTTTGGTGATGGAGCGCCCGCGCAGGGGGCGTTCCACGAAGCACTGAATCTTGCCGCCGTGTGGAAGGTGCCGGTGGTCTTCTTCTGTGAGAACAACGGATACGCCGAGTTCTCCCCCGCAGCAACACAGCATGCGGCGCCACTCGAACGACGAGCCGCAGGTTACGGCATCGAATACGTGTCAGTCGACGGTAACGACGCCGTGGCTGTTGCGGCGACAATGCAAGACGTGGTCCTGGCCGTACGCGCCGGGAGCGGTCCTGTCGTTGTTGAAGCGGCGACGTACCGCTGGCACGGCCACTACGAAGGCGATCCAGAACGCTACCGCGCATCCGCCGAAGTCCAGGCCTGGGAGGCGCGTGATCCGCTTCTTGGTCACGAAGCCCGGCTTCGAGAGGCTGGTGTCGGGGAGGACGAGATCAAGGTGCTTGAGGCGTCCGTGGGCGATGAGCTCGACGAAGCCGTCGATGCCGCCCGCCTGCTTGCCAGACCGGCCGCCAACACATTGACCGACTTCCTCGTGCGAGCGAGACCGGAGCGAGTCGAACCACCACCCCCGCCTTCAGATGCACCGGAGTTCCGCACGATGGACGCCATCCGCTCGGCACTCGAGGTCGAGTTGGCCAGCGATGACCGGGTCTTTGTCGCCGGCATCGACGTCGGGGCGGGAGGCAATGTGTTCGGGCTCACACGTGGGCTCGCCGATCAATTCGGTGGACGTGTGCGAGACACTCCGATCTCTGAGACGGCCATCATCGGCCTTGGGGTGGGCGCGGCAATGGCAGGGATGCGCCCAGTGGTCGAGTTGATGTATCTCGACTTCCTTGGCGTCTGCTTCGATCAGCTGCTCAATCAGGCGGCAAAGCTCCCCTTCATGACGGGCGGCGCCGCTGAGATGGCGTTGACTGTGCGGACCCAATTTGGCGCGGGGCGTTCTTCGGGTAGCCAGCACTCGCAGAGCCTCGAAGTGCTTCTCGCTCATATTCCTGGATTGAGTGTCATCATGCCGTCGACACCGGCGGACACGTACGGCCTGCTCCGTGCTGCGATCCAAGACCCGAACCCCGTGGTCTTCATTGAGAATCGCCTGCTGTACGGCATGAAGGGACCACAACCTCCGGAGGACTACATCCTCCCGATCGGCAAGTCAGCGGTGGTGCGTACCGGGTCAGACGTAACCGTCGTCTCGATCTCTCGGATGGTCCACGAGGCGCTGGCTGCCGCCGAGCTCGTGAGCGATGAGGGCATTTCCGTGGAGGTCATCGACCTGAGGACGGTGGCTCCACTCGATATCTTCCCGATCCTCGATTCGGTCCACAAGACGAGCCGTCTCCTGATCGCCCATGAGGCAGTCGTCCCGTTCGGCATCGGCGCGGAGATTGCAGCAATCGTCGCCCGCGAGGGCTTCTGGGATCTCGACGCACCTATTGAGCGGATCGGTGCCGCCGCGACCCCGCCCCCATATAGTCCCGACCTCGAACGGGCGTGGCTCCCCGATCGCGACGACATCGCCGAGGCTATTCGCCGCCTGGTGGCCGTTTAGGACTCATCCAAGCGCTGCCAACGGCTCAGATGTACATCCCGCCGTTCACGCCAATGATCTGGCCGGTGATGTAGCTGCCGCTGTCGGAGCACAAGAATGAGCAGGCGCCGGCAATGTCGGCAGGGGTTCCGGCCCTTCCCAGAGGAACCATGGGACCGATCACGTCGACTCCCGGGAAGTCACCGTCGGCTTCGGCCTGTCGGGCCATCGGCGTGTCGACGAGGCTGGGTGGGATGGTGTTCACGGTGATCCCGCTTCGGGCGAGCTCCACGGCCAAGGCCTTGGTGAGACTGATGACGCCGCCCTTCGATGCGGCATAGTGGGCCATGCTGGGCGCCCCCGACTGAGCGCTCGAGGAGGAGATGGTGACGATGCGCCCCCATCCACCGGCGACCATGTCGGCCACGGCGGCCTGGGCACACGTGAACGTCCCGGTGAGATTCACGGCAATGATCTGGTCCCACTTCTCCGCCGTGATGTCGAGCACCGGTGTGAACGACTCAATCCCGGCACTGGTGACCAGGATCTCAACGGGTCCCAACTCGGTCCGCACTCGGGCGAAAGCTGCTTGGACCGATGCCCGGTCTGCCACATCTACCTCCACCGCAAGGGCGGTCGCACCTCCGGCGCGCAATTCGCTGGCGGCTTCCTCGGCTGCCGGTCCGTTGCGATCGAAGACGGCGACGCGGTGGCCGTCGGCGACGAATTGGCGGGCAACCCCGAGACCGATGCCTGAGGCACCTCCGGTGACGACTGCGACGCGGCTCACTTTCCAGCCTCCGCGGGCTCGAACTCAAGGTAGAGCTTGGTGAGACCACGGAGGATCCAGGTCGGCTCGTAGTTGAAGCGGCGGGCGTCCGGGGGGCCGTGATGCTCCTCAGACAGGCGGATGTTCCTGGTCCGATCAAGGATGCGCTCGAGGCTGACCCTGCTCTCCGCCCGGGCCAGGGGTCCGCCCGGGCACGAGTGGGCGCCACGCCCAAAGGCGATGTGGGCTTGGGCATTGGGGCGGGCGAGTTGAAAATCATTCGGACACTCGAACCGTCGAGGGTCACGGTTGGCCGCGCCATTGAGCAGCATGACCGGAGTGCCCGCTGCGATGTCGACGCCCGCGATGGACGTGGAGCGCCTAGTGAGGCGGAAGTCGGTCTTCACTGGACTCTCGACCCTCAGGACTTCTTCGAGGAAGCCTGGGATCAGATCACGGTTGGCCCGTAGTTCCTCTTGAAGCCCCGGGTGCTCGGCAAGGTGCTTAAGCGCGGCGGCGAGCAAGCGGGCAGTGGTCTCCTGCCCGGCGGCGAAGAGGAAAGTCGAAGTGCGAACAACCGACGTCACTTCAGGCGTGCTTCCGTCGGGGTAGGTGGCCAGCGCGAGCTCGGTGAGCACATCGTCACGCGGTTGGCGTCGTCGGTCTTCGATGTAATCGGTAAACCACTCGTCGAGCCAGGCCAGTGGATTGGCGGCCGGATTGCCAGCCTCTCCAGCACCGACTCCTCCGGGCGCCTTGCTCAGGCCGAACCCTTCAACGAACCGTTGGTGGTCTTCCTCGGGTACCCCGAGGACGGACGCGACCACCAACATGGCGAATGGTTGGGCATAACTTCCGATGAACTCGCAATGGCCATCAGCGACGAATTCGTCAAGTTGCTGGTCGGCCAGACGGCTCATGAACTCCTCGGTCCCCTTGAGTCGCTTCGGCGTGAGCAGGCGCATCAGCAGCCCACGCTCGCGAGTGTGGTCCGGAGGGTCCATGGTGACCATGTGCTCGTGCATGGGA
This sequence comes from Acidimicrobiaceae bacterium, assembly GCA_003169675.1. Taxonomy (GTDB): domain Bacteria; phylum Actinomycetota; class Acidimicrobiia; order Acidimicrobiales; family RAAP-2; genus Bog-473. Next base: position 14,145 of record PNAT01000107.1, read on the forward strand.
AGTTGATCCCGGTAGCGAGCCACAATCTCGCTCACATCGTCGCCCTCGAGCGGCACCGGAAACGTTGCGTACGGTCCGACAACTGAGTTGCACGATGAGAACGCTTCGGTGTCCCTGTAGACGAAGTTCACTTCGTCATATCCGGTCACTGCCACGACCCCGAGGTGCGGCAGTGGGAGTACCGGGCACGCGGAGCGCAGATCGTCAAAGTAGGGGTATGGATCCTCGACCAACGACTCGTCAGTGAAGAAGTCGATCGTCTGCCAGTCGTTCAAGGCGGTCTCCATCTCGAGAAAAGCTGTACACTCGCACAGCATGCTGAGCATCTGCTTATCATCCAAGGGGACGACGTGACAACTGCCGCGTCGCCCCGCCGGATTGGCGCCGAGAGTTCCAGGACCCGTGCTCAGCTTCTCGACGCGGCCGAACTCCTGTTGCTCGAGGAGGGTTATGCCGCCGTCACTTCACGACGGGTGGCGGCGAAGGCCGGCCTGAAGCCGCAGCTCGTGCACTATTACTTCCGCACGATGGACGACCTCTTCCTCGCTGTCTTTCGGCGTGGTGCCGAGCACAACCTCGAGCGCCAGGCACGGGCCCTGGCCTCGCCAAAACCCTTGTGGGCGCTCTGGGACTTCAACTGTGACCCCAGAGGAACTGCGCTCACCATGGAATTCACGGCCCTGGCCAACCGCCGTCCGACCATCCGGGACGAGATCGCCAACTACGCCGAGCGGTTCCGCCACCAGCAGGCCGAGGCTTTGGTGGGCGTCTTCCGCCAATACGGCATCGACACCGGGGAGCTGCCACCAACCGCTGTGCTCATCCTTATGTCCAGCATTCCGCGGATCCTGCTCATCGAAAACGCTCTCGGCATGACGACCGGCCACGCCGAAACGGTGGCGCTCGTCGAACGGTATCTCACCCGGTTCGAAGGTGACCGGCCATCTGAACCGTCGGCCGTATGACCCAGATTCATCGAATTGAACCACGAGGGAGAGAACATGGTTAATCAGTCCGTGGAACGAACCTGGAAAGTTGTGCAGTGGACCACTGGCAACGTGGGGCGGCAGGCCATTGCGGCCGTGTTGGCCCATCCGAACCTCGAACTTGTGGGCGTCTATGCCCATGACCCGTCCAAGGTCGGCCGCGACGCGGCCGACCTCTGTGGCCTGGATCGACCGATCGGAGTGGTGGCAACCGGAGACGCCGACGAGCTTCTCGCCTTGCGTCCCGATTGTGTGATCTACACGCCACTTCACATTGATGTCGAGGAAGTAAGCCGGATCCTTAGGGCCGGTGTCAACGTGGTGACCACGTCGGAATTCCTCACCGGAACCAGCATCGGCGCCGACGCCACGAAGGCGCTTGACTCGGCGGCGCAAGCCGGCGCTGCCACACTCTTCGGAAGTGGTGTCAATCCGGGCTTCGCGGAGCTTTTCGCCGCCGTCAGCGCGGGCATCAGCCGTGACGTGCGGACCATCACCGTGTCCGAGTCGGCTGATGTGGCCATGTTCGCCAACGACCCCAACTTCGAGGCGGTGGGTTGGGGGCGGCCACCAGGCGACGCGGGGCACGCAGCGGCTGTGCAAGCGGCGACCGCTGTGTTCGCCGACGCGCTTGACGTGCTGGCGGCGCTCGTCGGGCTCTGTCTTGACGAGCGAACGTGCACCGTTGAATTCGCCCATGCCACCGAGGATCTCGACATCCCCGGGATGGTCATCCCGAAGGGACATGTCGCCGGCATGGACGTTCGCTGGGACGGATTAGTAGGGGGCGCCACCCGATTGGGTGTCCATGTGCGCTGGGTGATCGGCGACCGGATCGAACCGCCCTGGACCGTCGAATTCGGCTATGTGGTCGAGGTGGCCGGCGATCCGAATTTGCGGATCAAGCTCGATCTCTGGCCTGACGGCGACTTGGCCTCAATGGGTGTCGATGAATTCCGCGACGTCGGCATGCGCATCACGGCCGTGCCTCCGGTAAACGCCATCCCCGCGGTCTGCGTCGCCGAGGCGGGCATCCGAACCTATGCGGATCTCCCCGTCATCGCCGCCCGCATGAGATGAATCGTTACGCTCCCAGGTGCGACGGGAGGGTCAAGCACCAACCGTTATCGCGTAAAGCGTCATCGAATCAACACAGACAATGGTGGGGCGCCCGAGTCTCGATCCCGGCACCTTGGGATTAACAGTCCTGGTTAGTTCGTTGCTGGTCATTGCACGACGTTTCACTCTGTCTCAAACTTCCTCGTGAAAGGGTGAAATCAGCATTGGCTTTGCGAGGTGCGGAGGCGGGGGCGTCATTCACTGCGACACCGTTGTTGGGACGGTGACCCCGAATTTGCGACGAACATTGCCATTTTCGACGTTGCCCAGGTCCCGTGGATCACCCGTGTAATCGCACAATGGGGCCTCGTCCTGGATCGGAAGCCAGCGCTACTCGGCACCGTGGTGGTCTATTGGTCGGATCTTCGGTCGGAACAGTCTCCCAACCAGTAGCGGGTTGAAGAATCCGAATCCCGGTCTGGTCGAACAGGCCAGTTCTGCCATCTCCCCTGCCACGACGTGGATTTCAACCTCGTTCGACCTGGCGTCGTCGGCGTCGGACCTCACCTGAACTCGGTGGCGGCCCGGTTTAACAGAACAGTTGATTTCTCCGCTTGCTCGGACGGCGCCTACGGCCTCATCGTCCACTAGGACCTCGAACGCGACGTTCCTATCCCAGATGATGTGGGCACCTCGAACGATCCGAAGACCTGAGGCCTGCGGCATCCGGTCATTGTGCCCGAGACCGGCGTTCAGGGTCACTTTTGATAGGAACTCCAGGCTACGATGCCCGCGTAAACCGCAAAGTGCGGCTGATACCTCAAAAGGCGGAAAGTGACGCCAGTGTCGGCAACCGTGAAGCTCTCCCGCAAAGGCTGGGGATCAAGCCATTCGCGCCGCGTGCGACCGTGGATAGTCGAGGTGGACGGGAAGGCAGCCGGAACGATCTCTAATGAGGAGACCGTCGAGCTACCGGTTGAACCGGGACATCGTGCCCTTCGCGTGAGGTCCATGCGATTCCTCTACAGTCCCGAGAAGACATTCGATTCCGACGAGGGGCATGTAGCCGGGTTCTCATGCCACCCACGATCATTGAGCCCCTTCATCTTCACGCGATGGATCATCTGGCTGCTCGCCACTCTGGTAAAGCACGATCTGTGGATCGACCTCAAGCCCGAGGTCGACAACCCCTAGCACTTACTTCCCGATGACGGCACCTCACCACGAGATGCAATCGCTGGGTCGCTCCCGGTAGGTTTCCGAGCATTCAATCTCAGGTCGACGCGGTGAATTCGAAGGTGCACATGATCCGAAAAGGTACTCTCCATCAGACCTTGGACGATCCCAGTTGTTGCGCCTGGTGGCAGATGAACGGCGCCAACCAGGTCAGCTCTCCGATGGCGCCCCGACCCGGTATGGGCTACGCCTCCAAGTCGATGAGAATCGTGACTGGCGTGCTTGCGGACGCCCGGAAGATGACTCCATCCGCTCTGCCGATGATGCCGTTCGCGTTGTCCAGCACCCGACGACGCGTAAATCCGTCTTCGTCGGGAAACAATGCCGCAGTGCCGCAGTACCACGTCCGTCGAACTTTGACCCTCACTTTTGGATTTACAACCAAGTTCTTCACGTAGTCGCAGCCCGTTCCGTGTTCGGAGACCAGCCAAAAGGCTGACCCGTCGAGTCCGTTGCCAATCGGAGTCAATCGCCGGGCACCGCTCCGCCGCCCCGTTGTCTCAAGTAACGCGAAGGCTCTAGGAGCAAGGCCTAGACGAAGTAACAGTCGCATGACGGGGTTGAACGCATACTTCTCAAGAAACCTCTGAAGGTTGCCACCCTTGGCCACGTCGCCATGTTCCCATATGTCCGCTCAGCCACGCCCATTCCCGTATTGGGTCACCTGTGATTGAGCCGACAGGCGCGGCTTGCCGGAATCGGCCATGGTTTGTCTGTGACGACGGCCGAATCAA
>PNAT01000175.1 GCA_003169675.1 Acidimicrobiaceae bacterium
GCCCACCGCGCCGTCGAACGCCAGAGCAGGTTCCACGAGTTACACGAAATCCTGAATCAGGCTCGGCACCACCTCGCGCTGAGACCCGGTCGACTGGAGCCCGCTGGGACAACGGCCCAACGTACCACCTCTTGCGGAACGGGTGAGGGGCGGCGGCGGTCACTTTCGTCGCAGCAGCATCGAGTACTGCATCCCGAACCTGGCCAATAGGCGGTGCCGTCCGGGGCCGAGAAGCAGGTACCGGCTCAGCCGCCACCGCAGGGGCGACCACATGATGCCCAACGCGAATGCGTAGTCGGCGCCTCTTTCCTCAAGCAGTTCGCACTGGCGGAAGACACCCAGGATCTGCGGTGCCGTCACGAGACGCTCGAAACCTCCGGCGTGAGCTTCCCAGGGATCGAAGTCGCTTCGCCCGCTGCGCCAGTCCTTGTATCGCTTGACCAGGCCCATGACGTTCCGGTAGTTGGGCGTCGACACCACGATGTAGCCGCCTGGCTTGGTCACGCGCTCCAGCTCGGCGGCGGTCGCCTCCAAATCGTCGACGTGCTCCAGCACCTCGGTGCACAAAGCCAACGGGAAGACACCGTCGTCGAACGGGAGCGGGCCTCCGGTCAGCAACACGGTCTCGATCCTCCCGTCAAGTTCCCCGTGAGCGGAGCGGGCGTCGTCGAGCGCCGAGGCCGAGACGTCGGCCGCCACGACGCGCTCGGCCCGAAACGCGAGCTGCCGGAGGTTGGAGCCCTGCCCACAACCGAGGTCGAGAGCCACGTCCACCGTCGTGTCACCCAGGGCGTGCTGCAACAGGTCGGAAAGAATGGCCTGTTGATGGGGAGACGACAGCTGCGCGCCCGGTGGTGCGGCATTGCGGTAATGCTCCACGGCTGCGGGTCCCGTGCCGGTCGTGCGATTCCCGCGAGAATGGTAGCCCATGCGTCGTTCTCCTCGTCATACTGTGATCGCCCATGCTACAGATGGCGCGCCAGACTGGGGGACCGCGTACCATGACACGACCACCAGAGACAGGAACTCAGATGCGCCGACAGCCCCTGGCCCGGATCCAGCCCACATCGGTGCGACGCCAGCTCCGCGACTGGCGAAGCGCGATTCGCCGGGATCGGGCCTACTACGAAAAGACCGAGCGCTCGACCTTCCTCCGTCGTGCCTTGGGGGCCTTGGCCTTCAACGGGATATCGGGCGACTACGCCGAGTTCGGGTGCTGGAGTGGCGTCACCTTCGGTCTTGCCAACCAACAGATCCGACTCTCGGGACGCCCCCGACACCTGTGGGCCTTCGATTCCTTTCGAGGGTTACCTTCCTCCGCCCAGCCTGACGACGACCACCCGGTATGGCAGCAGGGTGAGTACGCAATGTCAGTTGATGAATTCCGCGCGTCGTGCGACGTGAACGGCATCCCTGTATCGGACTACGACGTCATTGAGGGCTTCTACTCCGAAACGCTGGCCGACCAGGGATCGGCGAGGCTGCCGTCCGATATCGCCCTCGCCTACATCGACTGTGATCTCTACAGCTCGACCCGTGACGTGCTGGCATTCCTCGCCACCCGCCTGAAGCACGGGATGATCGTGGCCTTCGACGACTACTTCTGCTATTCGGAGAACACGTTGGCCGGCGAGCGCAAGGCTCTACTGGAACTGGCGGGTGAGCAGAACTCGGCGTTCCATTTCTCTCCGTACATCCAGTTCGGCTGGCACGGGATGTCCTTCATCGTCGAGGACCGTGTCCTCCTGGGAGAGCTGGAGGCCGGAGTTCCATGAACCCGGCCACGCTCAACTCACTGGGCGGAGGCCCCCACGTTCGCGCCGCCGGTGAAGTTGGCCGCGGTGACGCCGGAGCCGACGCAGTCTTGCGGGGAGCTCACCTGAAAAGCCAGCGCCCCGGTCAAGGCACTCCCGACGTATTCACCCGAGTTCACCTGCCCCGTGACCACGACCACGGCTCCCACCGACTGGGTCAGGTAGGCCACGTCGGAGGTCTGGCCGTCGTTCCATGCCACCACCGCCTGCCCGCCTCCGTACCCGCCGAGGCAGCCACCAGTGGCCGCGCCAGTGGCCGTGATCGTCCCGGTCGGACCTCCTGGGGCGACCGATGCCAGGTCGCCCGTGAAGCTGTAGCTGTAGCTCCCGGGCGCGACGGCCACGTTGAGACCGGACGAGAATTGCGCACTACCCGTGATCGAATACTGGGTGCCGGCACTCGTGGCCGCCCCCACCGGCTGGGCCATCGCCAGCAACGTCCCGATGCCACTCGCCACCATGGCACCAGCCATGCCGATCCGCCAACGCCTTGCACGCATTTCCGCCTCCTCGTACGTCACCCGAAGCTCGGGCACGCTCAGCACGCAGCGCAGCAATGGCCACACCTCGCGTTGGACCCGCCGATCCAGCCGGCATGTTAGCTTCCTCCGCAGGCTTCGTCAATACCCTTCTGCCCGGCGGGCCCGCTCTCGCAGCAAGGGAACCGTCATGAAAGGCCCCGACAACATCGCCTACGTGATCCCCTTTTACCCGCAGCTGTCGGAGACGTTCGTCGAAAACGAGATCCGAGTCCTTCGCTCGATGGGCCGCACCGTGAAGGTCTTCTCGATCTACCGGCCGCGAGCAGACCTCAAAGGGCCCAGCTGTACCCCGCCCGGGGACGTGGGCTACCGACCGGCAACGTTCGTCCTGGGCATCTACTTCGCCTGGTGGATGCTGCGCTGTCCGGTTACGACCTCCGCCCATGTTGCCGCCGCCCTCCGGCAGCGCTCGCTCACCATGCTGCGCGGCGCTTTGTCGGCGGGCTGGCTCGCCTCCCAGGTGAGATCCGCCGGGGCGATTCACATCCATGCCCACTTCGGGGACGACGCAGCCGCCACCGGGCTTGTGGCCGCCGATCTTGTCCGCTGCCCCTTCACCTTCACAATCCATGCGCATGAGCTCTACCTGCGTCGCAACGGCCTGTGCCGCTATGTACGCCTGGCGCACGGAGTGGTCATGGTCTGCACCTACAACATCCGTCAGCTCGTGGGAATTTGCCCCGAGATCGACACCGGCCGGTTGTCGACCATCTACTGCGGGGTCGATCCCGATCGTTTCGCCTTCGTCGAACGTAGTGCCCACGGAGGCGGGCTGCGCCTGCTGTCGGTCGGTCGATTGGTGGAGATCAAGGGGTTCTCCGATCTCATCCGCGCCGTTGCCATCCTGCGCGACCGGGGACTCGAGGTCACATGCGACATTGTCGGCCATGGCCCGCTGCGCAGTGAGCTCGAGAGCCTCGTCAAGATCCTCGACCTGACCGATGTCGTCAGATTGACCGGGCCGCTGACCCCGTCGGAGGTCGGCTCCCGCATGGCAGATGCCGACGTCTTCGTGCTGGCATGCCGTATCGACGGGCAGGGCAACCGCGACTCCATGCCCGTCGTCATCAAGGAGGCTATGGCAACCGGCCTGCCCGTCGTCTCGACGACTACGGCCGCCGTGCCCGAGATGGTCGACGAACATGTGGGCCGGCTGGTTCCGCCCGACAACCCAGAGGCGCTGGCCGACGCGGTCGAGGACATGGCCCGGCTGGAGCGCGAGTCACGGCTAGATCTGGGTCGAGCGGCACGAAAGCGAGTCGAAGAGCGCTTCAACCTCTACGACGAGTCGTCGAAGCTGCTCGCATTGTTCGATGGTGTCGCCCGCGACTATTTCGGAACCCCGGTCACGCCGGCTCGCCGATGACCGGGCGTCCTCCCCGCAACGGCGAGCGTCCCGTGACCATCCAGCCCTGGTTGCACAGGCTGGCGCGTCGCACGGCTGTCGCCGGTCTCACCGGTGCTCATCGAGCATGGGGCCTGGCACACCGCCTCAAGAGCCCTCCGAGCGCGGGGCTGGTGGAAGTCTGGCCCCATCTCACCATCGCCTTCGACCCGACGGACTACGTCAGCGGGGGGGCCTACCAGGGCACCTACGAGCGACCCGAACTGCGCCTGCTGCGGAGCCTCGTGCGCCCCGGCGCACTTGTGCTCGACGTGGGTGCCAATACCGGTTACTACACAGCCACGCTGGCCCGGATGGTCGGGCCCCGAGGGACCGTCCACGCCTTCGAGCCCTCCCCCGCCTGCCTGGCCGTGCTCGAGCAGTTGGTGGACCGTTCGCCTCTGCCGAACGTTTCCGTCCATGCCATGGCCTTGGGAGCGGCGTCGGGAACGGCTCAGTACCAGGAGTCAGCGACTGCTGGCAATGCTGGACTTGGCACCTTGCGACCTGGTTCGGAATCGAATTCGGTACCGACCGAGACCACCCGTATCGTCTGCGTGACAACCCTGGACCGCTTCGCCGAAGAGCACGTTGCCGGTGAGATCGAATTCGTGAAGATCGACGTCGAAGGGTTCGAGGGCGAGGTGCTCTCCGGCGGGGCGGGTCTCTACGGCGCCGGCCGCATCACCCACACCCTGATCGAGGTCAGTCCCCAGTTCGGGAACGCACAGGCCTTGGCCGAGTTCCTCGAGACGCTCGAGGATTCCTACGTCGGCTTCGCCATCGCCGAGAGTTCCGGGCTCGTCCGCCGGCCCCTGCTCCGGACCCTGTCGGCTGCGGACGTGGCGGGGGCGACCGACCAGTTCAACATGCTGATCAGCCGGCGCGACCGGATCGCCAATTTGCCGGGTCGGGATTCACGATGACTTGGGTGCCTCGGCAGGTCGGCGTGGCCGCTACCGATGCCCTCGATCCGGCTTCGTGGTCCGGAACTCCAGCTTCCCTCGTGCGCGGGCTCGGTGAAGCGGGGGCTCAGGTGGTCACGCTCGACACTTCGGTGCCGGGAGCCGTTGCTCGCCTCCTGCAAGGCTGGCTGTCGCTCACGGGACGATTGGACGACTCCTGGTCCCGCTCCCCTGTGTTCGCCCGCGCCGCGGAGCAGTCGTCCCGAATGCGCCGTCTTATTCGCCATCGCGGTCCGGTGGACGCGTGGATTCTCCTTGGAAGCCACTTCGGCATACCGGTGGACGAGCCGTTCGCCACCTTCGACGATATGACCGTGGCACAGGCCCGCTCGATCGCCGACTTCCGCTTCAACGGCATGGACGGCACCCGGTGGGACGCGTGGCAGGCTCGGCAAGCACGGTTGTACGGCGAGGCGAAGAAGTGTCTCGTCGCCAGCGCGTGGGCGGCACGCTCTGTGGTGGACGATTATGGAGTGCCACCGGCGAAGGTCGATGTCGTGGGCTGCGGCCGGAACCTCGACCCGTCTCCGGCCCCCCGCGACTGGCTACACCCCCGCTTCCTCTTCGTCGGGCGCGAATGGGAGCGCAAGAACGGCCCCGCCCTGGTCCATGCCTTCGCACAGCTGCGTGCCGAGGTCCCTGACGCCATGCTGGAAGTCGTGGGAGATCATCCTCGCATCGACGTGGCCGGGGTCATCGGCCACGGCCCGATGCAATTGGGCTCGCCCACCGACCGTGCGGCGTTGTGCCGCCTCTTCGAGCGCGCCACGTGCTTCGTCATGCCCTCGAGGTTCGAGCCTTTCGGCATCGCCTACGCTGAGGCGGCGGCGGCCGGAATTGCCAGTATCGCCACTTCGATGGGCGGGGCGGCCGACATCGTCGGCGATGATGGCGGCATCCTCGTCGATCCGGGAGATGAGCGTGCGCTCCTGACGGGCATGCGCCTGATGTCCGACCCCGAGCGCGCCCGAGTCATGGGCGCTGCCGCCCAAGCCCGTGCTCCGCATTTCACCTGGGCCGCCGTGGGGCAACGCGTACTGGATTCGCTCTTTGCCGATGTTTCGGAAGGACCGATCATCCGATGAGAGGACGACGAAAGGACACCACAAGTCCGTCATCCGCACCCGAAGGTCCCACCCCCGGCGGCCCTGTGCCCGCTTCCGTCTACACCGAGCAGTACTTCCTCGAATGTGCTGCGGGTGGGGATGCATTCTTCGAGTCCGGCGGCCTGGCCCTGCACTCGGTGACCTTGGACCTTATGGACGAGTTGGGAATCGGGCCCGGTTGTCGCGTGATCGACGTGGGCTCCGGGCGGGGCGAGTTCGCCCTGAATGTCGCGTCGCGAGGAGCCGTCGTCGTAGGTGTCGATTACGCTCCCGCTGCGCTCCGCCTGGCCCGATCGGCCCTCGAGCAGAACGCAGATTTGGCGGATCGGACCGTATTCGTCCGAGCCGACGCCAAAGCTCTGCCGGCGGCGACGAGCACTATCGACGTCGTATCGATGCTCGATGTCGTAGAGCACCTCCGCCCCGCCGAGTTGGAGGCCGCGCTCGTCGAGGTCCGCCGAGTTCTGCGTCCACAGGGCCGGCTCTGCATCCACACAATGCCGAACCGGAACTTCTACCAGTACGTGTACCCGCTGCTGCGTGTCGTGGCTCGTGTCATCCAGCGTCGAAGAACCGGGCGTGATCCGCGCAGCTCCTACGAGCACGAGATGCACGTCAACGAGCAGACACCTGGCTCGCTTCGCCGTATCCTGCAGCAGGTCGGTTTTGATATCGAACTTCGCCTCTTCGGCTTCGAGAAGTCGCCGTTGGCCCCTGGTTACCTCAACGGTGTCATCAGCAAGGTGGCCCTGTTGCCCGGCATGCGCCGTCTCGGCGCCTTTCACATCGTCGTGATGGCGCGACCGAGGAACCCGCCCGGTACCGGGGAGTAGCCCGCCCGGCACGTGCCCAGACGCCAGCCGGCTCACGAGCCAGAGCTTCTCATCTCGATCCTCGGAACCGGTTGTTCCAAGAGACGTGTTGAGGGAGGGTGCTCGCGCACTTTGGCATTGGTCCGTACTGAAGACGGCGCTCCCTTGGCGCCAACCGGCGGAGGTCAGCCTTGGCGTCAGCCTCGACGGTCGAGGGACCGCAGCCGACGTAGTAGCTCCTTGGCTGGGGCGGCAACACGAGACCGGATCTGCACGTCTAGAGGGTCGAGGCGAACCAGGTCGAGGATCGACGGAGGCGCGGTGCTCGGTGCACTGATCCTGCGGTAGAGCGCGGCACAGCCGAAGGTGCCGGCATACTCGCAGTCCTGCGCCACCCAGCTCTGTGAAATCGCGGTGGTCACCCCGTACCCCGGCACATCCGGGTTGTCGTTACGGTCATCGAGGTAGTCGTGGAAAAGCACGACCCCGTCGATCGACACGCGGTCCGAGAGCGCTTTGAGGTCGCTACGCACGCCCTCGAGTGAATGATCGCCGTCGATAAAGACAAAACTTGGCGTGAATCCTCCGAAGGCGCGAAGCAGAGCGTGGACGCTGCCGCGGACAAGTTGCACATACTGTGCGAGTCCACGTGCCGCTAGCGTCGCCTGAGCGGATGCCAAGGATCCACCGTCAATGTCGAGGGAGTAGAACGGCTGGCCATTCGCCGAGTCGCGCAGGGCCGTCGATATGACCACGGTGGACTTGCCGCAGTAGGTCCCGATCTCGAGGATCGGTCCCGCTGAGAAATACGCCAACTCGTACAGCTTCAATGTGTCCTCGGGACGAAGCCATCCCTTAATGTCGCCGAGCGTGTCATGAAGCTCGGCCTGGTTGCGGTTGATTGCCTCACCGGGGAAGGGGTAGTTGGGCCGATACGATCGGTCCGTCTTTTCGGGAAAACTGACGAACGGCGTCGACGCGGCTTGCCCGGGCGGCTGCGTCATGACTCTGGACATCGAGCGGTCGCCATCGCCGGATCGTACCCGAGCCTGCCAAGCGGCGGCGCGAACGGCATCAGAAGCTCAGACCGTTTACGCAGTCGGTTCCAAGGCCAACTGGAGAGCGGATAGTGGGGCGCCGGAACGGCAATCGACGGGCACCCACCGGAGCCATATGAGGCCGCGTGAGTAGGGCAAAAGAGCCTCTGACTAGGTCGTTGGCGCTAGGGTGAACGTCAACTGGTCGTCGGTGTGGCCCCTAGACCATCGGGGTGCTTACCCAGTACCGAACGACCGGATGGAGGTCTGCGCCATCATGCGCGCACTCGACTCTGAAGTGAAGGGCACGATCTGGGAGGCGTTCGAGCCGCTCCTTCCCGAACGAGAAGACACCCACCCGCTCGGGTGCCACCGGGCCCGTTGCCCGGACCGGGACTGCTTCGAAGTGAAGCTCGTCCGGCTCGTCGCCGCTTGGTCCACTCAGTGATTTACCTAGACTCCAACCGCGGCATCACAGATACCGGGACGGTGACAACGACTGCTGCCGCTGCCCGTCCACGTTCAAGAAGTGCCCTACAGGACGCTCGAGCCGCACCGCGAAGGCCGTGCGGGGCAACGATTTGGGTCGACCAAGTTCAGGGGAAACGCCTACTCGCCGGAGGGCCGAGGATTGAGGATCGAGGCTAACAATGCGCGGCGCTCTTCGTAGCGCAACAGGCCGCGGTAGAGCCTCCGGCGCGTAGGAGCCGGCAGTAGTGATCCGGCCCGGTCAGCCCACCTCGCCATCCAGTCCACTCGACCGTCGGTAAGGAGCCGATCGGCGACGCGGCGTTGGCCGGGCTTGTCGACTGGCTGGCCGGCCGCTTTCATCATGCGGATGAAACGCACCGAGTCAGGACGTCCGGCACGCCGGCCGGCGAGATAGGTGTGGAAGTTCGTGGGATGGACGTGGCGACCTCGGGCCTCGGGGAGGAAGTGCATTGGGTAGCCGGCGGCCACCAACCGGTAGCCCAACTCGGAGTCCTCCCGTAGGCGCAGAAGGGACTCGTCGAATCCACCGACCTGGCGCAAGGCAAGCGTGGGGGCGGAGGCATTGCAGGCGTAGAAGTACCAAGGTGGGATGGGATCGACTCCTTGGCTGTGCAGGAAGTCGAAGTCATGATGCGCGCCTTCATCCAAGAGGAACTGCATGAATGGGGACCGGGGATCGGGTTGGAGGTCCACTTGGCCGACCAACACGCTCTTGGCGCCAAAGCGCTCGTCCCCCCGCAAGTGCCATTGGAGCAGGTCGGGGGCGGCCATGATGTCGTCGCCCAGGAACACGACCCGGTCGGCCTTGACGATCTCCGTCCCCCGGTTCCTGGCTGCCCCGGCAAAGCCCTTCGGGCAAGCCACGTAGCGCACGGCCATTGGCGAAGCCGACCACCGGGACACGATTTCGCCCGTGTCGTCCTCGGATGCATCGTCGGCCACGATGACCTCGAAGCGGTCGAAACCGATCGTCTGCTCCGACAGATGAGCCAGGCAGCGATCGAGAAGGGCGGCACGGTTGTAGGTGGGGACGACTACCGACAGAGCCGGCTGCGGCACTCCCTTGTCGCCGGACGCCTCCGTCTGGTTCATCTCTCGCGGAGAGCGGGATCGCCACGATCGTCGACTGTCGAAGATGGCTCCGAGTCCGCACCGGGCTCGCCGCGCCGGCGCAGGGGCTTGGCCGGGACTCCAGCAACGACGGTGTGCTCGTCCACCGGTTTCGTGACCACCGCGTTGGCTCCCACCACGGCCCCATGGCCCACGTTGGCGATGATGGTCGCCTTGGCACCCAGCCACACGTCGTCGCCGATGTCGATTTCGCGGGTCGCGAGTCCTTGCGCCCATATGGGCGTGTCAGTCTGGTCATAGGCGTGGTTCCCGTCAGTGACGGTCACGAAAGGCCCGACCAGGCAATGTGAACCGATGGTGACCCGAGTTGTCACGCCGATCCAGCAATTCACGTTGAACGATGTGTCGTCGCCGATCTCAAGAATGCCGTCACCCTCGACGTCGGCGGAAAAACCTGGTCGGAAATGCACGCCGCGGCCGATCACCAACCTGGAACCGGGCGACATCCGCAGTGCGAACCCGGGGTCGACGTAAGGCAAGTCTGCAGCTACGACGGTCCCCGCCGCTTTCGTCTTGGCCCAGGTGAAACGCAACCAGTCCCTGCCGCGGCCCACTCTCATGGCTCCGAGGGTCCGTTGCAACCACCATTTCACGATCTCGCCCTTTCTTGTGGCCTCCAAGCATGCCACCTCGACCGCGAGATGTCCTTTGCCTCAGGGAATCGTTCTCACTACCCTGAGCCGTGCGTGAACGGGACGAAGCCTGGGTTGACGGTGGTACTTGTCTCGTGGAACACGGAAGCGACCATTACGGCGACGTTGGACACCGTGCCGCCTGCGGCCTTAGATCGGACTGTCGAGACCGTCGTTGTCGACAACGGGTCCAGCGATGGGTCCGTGAACATGCTGCGAGCTCGCGACGTCGAGCTGATCGAACTGGACCGCAATACCGGGTTCACCCACGCCGCCAACGTGGGTGCCAGGGCGGCGACACACGACCTCGTGCTCTTCCTCAACCCGGACGTCCTGCTGCCCGCGGGCTCGCTCGACACCCTGGCAGGCGTCCTGGCGGACAACGATCACGCCTGGGGTGTCACCCCTTGGTTCTGCAACCCCGACGGCAGCCCACAACACTTCTGGCGACGGCTACCCACCTCGACGACCCTGGCGACCGATTTCACCCACCGGGGGCGCAGGATCGCCCGGATGCTTGGGGGCGCCCCGATCCGGCGCCATCGTTATGCCGAATTTGCCGAACCACCCGGCATCGTCCCGATCGGGACCGTCGGGGCCGCCTGCCTCCTCGTTCGGCGGGCCGAATTCCTCGCTGCCGGTGCCTTCGACGAGCGCTTCTTCAATTTCTTCCAGGACACCGACTACGCCCGAAGGATGCAACGTCTGGGGAGGGTCCTCCTTGGGGTGGGCAGCGTGTCGGTCAGCCACATCTTGGGAGTGACCTTCCGCACCCTCCCGCCCACCGAGGCCCATATCCGGTTCCTTGACGACTTCGCCCGCTACCTCGAAGGAGAGCCGAGCTGGCGTCGCCTGGCGGGCAAGCTGGCCCTGGGCCTGGAACTGGCCTTCCGCGACGAGAGCTGGACCCGAGCCGCCGACCTGGTCCGCGCAGGCCGCGTCCCGTGATCCTTATGCCTTCTTGTCCCCTGAAGGTTCCCGGGGAACAGAACGT